>NZ_BAAGPS010000009.1:743733-830873 GCF_054783935.1 Streptomyces pseudoechinosporeus
GCCACCCTCGCCGCGCCGCCGTCGCAGGACTTGGCGCGTGCTGGAGCCCGTGTTGTGGCTCGGTCCCGCGACCCTCCTCATCCTGACCATGGTCGTCTGGCCGGTCATCGAGATGATCCGTACGTCCCTGACACGGGTGAGCTCCACCGGACAGTCCCAGGGGTTCGCCGGCGTCCGCAACTACACCGACCTGTTCGCCGAGGGCGACCTGCCCGGAGTACTGCTGCGCACCCTCGTGTGGGTCGTCGGAGTCGTCACCGTCACGCTCGTGCTCTCTCTCGGCCTGGCCGGGCTGCTGAACTCCCGGTTCCCCGGGCGCAGGCTGGTGCGGTGGGCGCTGATCGTGCCCTGGGCCTCGTCCGTGCTGATGACGGCCCTCATCTGGCGCTGGATGCTCAACAACTTCTACGGCGTGGTCAACCGGCTGCTCATGGACCTCGGTGTGCTGGACGCGCCCGTCAACTGGCTGGCCAATCCGGGGTCGGCCCTCGCCGCGATGATGGGCGTGGCGGTGTTCGTCTCGCTGCCGTTCACCTCGTTCGTCCTGCTGGCCGGTCTGCAGAGCATCCCCGCCGAGGTGTACGAGGCGGCGCGGGTGGACGGCGCCGGCCCGGTCCGCGGTTACCTGGGCATCACCCTGCCGCTGCTGCGGCCCTCGCTGGTGGTCGCCGCGATCATCAACGTCATCAACGTGTTCAACTCGTTCCCCATCATCTGGGCCATGACGCGCGGCGGCCCCGGGTTCGCCACCGACACGACCACCACCTACCTGTACAAACTCGCCTTCGACAACCAGTCGGTGGGGGAGTCGGCCGCCATGGCCGTCGTCAATTTCGGGCTGATCCTGGCTGTGGTGCTGGTCTATCTGCGCGTCGTCCGCCGACAGGAGGACACCGCGTGAGCAGGACCACCGTCATCCCCCGCAAAGCCGCGCCGCGCAGGAGGCGGCCAAGACCGATGAAGCTGCGCACCGTCCTGCTCACCGCCGTCGGATGGCTGGTGGCGCTGGCGTTTCTCGCGCCCTACGCGGAAATGCTGCTGACGGCGCTCAAACCGACGCCCGAACTGATGAAGTCCCCGCCGTCCTATCTGCCCTCCCGATGGGAGTGGTCGAACTTCACGCACATCTGGTCGCTCACCGACCCGCGCGTCGCGGACGCGCTGGTCTTCTCGCTGTACGTCGCCGGGGCGGCGACGCTGCTCGCCCTGGCCGTCGGGCTGCCCGCCGCGTACTACACCGCCCGGCACAGTTTCCGCGGGCGCGGCGTCTTCCTGCTGCTCGTACTCGTCACTCAGATGTTCGCGCCGACCGCACTGCTGGTCGGCATCTACCGGGAGATGGTCAGCCTCGACCTGACCGACACCGCCGAGGGCCTCATCCTGGTGAACGCCGCGTTCAACCTGCCGTTCTGCGTGTGGATCCTCAACGCGTACTTCGCCAGCATCCCCCGGGAACTGGAGGAGGCGGCCTGGCTCGACGGCACCGGGCGGTTCGGCGCCCTCACCCGTGTCGTACTGCCGCTCGCGATGCCCGGTGTGGTGACCGCGCTCGTCTACACCTTCATCGCCGCGTGGAACGAGTACGTGGTGGCGCTCACCATCACCTCGTCCAGCAACCGGATGACCCTGACCAGGGCGATTCCCGGCTTCGTCACCTCGTACCACGAGCAGTGGCAGTACCTGTTCGCCACTTCGCTCGTCTCGATCGTGCCCGTGGTGGTGCTGTTCGTCTTCGTGGAGCGCCACCTCGTCTCCGGCCTGACCGCGGGCGGCGTTCGGGGATGACGACGGGATGCGCATCGCGGCCGGGGCCGGCACGGGAGCGGCGTGCGGTGTCAGGCGCGGATGACCTCCACACCGGCCGCCACGAACGACTTGGTCAGCTCGTCCGAGGCGGCCTTGTCGGTCACCAGGACGTCGATCTCCTCCACCGGGCAGATGCGGGCGAAGGCCTGCCGGTCCAGCTTGGAGGAGTCGGCGACCGCGACGACCCGCTGCGCGCGGCGGGCCAGCGCCCGGTTGATGCTGGCCTCGCCCTCGTGGTGGGCGGTCGCCCCGTGGGCCACATCGATGGCATCCACCCCGATGAAGACCTGGTCCAGTGCGATCTCCGCGAGCAGTTCGGTGGCCAGCGGCCCGATCAGCTCATAGGACGCCGGCCGGGCCACTCCACCGGTCACTACGAGCTTGACGTGGCGCCGCACGACCAGCTCGTTGGCGATGTTCAGGGCGTTGGTCACCACGGTGACCGCCGTCTCCGCGCCGCCGGAACTCAGGTCGGCGCGGGTGGCCAGTGCCCGCGCCACCTCGGTGGTCGTGGTGCCGCCGTTCAACCCCACCACGGCGCCGGCCTTCACCAGCCCGGCGGCCGCGTGCGCGATCCGCTCCTTCTCCGGAGCGTTGCGCGCGGCCTTGTAGCGCAGTGGCAGGTCGTAGGCGATGGCGTTGAGCGCGGCTCCGCCGTGCGTGCGGGTGACCATCTGCTGGCGGGCCAGCTCGTCGAGGTCTCGCCTGATCGTCGCGGCGGAGACCCCCAACTCCTCGGCAGCCGCCTCGACTTCGATCCGCCCGTCGCGCGTCAGCATCTCCAGCAGCGCGCTCCACCGGGCCTGCGGTCCCGCCATGTCTCACAACTCCCTGTCGATGGTGTGCGCCACGATGTGCGCACCTCCATGAAATCACAGTGCTTGATTGGGTGTTTTATGGTCGCCAAACGAGCAAAACCCTGCACTCTCCATAAGTCCATGCCGCTGTCGCGGCCCCCACACGCCACGATCGGAGGTCGTCCGTGCCGCTGACTCCCACCGCCGACGTGGTGAGCTCCGCGTGCCGCGACAGACGGGCCGTCGGCGCGTTCAACGTGATCACCCTGGAGCACGCCGAGGCCGTGGTCACCGGGGCGGAAGCCGTGGGCTGCCCGGTCATCTGCCAGATCAGCGAGAACGCCGTACGGTTCCACGGCAGCCGGCTCGCCCCGATAGCCCGCGCCACCGCCGCGCTCGCCGAGGCGGCCGCCGTCCCAGTGGCGCTGCACCTCGACCACGTCACCGACGAAGCGCTGCTGCACCGCGCCGCGGACTGCGGTTTCGGATCCGTCATGTTCGACGCGTCCGCGCTGCCGCACGCCGAGAACGTCGCCGCCACGCGCGCCGCGGCGCGGTGGGCACACGCTCAGGGCCTGTGGGTGGAGGCGGAACTCGGCGAGATCGGCGGCAAGGACGGAGTGCACGCCCCCTCGGCACGTACGGACCCCGATCAGGCGCGCGACTTCGTGTCCGCCACCGGGGTCGACGCACTGGCCGTCGCGGTCGGCAGCTCCCACGCGATGACCACACGCACCTCCCGGCTGGACCACGGCCTCATCGCCCGCCTCGCCAAGGCGGTCCCCGTGCCGCTGGTCCTGCACGGCGCGACGGGCGTGCCCGACGCAGAGCTCCGGCAGGCGGTGGCGGCCGGCATGGTCAAGATCAACATCGGTACGGCACTGAATGTCGCCTTCACCGGCGCGGTCCGCGACGCACTCGCCGCGGCACCCGCGGCGGTCGACCCCCGCCCGGCCCTCACCGTGGCGCGGCGGGCGATGGCCGATGCCGTGACCTCGGCGCTGCGGACCCTGTCGGGCGGCGGGTACGGGACGAGACGAGCCGACCGGGGACCGTAGGACCCGGCGGCGCCCCGAACCGCTCGGGGAGCCCGGCACGATGACCCTAATGACGCAGCAGGTCAGCGCAGTTTTCGGCAGTACAGCGCGTCCGGAGTCCGTGCTGAGCCCACCCGGCCCGTGTACGCGATCCCGGCCGCGTACTCGTCGTCCGCGCACTGGCCCTTGTAGTGGCCCTGCGCGAAGTCGCCGCCCTTGGCGGCCGAGCCCCTGTTGTCGCCGCGGTCGAACCAGACGGTACGGCCGCCCGTGCCGAGCCCGTCGGCCGGAGCGGCCGCGCACAGGGCGGCGGAGACGGCGGAGCCGCGGACGCTGTAGCCGGTCAGGAAGTGGCCGTCGGCGCACTGGAGTTTGGTGTATCCGGACGCCCAGTCGTGGCCCGGCCTGACGTACCGGTCGTCGACGACCACCACATGTCCGCCGGCCGGGTCCCACAAGGGGCCGACGGACACGTCTGAGCACAGGCCCCGATTGCCGGTGTGGCTGAGGCCGAGCAGCCGCTGGCCGTCGGGGCACACAGCCTTGCGGGCGCCGGAGTCCCAGTCGGGCAGGGCCCGTATCCGCCGCGACTGGACGAAGTCGCCGTGATCGGGGCTGAGCATCGACCAGTCCGCCACGGGCTCCACCGGGCCGGTGCGACCCTGGGCCTGGATGAGCCGGGTCCAGGCAGCGGCCCGCCAGTCGTCGCCGTCGTAGAGGCCCATGCGGCGGCCCCCGGCGTCCCAGTGCAGAAGGGCCCAGCCGTTGCCGGTGCGGTTCTCGTGCCAGCCGACGAGCGGCCAGTACGCGAAGTCGGCGTCGGTACGGATCAGATGGTCGACGAAGTTCTCGAACCAGGCGCGCTGCTTCTGGCCGGTCTCGTCACGGCCTCCGATGCCGAACTCGCTGATCCAGACGGGGGCGGTGAAGTGCCGGTCCTGTTCGGCGGTGACGAAGAACGCCTGGCGGTTCAGTACGTCGACCAGTTCGGTGGGAGCCAGGTCGCGGTAGCGGGGGTCGGTGGTCTCGCCGGTTCCGGTGGCGCCGCTGTGGTTCGGGCCTGTGTAGTCGTAGAAGTGAGCGGAGTACACGAGCTTGCCGGAGTCGACAAGCGTGTGCGAGAGGCGGCGTACGGGCTCCAGGGTGGGGCGTTCGTGGGGGAGTCCGTCGACGGGGATGCCGGTCCAGTTGATGCCCTCCACGATGATCAGGAGATCGGGGTCGGCCTCCGTCAGGATGCGGTCACCGACGCGCTGCGAGGCGGCGAACCAGTCGTGGTGGTCACCGAGCCCCCAGTTGGGGTCGTCCCAGACATTGCGGCGCACCTCGTTGTAGAGGTCGGCGCCGACGACGCGCTGGTTGTCCCGGTAGCGGCGGGCCATGAAGAGCCAGTCGTTCTCCCAGGTCTCGGCGGACTGGCTCGCGTTCCAGCGTTCGTTGCCGTCGACTCCGCAGCACCAGCGGGTGGTGTTGGTGTGGTTGTTGAGGATCACCGCGAGCCCGGCGGCGGTGAGTTCCCGTACCACAACGTCGTACACCTGTAGCGGGGACCTGCCGCGCAGGGAGGGATTGGCGGCCACGGAATCGTCCGTGACGGGACGGCTGTCGTGGATCATCTCGTTGGAGAAGGGCAGCCGGATGCTGTTGATCCCGATCTCCCGGAAACCGGCGATGATCTCGGCCATGGGGGCACGGTCCAGGCCGAGCGGTATCCGGCCGGAGTTCTCGCCCGCGTGGTGGTTGGCGTCCTCGTCCGCGCTTCCTGAACCGTTCCAAGTGCCACTGGCTCCGTGCCAGTTGCCGGACCGCAGCTTGAAGCGGTCGCCGTCCGCGTCGACGATCCAACGACCCCGCGTGCTGAGCGGCGGCGTCCAGTCCGCCGCGGTCGCGGCGATCTCAGGTCGGGCGCCGGCCTCGGGGGCGGGCTCTCGCCCGACTGCTGCCTCGGCAATGGGTGCCAGGGCCACCAGGAGGAGTACGGCGGCCAGTGTGGCCATGGCCTTGATGAAGGATCCGCGCACGGTCACCACCCTGAGGCATGCATTGTCATGGCACCGTCATCATGGGGGACTGTGCGGCATTGGTCCAGTCCTGCGCACAAGGGGGACCGTTCCGTCGCTCGGTGAGTCACGTCCCAGCCGGCGGCATCCACATGACGAAGAGCCTCCCAACCTCCCCGAGGGGAGCCGGTGGTTATGCCCCCAATCAGCGGTCTACCAGTGCCTCTGGGCCCGGTGACATCAACCCCCAGATCATCAATGGCAGGGGGGCAAAGTCATGCCGGTCCCGGAGGCCGGGAACCCCGTTGCGGGTCGAGGGAAACGGTAATGGGGGCGGCGACCGGCTTGCTGCGGCCATGAAACGATCGATGGCGTCCCGCTGTGTGCAATGGTGTTGCATGCAGCGGTGGGAGGCCCGGACAGATAACCCGGAGGGTGTCTTAGGGTCCCTGGCCCGGAAATGCCTCGGAACTGCTGGTCAGAGCTGGAACAGGGGTGGGAGATATCGGGAGTGAGGCCGCGTTTCGACTCGCGGCATAGGAGTGCGCCCAGAAGGGCGCCTGGCGGGCATACGTCCTGGTCAGGCGCCCTTTTTCTGTGCCTAGAAGAAGCCCAGCTTCTTCGGCGAATACGACACCAGGAGGTTCTTCGTCTGCTGGTAGTGCTCCAGCATCATCTTGTGTGTCTCGCGGCCGATGCCGGACTGCTTGTAGCCGCCGAACGCCGCGTGTGCCGGGTACGCGTGGTAGCAGTTCGTCCATACTCGGCCCGCCTGGATCGAACGGCCCGCGCGGTACGCCGTGTTGATGTCCCGCGTCCATACGCCGGCCCCGAGCCCGTACAGCGTGTCGTTGGCGATCTTGATGGCGTCGTCGAAGTCGGCGAACGACGTCACCGAGACGACCGGGCCGAAGATCTCCTCCTGGAAGATCCGCATCCGGTTGTCGCCCTGGAAGATCGTCGGCTGGACGTAGTAGCCGCCCGCCAACTCACCGTCGTACTCGATGCGATGACCGCCCGTCAGAACCTTGGCGCCCTCCTGCTGGCCGATGTCCAGGTAGGAGAGGATCTTCTCCAACTGGTCGTTGGAGGCCTGGGCGCCGATCATCGTCTCGGTGTCGAGCGGGTGACCGGGCTTGATCTGCTCGGTGCGGGCGACCGCCGCGTCGAGGAACTCGCTGTAGTGGCCCTGCTGCACGAGCGCCCGGGACGGACACGTGCACACCTCGCCCTGGTTGAGCGCGAACATCGTGAAGCCTTCGAGGGCCTTGTCCCGGAAGTCGTCGTCCCGCGCCCATACGTCGTCGAAGAAGATGTTCGGGGACTTGCCGCCGAGTTCGAGCGTGACCGGTTTGATGTTCTCGGAGGCGTACTGCATGATCAGCCGCCCCGTCGTGGTCTCCCCGGTGAAGGCGACCTTCGCAACGCGCGGGCTGGACGCGAGCGGCTTGCCCGCCTCGACCCCGAACCCGTTGACGATGTTCACGACGCCCGGCGGCAGCAGATCCGCGATCAGGCTCATCCAGTAGTGGATGGACGCCGGAGTCTGCTCGGCGGGCTTGATGACGACCGTGTTGCCCGCGGCGAGCGCCGGGGCCAGCTTCCACACCGCCATCAGGATCGGGAAGTTCCACGGGATGATCTGCGCCACGACACCCAGCGGCTCATGGAAGTGGTACGCCACCGTGTCGTCGTCGAGCTCGCCGAGCGACCCTTCCTGGGCACGGATCGCCCCCGCGAAGTAGCGGAAGTGATCGATGGCGAGAGGGATGTCGGCGGCCAGCGTCTCGCGGACAGGCTTGCCGTTCTCCCAGCTCTCGGCGACCGCCAGCTTTTCCAGATTCGCCTCCATCCGGTCGGCGACCTTGAGGAGGATGTCGGCACGTGCGGTCACCGACGTGCTGCCCCAGGCGGGGGCGGCCGCGTGTGCCGCGTCGAGCGCGCGCTCCACGTCCTCCGCCGTGCCCCGCGCGATCTCCGTGAACGGCTGCCCGTTCACCGGGCTCGGGTTCTCGAAGTACTGCCCGCGGGCCGGCGGCACGTACTCGCCGCCGATGAAGTGGTCGTACCGTGCCTGGTAGGAGACGATCGCGCCGTCGGTGCCGGGCGCTGCGTAACGGGTCATGCTGTTCTGCCTCCCGGGGAAGGACCGCCCGCCGTTGGGCGGCTCTCGGCGCGAGCGTAGGAGGGGAGAGGTTGCAGGTACGTTGCGCGAGTACGGCGGGGGAGCGGGCGCGGTGCCGGCGAAGGCGAGGCCGTGGCGGCGGATGAGGGCCGTCAGTGTCCCGGCCACCCGCGCGGTGCCGACTGCTCGGCCTCCAGCTCCTTCAGCCGAGCCCGTACGGGCGCCGTCGGGCGTATCGCGGCGAGCGTCCGCCATACGTCGAGATCGTCCTCGCCCCACGGTGCGTGCGCCCAGTCCGCCAGCAGGTCCGGGTCGCGGCGGGCCACGAGCGCCGCGCGCAGCCCGTCGGCGAGCCTTCGGCGCAGCCGCACCACCTCCGGCGCCTGCGAACCGGGCAGCAGCGGACCCACGTACGCCCTCGCCGCAGCCGTGACCGCCCCAGCGCTGAGCCCGCGCTCCACGACCTCGACATCGCACTCCACCGGAACCGTCAGCCGGTACGGCCGCGAGCCGAGCAGCCCCGCGCCGAGGAGCCGCCGCAACCTGGCCAGCTCCGCACGCAACGTCACTGGCGTCACCGACTCGTCCTCGTACAGCGCACACAGCAGCTCGTCGCCGGTCAGCCCCTCGGGGTGCCTGGACAGGAGCACCACGATCTCGCTGTGCCTGCGGCTCAGGCGCAGCGTGCGGCCGCCCGCCATGAGCAGCGCCTCATCACGGCCCAGCGCGGTCAGCTCGAGCGCGTCGGTGGTGGTCGGGGCCGGTGCCAGCAGCGCCAGTTGGGACTCCGCCGCTCGTGCCACGGCCTGCACGAAACCCAGGCTGTGCGGATGCGCGAGCCCGTTCCCGCCCGTGATGTCGACCGCGCCCAACAGCCGTCCCGTGCGCGGATCGTGCACGGGAGCCGCCGCGCACGTCCACGGCTGCACACGCCGGATGAAGTGCTCGGCCGCGAAGACCTGCACCGGCCGGTCGAGAGCGACCGCCGTACCCGGAGCGTTCGTACCGACCGCCGACTCCGCCCAGCGCGCTCCCGGTACGAAGTTCATCCCGTCGGCCTTCTGCCGGGTCCCCGCGTGGCCCTCGACCCACAGCAGCCTGCCCTGCGCGTCGCACACCGCGAGGAGATGCTCGCCGTCCGACGCGAACGTGCCCATGAGTTCACGGAACAGCGGCATCACCCGGGCCAACGGGTGCTCCGCACGGTAGGAGCCCAGGTCACCGTCCGTGAGCTCCACGCGCGCGGTGCCGTCAGGGCCCACCCCTGCCCGCGCCGAGCGACGCCACGAATCCGCCACCACGGAACGCACCGGCCGCGTCACCGTGCCCGCTTCCGTGAACGTCTCGTGGGCGCGGCGCAGCACCCGCACCCTCTCGACGGGATCGGACCCCGGCTCCAGGGCCACCCATGGATCGGACAACTCGGCCTCCCCGGAAGGCAATGCGGCTGGGGACATCGTCACTCCGGTGACGAGCGTGGACAAGCGTCCCGACCATGCTCGGTACGGGCTCGGTATGAGCTCGCCCTGGGCCCCGCTGCCTTCCGCCCCTCAACGGCCCGTCCATCAGGCGGAGTTGACCAGCCTCATATACCGTGTCCAGTCCCAGTGCGGCCCCGGATCGGTGTGGTCCGAGCCCGGCACCTCATAGTGCGCGATGATGTGCGAGCGGTCCTTGGGGATGCCGTACTTGGTGCAGATCGCCGCGGTCAGCCTCGCCGACCCCTCGTACATGCGGTCGGTGAAGTACGCGGGTTTGTCCACCCACCCTTCGTGCTCGATACCGATGCTGCGTGTGTTGTAGTCCCAGTTGCCCGCGTGCCAGGCGGTGTCGCGCTCCCGCACTATCTGCGCGACATTGCCGTCGGCCGACCGCACGACGTAGTGCGCGGACACGTTCTTCTCCCGGTTCTGGAAGATGCGCAGAGTGTTCGCGTAGGTCGCCTGCGCCACATGAATGATCACGAAGTCGATGGGATGGCTCCTCGGACGGTCGGAGACCGTGTAGTTGGAGAGGCTCGCCGGGACCCATTCGGCGAGCGAGTAGTCGAACGCCGGGGTCCTGGCGCCGGCCCGTGTGCTGGGCAGTAACGCGGTGGAGAGTGTGGCGAGGGCGGCTGTCTGCAGGATGCGCCGCCTGCTGGGAAGTGACGTGGGCAGGAAGCCGGGACGGTTCAAAGGAGAACTGCCTTTCGGTGGTTAGTGGTGGTGAGTCGTTTCGCGCAGCCGAGCGTGCAGCCCGCGAGGTATCTCGCGTTCTGACAGCCGCTCTTTGCGGAGCTTGGCCACGCACGGAAATCCGCCCGCCTCCGACCCGTTCCGGCACCGCAGCAGTACTACTCCTGACATGTGAATCCCCCGATCCCCAGTCCTGGACAACACGGTCCATGGACAAGTCTCCGTCGCCCTGACAGCGGCGCCTCGCGTGAATTACGGTACGGCGCTTGCCGGTTGAGGAGGAAGCGGTCCGGCCAGATCCGTGGACAACACGGGCATTGTGGATAACTCGGTCACTCACAAGGGTGATTGGGACAGGAGGCACGGCCGGGGGAGGGGCCGGAGAGACTCCACACGGGCAGGCGAGCCCAGGCCTACGCCCCGCTCCCCACCGCCGCCGGATCATCGAGCACAGCCCGTACCACCGAGTGCGCGGCGCCCAGCAGCGGACCCTCGGACCCGAGCCGCGAGACGGCCACCGCGCACGCCGGACCGGCCGTGCGCCGCGCCAACTCCCGTTCCAGCGACGGCAGCAGCCACGGCGCGAGCTCGGACAGCGCCCCGCCCAGCACCACGGCTTCAGGGTCCAGCAGATTGACCGCTCCGGTCAGCGCGATGCCCAGCGCGGTTCCGGCGTCGTGCAGAGCCCGCCGTACGTCCTGGTCATCCTGCGCGGCTCGCTCGGCCAGCAGTCCGACGCGGTCCTCGCCCGGTTCCAGGCCGGCCACGCGCAGTACGGCCTCCTCACCCGCGTACTGCTCGAGACAGCCCCGCCCGCCGCACGCACAGGCCGGCCCATCGGGACGTACCGGCACATGCCCCAACTCGCCCGCGAACCCGTGCCTGCCGCGCAGCAGCCGACCGTCCACGACCACCGCTCCACCAATACCGATCTCTGCCGAGACATGCAGGAAGTCGCGCGGTGCCGCCTCGTTGAGCCAGAGTTCGGCGAGCCCGCCGAAGTTCGCCTCGTTGTCGACCGTCAGCGGGAGCTCGCCGGGCAGCAGCGCACCGAGGTCCGTGTCATGCCAGTCGAGGTTGGGGGCGCGTACCACGGTCCGGGCGTCGCGGGCCACCAGTCCGGGCACGGCGACGGCGAGACCCGCGGGCCAGAGGCCTTCCCGGTCCGCGTCGGCGATGACCTGGCGTACCAGCGCGGTCAGGTCTCTCAGCACCGGTTCGGGCGACCGGCCTCGGTTGGCGGTGTGCCGCACCGCCCGTGCCCGCACCTCGCCGCGCAGATCCACCGCGCACACGGCGAGGTGGTCGACGCCCACTTCCGCGCCGATCCCGGCGGGACCATGCCCGCTGACGGCCAGCGCCGAACCGGGCCGTCCCACCCGGCCGGGACGCTCGGGGCCGAGCTCTTCGAGGAGCCCCGAGCGGATCAGCTCGTCCACGAGCGTGGAGACGGCCGCCCGGGTCAGCCCGATGCGGGAGGCGACGGCGGCACGGGACAGCGGCCCCTCGGCGCTGACGGTGTGCATCACGCGCGAGAGGTTGCGGCGGCGCATGCCCTGCTGGGTGTCGGGCAGGCGGCGGCCGGGACTGCTCGGGTGGGCCTCGTGCAGCGGTGTGGTCATGCCTGCGTCAGTCCTCGTCCGGCCGGCCCTGTCAGGGCTGTCCTGGTCAGTGCGGGCCGACGCCCGCAGAGGTGGGTCTCGTCAGCGCTGATCCGGCTGGCGCTCCAGCAGCGGGGCCGCGTCGGAGAGTACCCCGGCGATCCGCGCCAGTGCCGCCTCGTCCCGCTCCACCGCCTCGAGCACCGGTCCGCGCGCGGTGTCCCAACGCCGGGCCACCGCCGCCGGGTCCTCGCCGGTCAGTACGCCCGCGGCCTGCGCGGCGGCGCCGAGCGCGACCAGTTCCTTGGCCTCGGGCACCTGAACGGGGCGTCCCGACAGACGGCGTACGGTCTGCTGCCAGGCCGTTCCGCGCGAGCCGCCGCCGATGAGCAGCAGCGGAGCCGAGCGGTCCGCGTCCGCGTCGAGCACCAGGTCGAGGGCGCCGAGCAGCGAGTGGACCGCGCCGTCGTACGCGGCCTGCAGCAGTTGCCCGGGCGTCGTGTCGTGGCGCAGTCCGTGCAGCAGCCCCGAGGCATGCGGCAGGTCCGGGGTGCGCTCGCCGTCCAGGTAGGGGAGCAAGGTCACGCTCGTGCCCGGCTCGACGGCCTCGCGGTCGATGCCCAGCAGGGTGGCGACGCGGTCCACGGCGAGCGTGCAGTTGAGGGTGCAGGCCAGCGGCAGCCAGTCGCCGCGCGCGTCGGCGAAGCCCGCCACGGTCCCGGTCGGGTCGGTGGGCCGTCGCGTCGACACCGCGTACACCGTGCCGGACGTGCCGAGGCTGAGCACCGCGGTGCCCGGGCGCAGCCCGAGTCCGAGTGCGGCGGCGGCGTTGTCCCCGGTGCCCGGGGCGACCAGCGTGCCCTTGGAGAAGGGCAGGTCGCCGCTGTCGCGCACGGTTCCGACCACCTCGCCGGGCCGGACGACCCGGGGCAGCAGGGCCGGGTCGAGGCCCACGTGGCGGAGGATCTCCTCGTCGTACGTCTCGGTCCCGGACGCCCACCAGCCCGTACCGGAGGCATCGCCCCGGTCGGTCGTGCCCAGTCCGGTGAGGCGCTCGGTGAGGTAGTCGTGGGGCAGCCGCACGGCCGCGGTGGCACGGACCGCCTCGGGCTCGTGCTCGGCCAGCCACGCCCACTTGGTGACCGTGAAGGAAGGGCCCGGCACGCTGCCCGTGCGCTCGGCCCAGGCCTTCGGGCCGCCCAGTTCCTCCACCAGGCGCCGGGCCTGGGGGGCCGACCGCACGTCGTTCCACAACAGGGCAGGGCGCACCGGAACGCCCTGGGCGTCCAGCGTGACAAGCCCGTGCTGCTGGCCGCCCACGGACACCGCCGCGGCCTCGTGAGCCGCGTCGCCGCACTGGTGCAGGGCCTCACACAGCGCGTCCCACCACTGCCGTGGGTCACTCTCCCGGCCCGCCCCGGAGGAGACGGTGTGCGGCGCCTGTCCGCTCGCCACCACCTCTCCGGTGGCCGCGTCCACGACCAGTGCTTTAGTGGACTGGGTGGACGTGTCCACGCCGACGACGAGCGGACCCTCGGCTGCTGACATCGGGCTCTCTCCCTCTTTTCCGCGGCTCCGCGGGATACGGCCTGCTTCCGGGCGCCCGGACCGACACGGTCCGGCTTTCACACCTCGTCTCTTCCCAGAGATGCCTCCGCATACTAATTTGTTAAGCGCCATGACGAAATAGTCGGAGCGAACAAGGAGCCGCGGCATGAACTACCAGCCCACCCCCGAGGACAGGTTCACCTTCGGCCTGTGGACCGTCGGCTGGCAGGGAAGGGACCCGTTCGGCGATGCCACCCGGCGTGCCCTTGACCCCGTCGAGTCGGTGCAGCGCCTGTCGGAACTGGGTGCCTACGGAGTGACCTTCCACGACGACGACCTGATCCCCTTCGGGTCCTCGGACACCGAGCGCGAGTCGCACATCAAGCGCTTCCGTCAGGCGCTCGACACGACCGGCATGACCGTGCCGATGGCCACCACGAACCTGTTCACTCACCCCGTCTTCAAGGACGGCGCGTTCACCGCCAACGACCGTGACGTGCGCCGCTACGCGCTGCGCAAGACGATCCGCAACATCGACCTTGCGGTCGAGCTGGGTGCCCAGATCTACGTCGCCTGGGGCGGCCGGGAAGGCGCCGAATCCGGCGGCGCCAAGGACGTACGCCTCGCACTCGACCGCATGAAGGAGGCCTTCGACCTTCTCGGCGAGTACGTGACCTCCCAGGGATACGATCTGCGCTTCGCGATCGAGCCCAAGCCGAACGAGCCCCGCGGCGACATCCTCCTGCCGACGGTCGGCCACGCCTTGGCGTTCATCGAGCGCCTGGAGCGGCCGGAGCTGTACGGCGTCAACCCCGAAGTGGGCCACGAGCAGATGGCCGGGCTGAACTTCCCGCACGGCATCGCCCAGGCCCTGTGGGCGGGCAAGCTCTTCCACATCGACCTCAACGGTCAGTCCGGCATCAAGTACGACCAGGACCTGCGCTTCGGAGCCGGTGATCTGAGGGCGGCGTTCTGGCTGGTGGACCTCCTGGAGAGCGCCGGTTACGCCGGGCCGAAGCACTTCGACTTCAAGCCCCCGCGCACCGAGGACCTCGACGGCGTGTGGGCGTCGGCCGCCGGCTGTATGCGCAACTACCTCATCCTGAAGGAGCGTTCGGCCGCCTTCCGCGCCGACCCGGAGGTCCAGGAGGCCCTGCGCGCCTCACGCCTGGACGAACTGGCACAGCCCACCGCCGCGGACGGCCTTCAGGCGCTGCTCGCCGACCGCGCGGCCTTCGAGGAGTTCGACGTGGAGGCTGCTGCCGCGCGCGGGATGGCGTTCGAGCGCCTGGACCAGCTGGCCATGGACCATCTGCTGGGCGCCCGGGGCTGATGCGCCTCCGCGGGTGAGGCTCTGCGCGGAATTCAGCGGAATCGTGCGATCCATGCCATGAGTCCGTATCAAGTTCCGCGCAGGGCTCGCATGGTGACCGGCTCGAGGCGACTCTTGTCGGTATGGCCATGCCGCCCTTACCGCCCCAGCCTCCCCGGCCGCCGGACGACACGCCGCCTCCGGGCAACGGCGGCTTCGGCCCGCTGCCCGAAGGTTTCGGTCCGCCTCCCGAGGGTTACAGCACGCCTTCCGGGGGTTACGGCACGCCCCCTGGGGGCTACGGGCCGCCGCCCGGAGGCGGTGGCCCGCCATGGCAGGGCGGCGGGGACTGGCAGCCACCACCGCCCCCTGGCCCACCCGGCGGTCCGGGAGGGCGCCGCAACGCGCTGTTCATCGTGCTCGCCGTGATCGTGGCGATCGGGGCCGTCGCCGCGGTGGTACTGGTGGCCACCAGCGACGACGGCTCATCGGGGAAGCAGTCGCCTGCCGAGAGCAGCGACACCACAGGGGGTACGCCCACGCCGTCGCTGAGCATCCCCTCGGAGCTGCCCAGCGAACTGCCGTCGCTGCCCTCCGGCGTGCCCGATCTGCCGACTGACCTGCCCAGCGGCCTGCCCACCGACCTGGAGTCACTGCTCCCCACTCCCGCGGGCAACGAAGTGCCGTACTACATGCTGAAGGCCGGTGACTGCTTCAACGTCGACAACAGCAGGCCCGGCCAGGCCGCGAAGCGGTCGTGCCGTACGGTGCATGACGCCGAAGTCGTGAAGGTGACCGAGCTGGAAGGCACTTACTCGACCGATGCCGCCCTCAAGAAGGCGGCATCGGACCTGTGCGAGAAGCCCCTGCAGGCCAAGGCGGTCAAGCAGCCGGCCGGGACCGTGCGCGGCACCCTGGTGCAGTATCCGGACTCCACCGGCTTCAAGCTCGGCATCGACAACGTCGCGTGCAGCCTGTCCGCGGACCCCGGCGGGAACCGCAAGCTCACCAAGCCGTTGACATGAACCACGCGCGCGTAGCGCACGAACGTCAGCTACGCGCGCGTACCGGATGAAAACGCGAGCCGGGCGTTCAGATTCTGCTCCCGCGCGGCAGCCTTACGTACGTCACCGTCGTCTCGACCCCGCTGTCCACCAGGCGTCCCTGTGCGTCGAACGCGCCCTCGCCGTCCGTCATCCCGAAGTCGTTGTCGTTGATGAGGGCGAGCGTGTCGTGGTCCACGCGCGCGATGCCCTCGATCTTCCCGGGCACCCCTTCGACCTTGCCCAGGTCGACGACAAGGCGCTTGCGCAGCACCGGAACCCCGGAGGCGGCGGGGTCGTCGAGCTGCTCCAGGGACGGGGACGTGGTGTCGTCGTCCCACTTGTCACCGAGGATGTCCGCGCCGCGGCTCAGCTTCACGACCTGCAACCTGGCGGCCTTGTCGGTGCGTTCCTCGACGAGCAGCCGGTCATGGCCGACGGCCACCAGGGAGGAGATCTTCAGCTCGGAGGTGTCGTCCTCGCTCGGGTCGACCACATGCACCGGATCGAAGCGGTACGCGTACTCGGCCGTGACGGCCCGCTTCTTCGGCGAGAAGCGCAGCAGGCGCGTCGTGAGCGACGCCTCACCCGCGTCCTCGTCCGGCACCGACAGCGGGCTCTGCACGGCCATCACCAGGTCCCCGCCCGGGAGTTGGGCGAACCCTTCGAAGCCCCGGTTGGCTTTCCGGTGCAGCAGGATCGAGGGCAGTGCCTCGACGACCGGGTAGTCCGTGCCGGTCAGGTCCAGCCCCTCGGGCACATAGCGGGTGAGGACCTTCCCGCGCGCGGAGACATGGATCAGCGAGGGCCCGTACTCGTCCGCGAGCCAGAAGCTGCCGTCCTCGGCGCGCACGATGCCCTCGGTGTCCACACCGTTCGGGTTGTACGAGAGCCGCGTCGTACGAGTACGGCGCCTCGTCGCGCCCCTTCTGGTTGGACAGACCGGTGACGGGCTTCCCGGAGGAGGTGGTGACCGGGATCGCGTCCAGCACCTTCACGGTGTCCCCGGACACGCGGATCTTCACGATGGCCGGATCGAAGCCGGGCACGGGGAACGTACGGCGCTTCTTGCCGTCGACCGTGATCTGGCCGTTGGGGCCGCGATCGGTGACCGTCCAGAACTCGCCCTTGCGGCCGGCCGGGTAGATGTCGCTGCCGATGCCACCGAGGTCCACACCGCGGTCGTTGTCCACCGTGCCCGGCAGCGACGCGTTGCTGAACGCGCCGAGCGGGATGTCGCCGAGCGTCGCGGTGTGCGTGACCCGCGCGTCCCCTGAGGGGGTGCCGACAGCCGTGCCTGCCACCACGAGGGTGGCCAGCAGGGCCAGCGGCACACCCGCGGCGACGGAGCGGTGGACGCGGCGCCGACCGTCGGCGTGCGGGGACATCGGGCCTCCTGAGGCACAGGTTCGTGGACAGCGGCCAGATTTCGCCCCCGTACCGAACGCCGTACGACCGACAGGTGAACGCCGAGCGTCAACCACTCATCCGCTGGGCGGTGTTGGGCTCAGTCGCGGCCTTCCGCAAGAGCGAGGGCAGTCGCCGGGTCCTGTGCGGCGGGGCCCACGGGAGCCCATCGTCCCCGTTCCTTGCGATACGGCCACCAGCGGCCGTCGAGCCCCAGTCGCAGTTGCGCCTGCCCACCGACGACGGTCCAGCGATTGCGGGACGCACGCAGTTGCGGCCGCTCGTCCTCCTCCCAGGCCGACTCAAGGGCGGCACGCGCGCGTGCGAGCGTTTCCGCCTCCACCGTCCACTCCGCCTCGAGCACGTCGAGCGCGGCCACACCCCCGTACTCCCAGGCACGGACGCCGAGCTCCAGCCCCTCCCGGTCGCGGCCCGACCCTTCGCCGAGCCGATCGGCCAGGGGGGACTCAGGGGCGCCCACGGCCAGCCGCACCGCATCCTGTGCGGCCGTCAACTCCGCCTCCACGGGATGCGCTTCGTGCCCGGCCCGGAGCGCCTCGGCGAGCAGCCGGTGGGCCTCGCGAGCCGTCTGCGTCGCCAAGAACGCCAGGGCGGTCGGATCGACGCCGGGGGCGGGTTCTGTCTCCGTGTCCAGCGAGGGCGGCTGTCCTGGCTCTCCGGGCAGAACAGGCGCGGCGGGCAGCGGCGGCAGGATGTCCGCCGCCGCGTACGCCTCAGCGGCGTCCACGCCCTCGTACGGCTCATCCCGCACGGGCGCCGCTTCGACCCGCGGGCCGCTGCGTACCTGCAACTCGTCCAGCAGCTCACGCTCGGCCCGGCCGCGCATCAACAGCAGCACGAACGGGTCCTGGTCCAGCAGCCGCGCCATCTGGTAGCACAGCGCCGCCGTGTGACCACAGTGGTCCCAAGCATCACAATCGCACTCAGGCTCCAGATCGCCCAGTCCCGGCAGGAGTTCGACGCCGGCGGTCGCCGCGTCCTCGACCAGATGCGGTGGCATCTCACGGTCGAGCAGCGCCGCGATGTGCCCGGCCCGTTCCACGGCCATGTCCAGGAAACGGTCCCACTGGTCCTCGGACAGTTGCTGGAGCAGGACATCGGCGCGATGCGCAGTTCGGTCGCGGTCCTGGACCACCGCGGTGATGCGTCCGGGACGCACCGACACGGCTCCCACGGCTCCCGCGCGCGCGAGCCTGCGGCCCGTCCTCACCTGCTCCGAGTCCAGTGCCGCGTCCTCCAGTGCCTTCAGCCAGGCCTGCCCCCACCACGTCTGTGCGAATCCCCGTCCGCGCGCGGGCGGCAGCGCGGCGAAGGTGCGCTCCGGGCTGTCTTCGTACGGATCGCTCATCGGGCGCCTCCTCGCAGCTCCACCAGGTCGGCCAGTTCGGTGTCGGTCAGTTCGGTGAGCGCAGACTCCCCGGCGCCGAGCACCGAGTCCGCCAACTCCCGCTTGCGCAGCAGCATGTCCGCGATCCGGTCCTCGATCGTGCCCTCGGCGATCAGCCGGTGCACCTGCACCGGCTGGGTCTGCCCGATGCGGTACGCGCGGTCGGTGGCCTGCGCCTCGACGGCCGGGTTCCACCAGCGGTCGTAGTGCACGACATGCTCGGCCCGCGTCAGGTTCAGACCCGTGCCCGCGGCCTTCAACGACAACAAGAAGACCGGCACTTCGCCCTCCTGGAAGCGCTCCACCATCGCCTCCCGCTCGGCGACGGGCGTGCCACCGTGCAGGAACTGAGTGGGCACCCCACGCGCTGCCAAGTGGCGCTCGATCAGCCGCGCCATCCGCACGTACTGCGTGAAGACCAGAACACTCGCTCCCTCGGAGAGGATGGTGTCGAGCAGCTCGTCCAGCAGCTCCAGCTTTCCGGAGCGGCCCACGATCTTCGGGCTCTCCTCCTTGAGGAACTGTGCCGGGTGATTGCAGATCTGCTTCAGCCCGGTGAGCAGCTTCACGATCAGGCCGCGGCGCGCCATGCTGTCGGCGCCCGAAATCTCCGCGAGCGTCTCGCGGACCACCGCTTCGTACAGACCTGCCTGCTCCTTGGTGAGCGACACGGCACGGTCGGTCTCGGTCTTCGGCGGCAGCTCCGGCGCGATGCCCGGGTCCGACTTGCGACGGCGCAGCAGGAACGGCCGTACGAGCTGGGCGAGCCGATCCGCCGCGCCGGGTTCCTGTCCGCCCTCGACTGCCTGCGCGTACCGGCTGCGGAACGTGCCGAGCCTGCCGAGCAGCCCAGGAGTCGTCCAGTCGAGAATCGCCCACAGCTCGGAGAGATTGTTCTCCACCGGAGTCCCGGTGAGTGCCACGCGCGCGCGTGCGCCGATCGTCCGCAGCCGGCGTGCCGTGTCCGAGTACGGGTTCTTCACGTGTTGCGCCTCGTCCGCGACGACCATGCCCCATGACGCTGCGGCCAACTGCTCGGCGTCGAGCCGCATCGTGCCGTACGTCGTGAGGACGAACTCACTCTCAGCCAGGTCCTCCAGACTCCGCAGCGGCCCGTGAAAACGGCGCACAGGGGTGCCGGGAGCGAACTTCTCGATCTCGCGCTGCCAGTTGCCCATCAGGGACGTCGGGCAGACGACGAGTGTGGGACCCGCCGCCGACTCGTCGCTCTGCCGGTGCAGATGCAGGGCGATCAGCGTGATCGTCTTGCCGAGGCCCATGTCGTCGGCCAGGCAGCCGCCGAGCCCCAACGAGGTCATCCGGGCCAGCCAGTTGAGGCCCCGCAGCTGGTAGTCCCGCAGAGTCGCGGCGAGAGCGGCGGGCTGACCGATCGGCTCCTGCCCCTCCGGGTCCGCGAGCCGCTCCCGCAGTGTGGCCAGCCACCCTGTGGGCCGTACGTCGACCCGGCGGCCGTCGACCTCCGTGGAGCCCGTCAGAGCGGCGCTCAGCGCGTCGATGGGAGTGACCTTGTGATCCTGCTGCACACGGGCGCGGTGCACCTCCTGCGGGTCGACGAGCACCCACTGGTCGCGCAGCCGCACCATGGGGCGGTTCGCCTCGGCGAGCCGGTCCAGCTCCTGCCGCGTCAGCTGCTGATCACCCAGCGCGAACGACCAGTTGAAAGCCAGCAGTGCATCGGCCGACAGGAACGACGGAACGTCCGACGACAGCCGCTCCGGGCCCTGCTCGTCATCCGGTGGTCCGATGACCGCGCGGGCCGTCAGCTTGCGCGCCAGCTCCTTGGGCCAGTGCACCTCGACCCCGGCAGCCGCGAGTGTCCGCGCACCTTCGCCGAGCAGTTCGGTGATCTCCTCGTCGGCGAGGTCGATCGCGTCGGGCACGGCCGCCGACAACAGGGGCGTGAGCGGAGCCCAGGCCCGTGCGGCTCGGCGCAGGGCGAGCAGGGCGTCCAGACGCGCGCGCGGACCGAAGGCCGGACCTGAGGCGCCCGTTCCGGCCCACACTTCGGCGGCGTCCGCGATCAGAGCCGGGTCGCTCACACTGTGCAGCTGGAGCACCGCACGGAAGGGCAGCCGTGTCTTGTCCGCCATGGCCGAGTCCAGGCCCGGAATCTCGATGCGCAGCGAGATCCGTACGCCCGCGTCGTGCCCCGCGGCGACGTCGGCGGCCCACGCCCGCTGCTCGGGGATGTGCTGCGGTGCCGGCGCCGCGAAGGCCGAACCGCTCGTTGCGAGCGGCGCCGCAGGGGACCGGGGGAGCGTGTCGGCGACCGCGTCGAGGAAGGCGCGCACCAGCCGCTCCGGGTCTGGCAGGCGCAGCGGCTCGGTCTCCTCGACCGGCACCGCGTGCGCGTGCGGTGGCATCGCGGCGGCGAGTTCGCGGATCCTTTCGACGTCCTCCGCCCGCAGTGGACCGACACGCCACGTGTCATGGTCTGCGGCGCTCAGACCGGGCAACAATAGTCCGCGCGCCGCCAGTTGAAGCGCGAGCAGGGTCGCCGCACCCCAGAAGGCGGCCGCCCTGTGTGCGTACGCGGCGGCACGCGCGCGCGTGAGGACCGGCAGCGCGGCCCGTACCGGCAACAGCACGGCCGGCACGCTCACCAGCTCGACACCGCCTTCGCCGGGCAGCACGACGGTCAGCTCCTCGACGGAGCCTGATCCGACGGCAGGAGGATCGTCGCCGTCGGGGCGCCAGAAGGCGACGCTGCCGGTGCGGGCCGGTTCGGCGGGCACGAATACTGCGCAGCAGCGGGCCAGTTCGGAGATCTCGGAGGGAGTTGCCGCGGGATTCCTCTGCACAGGAATAGCTTATTCCTCAAATTTGACTACTGGAGGACAGGGTGGCCGAGGATACAGCACCGTGGGCATTCGAGAGGCGTGGTGTAGCTGTGACGTAGGCCACTTTCTCTGGGGGTGTTGTCAGATCCACCTGAAGGCGGGTGGAGGCCCCAGCGTGGACACGGGTGGTGCCGCCATGGTCGCCCAAGGTCACTGATCCGTACGTTTCTTCAGGTCAGCCCGTTCCCGGAGAGACCGGAGACCACCATGCCCCAGACCGCCGCAGCCGTCGCGGAACACCCTCCCCGAGTTGCTGTCGGAAGCGAGTTCACACCGCTCCTGCGCACCGTCAAGGGCCAGGGTCTCCTCGACCGCAGGCACGGCTGGTACGCCCTCGGCATTACCGTCAACGCACTGGCCCTGGCCGCTGTCGCGGTCGGTGTCGTCCTGATCGGGCACTCCTGGTGGGTGCTTCTCCTGGCCCCGCTGCTAGCCCTCCTGTCTGCCCGGACGGCCTTCATAGGTCACGACGCGGGCCACTCTCAGATCACCGCCAACCGGACCGTGAGCCGCCTGATCGGGCTCGTCCACGCCAACCTGCTGCTGGGCATGAGCTACTCGTGGTGGAACGAGAAGCACAACCGCCACCATGCCAACCCCAACCACATCGACAAGGATCCCGACGTCGCCGCCGACGTCCTGGTCTTCACCAGCGAACAGGCTAGGGGCCGGACCGGCTTCCGTCGCTGGCTCACCCGAAACCAGGCCTGGCTGTTCTTTCCGCTCACCCTCCTCGAAGGCATTGCCCTGAAGATCTACGGCTTCCAGGACCTGCGTCGGCAGCCTCCGCGCGAGCGCATGGTGGAGGGCTTCCTGCTGGTGGTCCATGTCGCCGCCTACGCGACGCTGCTGCTCACCTCCATGTCCATCGGTCAGGCCCTTGCCTTCGCCGCACTCCATCAGGCACTTTTCGGCCTCCACCTGGGCATGGCCTTCGCGCCGAACCACAAGGGCATGGAAATGCCCGACCCCGAAGGCGAGCGCTGGGGCCATCTGCCCCGCCAGGTGCTCACCTCCCGCAACATTCGCGGCAGCGCTCTGACCGACTGGCTCCTCGGCGGCCTCAACTACCAGATCGAGCACCACCTGTTCCCGAGCATGCCGCGCCCCCACCTGAGGCTGGCCCAGCCCCTGGTGCGCGCTCACTGCCGAGAGTTGGGTATCCCTTACGCGGAGACGGGTCTCGTGGACTCCTACCGTGAGGCGCTGCGCCACATGTACGAGGTCGGGGAGCCCCTCAGGGGCGAGTAGGGGTCGCGACTCAGGGTCGTATCAGGGGCGCGTCCTGGAACCGCAAAGGGCACGGACCCGTTCTCAGGACAGAGAGCGGCAGTGGCCGCGAAGGAGGCGACACAAGATGTCGAAGCAAGCGAAGATCGCCGCGGGAGGCGTGGCAGCCGGGCTCATCCTGTGGATCGTGCTGCCCTGGTGGGCCGCATTTCTGATCATTGTGGGAGTTCCGGCGGCAGCGTATCTGACGCTGGACCCCTCACAGCGGCGCAGGCTGCGCCGCGTCACGCGCAAGGAGCTCGGCCGCTGAGACTTCACCGACCGGGTCAGATCCCTTCCAGTGCACAGGAGTTGACCACATCGCCGCTCGCGGGCCTGCCGACGGCACGGTTCGCGAGCGGCGCTCCATCCCGGCGATGAATGCGGACGGGTCAGAGCGGGCGTACGGCCATCTTGTCCAGTGCGGCCAGCAGACCGGGCAGTTCCGGTCCACGACCCACGGGCAGGATTTCTCCCGGCTTCTCGTCGAGCAGTACGAAGGCGATGTCGTCGGTCCTGGCCACCATCGACCAGCCCGGACCGTCGGCCCGCAGCGTCCGGGCGCCACCCGGCGCGAACGACGAGCGCACGCGGCCGAGGGGCGGTGGCGTGTCCACGTACGCGCGGACCTCCGCGAGGACGCGCCGGACACCGCTGGGCCGCTCGCTCCCGCCGTCGTCGCCCTCCTTCGTGTCGTCGTCGCTCTGCGCCGCCGCCTCGTCGGGAGCCTCGCCGCCCGGACGCACGAACTCCTCGTCGTCGATCTGCTCCCGCCAGGCCGCCCACTGGAGCGCTATCTCGTCGGCCCCGAGCCGCCGTTGGGCCGGACCCCAGACCGAGGTGTCCGGCGGAGACAGCGGCTCCTGTTCGGCGACTTCGGGCGCGGGGTCGTGCGGGGCGGGCACATGGGGTGCCGCGACGGCCACGGCCAGCGGCCACCCGGGCAGCGCCGCGACCATCGAGCGCTCGTCGGGCGAGAGGTCGTACTCCATGCCGCAGTCCCACGACGCGATGGCGACGGCGACCAGCGACACGTCGTCGACGACGACCGTCCACCGCGCTCCGTCCCCGTCCTGCCCGAGCACCAGGCCGTAGCCGTCGGTGAGGGGTGCCAGTCCGAGCGCCGCGCAGGCCTCCGGGTAGTCGTCCCCCAGCACGCTGGGGAACTGCGCGGGCGTCAAGAGCACCGCCGTCAGCACATACAGCGCGTCGTCGTCCACGGCGGCGACGGTGGTCTCATCCGTCCCGGCCATCCCAGCCTCCCCATTGCTACGTCCGTCGGCGCACCTTAGTGCGATCGCTCCGCGGTTGTCACGGGTCCTGGGCGCGCGCGGGGCTGCAGGTATCCGGCTTGGCCAGAGGCGAAACGGCCGTCCGTCACGACCCGGGTCGGTCGTCCGTCGCGTCCCTTGGGCTCTGTCCGGTACCAGCGTCGGTGTCAGACTGCAGGCAGACCGAGGAGCGTCCGCGCCACCGCCGTGGGCGTCTCGTCGCGTTCCCGCGCGAGGGCGATGACCGCCCGGCACGCCAGCTCGTTCACGCCGAACGACAACGCCTCCGGCGACACCCAGGCCGCGGCCTCGTCGATCCGGTCCTGGTCGTCGTCGGCGCAGGCCGACACATAAGCCGCGGCCGCCTCGAACAGGTTGTGAGTGCGCTTCTGCGGACGCCGGTCCTCCTGAGACCCGGCCGCTTCCGGGCGCGAAAGGAACTTGCGGAGTCTGGCTGACATGCTGGACATGCGGACCACCTTCCCCCTGTGTGAGTGCCATCGCTGATCGCTCACCTGCTGGTAATCAACGTACAGCTCAACTCGTCAGCCGCTAGGGCCTATGACCAGCTAAATTGCAGGTCAGGGGACCTGGTGGGTAGATCGAAGGGCCTAACCCGACCCCGTTCCACACCGGTTCAAACGGGACCGCGCGGCTACGTACGTAGCCGCGAGAGTAGCCATGACTTGTGGGGTCGGAGACGGGCGTCGGGGTCGGTCGGGTCGAGTGCAGGCGGCCTCTGTCCTGGGGCATCCGGGTGGCCTGCCGCGATGCCACAGCATGCAGTGAAGCCTCCCGCAGCCTGTACCTCTCCGATAGCCCTGCTGGGCGTGGGAGCACTCCTCGACTGATCGTAAGCGGCCGGGAGCGATCTGTCGGAAGGTGTCGAGGCTGGTGGCTGTGGCGCGATCTGTGACGACGTGGCAAGGGCCGGAAAGCAGAAGCGGGGCGGAGGCCGGTTGCCGGCCTCAGCCCCGCTGAGGGTCCTCCTGTGGCGCTGGGCCTACGAGAGGAGGGGCGTCACGCCGCGTTGCGCACGCGGGACAGCTTCGGCCGCGCCATCAGGCCGGCGAGTACCGCGCCGTGCGTGTCGGCGTGGTCCTTCAGGAGGTGGCTGTACGTGCGGCGCAGCTCCTCGACGGAGTTGCCTACCCACGCGGCCACGGTGTGCTCGGGGATTCCGTTCTGGAGGCACGTGGAGATGAAGGTGTGCCGGAGGTCATGGAAGGTCGGAAGGTTCCCCTCCTCGTCCTTGATGCCCAGCTTCAGCAGCGTGGGCTTCCACATGCCCTCGTTGAAATGGCTCTGATCCAGAAGATTCTTGCGTGGCGTCCAGAAGAGTGCCCGCACCGAGCCGCGCTTGCAGTCGTTGATCGTCTTCTTTTGCTCCCACAGGATGTTCTCCGTGGGCCGTGGCGGGTGACGCTCCATGTACTCCTGGAGGACTTCCAGGAGGTACGGAGGCATCGGTGCGTCCTTCGCGTTGATGCGCGGGCTCGTCTTGAGGCGGTCCACGACGGTGGGTTTGTAGCGCGTCTCCAGGGTCCTGAGGACCTGTCGACGAACGGTGAGCAGTCTTCTGTCGGTGTCGATGACGTCGTCGCACACGGCTAACGCCTCTGCCTGACGGACGCCACAGGCGAAGCCGAGCATGGGGATGGGGCGGTACCGCGCAGGGAACGTGTCGTAGAGCGCCCAGCACTCGTCCGTGCTGAAGACGTATGAGGTTGACTCGCCTACGTACGGCCCATCGACCTCGTAGGTGGGGTTGAAGCTGATCTTCCCGTTCTGGAGGGCGTCCTTGATGACCATCTTGAATACTTTCCAGTGGCTCTCCGCGGTGGAGTTGGCGATGTGCTCGTTGGCCTCCATCTCCTGAACCCAGGCTTCGACCTGCGCCTTCTTGATGGTCCGTAGGCGTTGGTTGCCCCAGTGGGGGAGAAGGCGACGGATGGCTCTTAGTGGTGCCGTTGGGGTGCACCCAACGCGACAGATGTGTCGTAGGCGTGGGGCCCACTTGGATGTACCGAGGTAACGATCACTCCGCTGATCTGGGGTTTTTGCGCTGGTTGGCATTGAAGCGCGCTTTCTTCTGACGATTCCCACACGTGTTCATGTCACACCATTTGCGGGTGCGACTTTGGCTGGTGTCGAAGAAGGCGGCTTGGCAGGTTGGTGATGCACACAAGGCCAATTTTCCGTCTCGTTCGCCTGCGATGATGCTGATCGCGTCGGCGGCGATCACGCTGAGGGCATCTTCCACACAGGAAGCCGAGCTGAGCCGCCATCGCCGCTTACCCTCGGGCGTCAGGATCGCCGCGGCCCGACCCTGAGCGCTGCAGTCATTGATGACTTGGACAGCAGACGCAGGGAGAGCGTCCTGGATCGCGGCCGCTGTCGCGGCGGCGTGAATCGACTCCCTCAGTTCCCGAGCGAGTTCGAGCTGGGCGGTGGTGCAGGAGTCCACGGCGAGGCCGTTCACTGCCAGCCAGTCGATGAGTCGCTGCGGCGTGGGAATGCGCTCCACAGCGTTGCCATGACGCTCCGACAGAGTTCCCGTGAAGCTGGTCGCTAGCACGTTGCCGAGGCGGAAGTCAGGGAAGCCAGCACGCATGGAACCACCTTAGCTGGTTGCTCGCTGGTATGGGGGCATGCTAGAACCGTCTTAGCCGGTTCGCGATGGGGCGTAGCCGGTTCCGCGATGGCCAGGAGGTTTCATGCCCCGTCTAACCAGCGACGTGCAAGCATTTGAAGCCCACGCAACTGACGCTGACCTCGATGATCTGCGCGCGCGACTGGCCGCGGCGCGACTACCGGAGGCTGAGACGGTCTATCGCGCCGCGCCCGACCCTCGCCGATGGGAACAGGGCGTTCCTCTTGCCGACCTCGTCGATGTCGTGAACTACTGGCGCACCGGGTACAACTGGCGGTCGTTCGAAGAGCGCCTCAACCGCATCGGCCAGTTCCGCACGACCATTGATGATCTGGGAATCCACTTCCTGCACCGCCGATCCGCGCGCCCGGATGCCACTCCTCTGATCTTGACGCACGGCTGGCCAGACAGCATTGCTCGGTTCATCGATGTAGTAGACGAGCTGGCAGATCCGAAAGATGCAGACGCGCCGGCGTTCCACGTCGTGGCCCCGTCGCTACCAGGCTTTGGTTACAGCGACAAGCCGGCCACCACCGGGTGGGGAACCGAAAAGATCGCGGCCGCATGGGTGGAACTGATGGGAAGGCTCGGCTACAGCAAGTTCGCAGCCCACGGCGGCGACTGGGGAGGTAACATCACCACGGTTCTCGGCGGCAGGTTCCCGGCGCACGTTCTCGGCATCCACACAACGTTCGCGGAGGGACCGCCCGGGTTGACAACGGACGGGCTGACGGCGACCGAGCGCAAGTGGACCGAGGAAACCCGCGATTTCTGGCGCCACCGCGCGGCGTACGCGAAGCAGCAGGCGACCCGACCGCAGACCATCGGCTACTCGCTCGTCGACTCACCGGTCGGGCTTCTTGCCTGGATCCTTGACAAGTTCGCCGAGTGGACAGACACCGAAGATAGCCCGTTCGAGACGATTTCCAGAGACAGCGTTCTTGACAACGTCACCCTGTATTGGCTGACGCGGACCGGCGCATCGTCGGCCCGCATTTACTACGAAAGCCACAACTCGCTCGATCCCGAACTTCGGGTCGACGTCCCGTCAGCAATCAGTATGTATCCCCGCGACATCGAGAAGTGTCCGCGCCCCTGGGCACAGGAGCGGTACCGACAAATCGTCCGATGGAGGTCGCCCGAAATCGGGGGACATTTCCCGTCGCTGGAGGTTCCCGAGTATTTCGTCAAAGATCTACAAGAGGGCCTCGCGGCAGTGCTGGCCGCTAATCGGTGAACGCGGCTCGGCGACCCGGCACTCGCTCACCGCCTGATCCGGCTCAAGGCGTTGCCCGACGGCTTCCAGACCGAGCTTATCGAGACGGCAGAACGTGGTCAGACAGGGCGCGGCGAAGATAGCGTGGAGCATGTCGAGGTCTTTCGGATGGGCAGTGTAGGAAGAACTTCCATCCTGGAAGACCTCCACGCCTACCCGCCAACACCCCCGACTACACCCTCAACTGCGAAGAGCCGGTCAACTCTCGGTGCCAACGGTCACGTTCGATCTGCGCGACCGACGAGGCAATGCTGTTGGCTTCCCGAGAAGCCCGCCATGCGGCGACGGCCGCGGCGCCGCTGAGAGCAGCCGAAACAGCGGCGATTGAGGTGTCTGCGATACCCATGCCGGACTGTAGCGCGGCACGGCTGGACGTCAGTCGACAACTTCGGCGTCGACGACACTGCCGTCCTCCAGTTCTGGCGGGTAGGAAACCGCGAACAGTGTCCGGTCGAGGCGCTCGGCGAGCTCGCTGAGGTCGACGGGCTGGTCGTTCTGGCCGACGGGCGCGCCGTCCAGGCCGGTGATCTCAAGGGCGACGACCGCGTCCTTGCCGTAGTGCTCTCGGTGCTGTCGCTCGAGGTACCAGGCATCGGCGCGCCAGTCGGGCGCGGTGCGGTCTTCTATGGTCTCCTCGACGATCTCTCCGCTCGCGGAGTCGCGGAACTTGCGGGTGGTGACCTTGGTGACGATGCCGCCGTCAGCGACCCTGCGGATGTTCATCATGGCGCGCGCGGCCGCGGTGGCGCGGGCGGTGCGGACTTTCTCGTAGAGGGCCGCGTACTCCTCCTCGTCCGGGTCTGGGTCTGCGCCGCCCTCACGGGCCTCAATTTCCGTGCGGCCGCGGGCCATCCACGCCAGGAAGCTGGATGCGGGAGACCCTGGCCACCTCGGCGGCCAGCTCGACGGCGACGCCCGTGCGCGAGGCTGCGACGAGGCGCGCCTCGACCTCTTCGGAGAGCAGGCGCGGGCGACCGCTGCGGCTCTGGGGCCGGCGTGCCTTGCGTCGGGTGGACATGGGGTTCCTCAGAGGCGGGATCAGCGGCTGGACGTGAACATGTGCCCGCAGGCGGGGCACGTCGTCTGCGGGGAGCGACCCTCGTCATCTGGGCTGAGTTCGTCGCCACGCTCTCCGTCGTCGGGCAGGTGCAGCAGAGGGGGTTCGTCCTCGCGGCCGCCTCCGGGCAGGGTCTCGGGGTCGACCTGAGCCAGAAGCCGGTCGATCTCGTCGTGCGGGATGGCCAGACTGTCGAACAGCTCCGCATCGCCGGTGGCCAGGTCTTCGAGGACCTCGGCAAACTCGCGGGGATCCCAACCGCCCTCTCCGGGCAGTCGGTTGAGCTTGATGGCCAGGGCCTCGGCCTCGGCGTCGGACTTGGAGGACCAGCCGCGTAGCAGGGGGACGAGCCAGCCGCCGTCCTCGTCGAGGACGACACCGCCGGGGAGGGACATGCCGCGGGTCTGCATCTCGATGAGGGCCTCGCGGCGGCCGTGGCCGTGCAGTACGCACTGGGTGCGCTCGTCGGCATTTTCAGCGCCGGGCAACAGTTCGTCGACGGCCGCCAGGTCCACAAGGGCATCCCCGCTGCGCACGTCCGCCGGATCGTCAGCAACCGGCGTTTCCGGGGCTGGCTCGTCCACCAGGACGACGAGAACGCCATCTGCACCGATGACCGCCGCTACGTCCCGCTGTCTCCGGCTGCCGCCGAGGACGCGCCCGCCGACGACCGTAAGCACGTCCGCATCGCCAACGGCGGCACTCCCGAGGTCATCCCCACCCGTGACGCCCTGGCCGAGATGAACACCGCGCAGATGGAGGGCAAGCGCGACGTCCGCGAGATGTCCTCCGCCCGCTCGAGCGCCTGCATCGTCTACCGCGACGAGCGCGGCACCGTGGAACTGCGCCCGGCCACCGATGAGGAGATCGCGGCGGAGGCTGACCGCATCCGTACTCAGGCTGCCAAGGTCGCCGACACCGAGGCCCGCGTACGTCACCTGGACACCGACGAGGTCCGCCCGGCCACCATGTTCGACCCCGCCCTGATCTACTACGCCGACAGCACCCCCGTGGTCATGCGCGCCAAGGGCACCGAGCGCACGGGCGTCACCTTCGGTATGGCCGAGGGAGCCGCCGCCTACGCCTTCCAGGCCGTCCGCTGGGACGACGGCGGCGCCGACCTGGTCGCCCCTCACGTTCTGCACCGTGTCGAGGAGACCACCCCGGCTGACGCCGCGCCGCTGTTCGCCGCCCTCGCCGCGCACGAGGCCGCCCGCGACGCCCTGTTCACGCCCACTCCGAACCGCATCGAGACCCTCGCCCACCGACTGCGCGCCCTCGGACCGGCCGCCCCCGGCGAACACCACCTCGAGATCGTTGAGACCCTCGCCGACATCGAGGACGCGTGGGAGGCCCTGCGCACCGCTGGGGACGTCTCGAGCCGCACCAAGGCGTTCGGCATGGCCCAGGGCGCAGCGAGGCGCGCCAAGGCCGTGATCCTGGCCATCGCGCCGCACGCCGAGCACATGCGAGGCACTGACCTTCCTAGGACCGCCGAGGAGATCCGCGCGGCGGCCCGCGCCTACCTCGCCACCGACGGCACGGCCGAGGAGCTGTCCGCCATCGAGACCGGCACGCCCAGCGTCCGCGTGAACGCCCGCTCCACCCTGCCGACCGGCTCGCACATCTTCGTGCGGATCACCGCCGGGATCGACAGCCCCGTCGGGTACATCGCCGCTCACCCGCCGGTTGTGGTGCGCTTCCCCCGGCTCGACGGCCGCCAGGACCCCATCGCGAACGCCCGGAAGGTCTTCACGCCCAAGCGGCTGCGCGTCGAGGTGCCCGTGAGCTTCCACGGCGACCGCCGGATCTGACCGGCACGGCGCCGCCCGGCCGGACGGGTCGGGCGGCGCCCTCGAGACCCCGCACGCGCCCGCGCGCGTGTGGACGGTCCAGAAAGTCCAGAAACCGCGTCTGTCCGCCCTCGTGGGGTGGGCGACGTAAGCCGGGCCGTCCGGCCCAACTTCCCGGCGAGAGCACGCCGGTACTCGAAGAGAGGAACACCCAGATGAGCAGCTCGACGTCTCGCAGCGAGTACGCAGGTGCGGAGACCGAATCGGTGTCTGTCGTCGCCAAACAGCCCACGCGCGCGGAAGGCGCATCCGGGGGTGCTGGGGCCCCGTGGTGGGCCCGTGAGGGCGCTCCGCTCATCCCTGGACTGAACATCAGCTCCCGGGAGTTCGGCGAGCGTCTGGAGGCGCAGCAGCGGGCGACGAATGAGGTGATCGCCGAGCGGGCCGCTTCCCTTCTGGCCGAGGCGGGACACACGGCCCGTGCTGAGGGGCGTGAGGGGTACCGGTTCGACGTCGACCACCTGGCCGTGCGCGTGCGTGCCGAGTACGCCAACGGGGAGACCTGGCAGGACGCCATGGACGAGTACGAGGAACTGCTCGACGCGTCCGGCTGGTCCACCACGGCAGGCCGTTCCGTCCGATTCGGTGCGCACCTGTCCGTAACCCCTCCGTACGAGTTGGCCAAGGAGATGGTCCTGGAGGGCAAGCGCCGGTTGGAGGCTTTGGAGCTGAAGGCACGTACCCGGGCGTTCGCGTTCTCCGGGAAGTGGCGCGCCGAGACCGAATACCAGCGCGCGACAGGCCAGCCGGACGAACCGACCGACGAGGTGCTCGAGGTCGCGTTCGCGACGTGCGTGAAGCCGCCGAAGCGGGAGCTGTACCCGCTCATCCGCGCCGAGATCGCCAGTTGGGACGCCAACGACGGTATCCCGCCCGCTCAGAGGCGCTGACCCCGCCCGGCGCCGCCCGCCGACCGGGTGGGCGGCGCCCTCGAATCCCGTTCTCCCGGCTCTGCTGATCCGCGCGTACGTGCGCCGTGGACGCCGTGAGCGTCGCCGCTGTCGCTTGGCCCGTGTCCTCCGCCGCTGAGTCGGCCCCCGTATCTCGCGCAGCTCCCCGCCCGTCTTCTGCCCTGCCGAAGGATCCGCCGTGTCTGCCCCTGCCCTGTTCGACCTGCCCGCCGCGCCGGAGCACTCCGCGGCCGCCGTGCCTGCCACGTTCCGCGCGTCCGGCATCACCGTTCTGTCGTACGGGCTGGGCACGGACAGTACGGCGATCCTGTTGCAGTTCCTCGCCGCCCCGGAGCGGTACGGACTCCGGCCGGACCTGGCCGACCTGGTGGTCGCGCACGCCGTGACCGGGGACGAGTGGCCCGACTCCCTGAGTTACGTGGACCGTCTCGTTTTGTCGTTGCTGCGCCGGGCCAGGGTGCGGCTGGTGCAGATCGCGCGAGGCGGCCCGGACGCCGACGGGGTGGTGATCCTGGACGACTCCCGCCAGCCGCGCCGGATCTTCGCTCAGGGTCCGTGGAGGCTGTCCGACGAGCTGCGCGCGGCCGGGACCGTCCCCCAGATGGCGCGGGGCAAGCGGACGTGCTCGATCAAGTTCAAAGGCTGGTGCCTGAACCAGTGGGCGGCCGCCGAGTTCGGCACGTCGTCGTTTCGCCGGGTCATCGGCTACCACGCGGGCGAGTTGGACCGGGCGAGAAGGACACCGAGATCCAGCGGGGCCTGAACACCGAGGCCAGCCGGACGATCTGCGAGCCGTACTACCCGCTGATCCACGCGCGCATGATTGTTTACGCACATCTGCCGTGTCTCGTAAGGGATGTGGAGGCCAAGGCTCGAACGCACCTGTGGGGTGCGGTGAGCTGTGTCTCGTCCGTACGGTCGGGGGCATGGAGCTGGCGTTTTACTCCAGTGAGGGCTGGGAGTCCTGGGAGCTGTCGGGGAAGCCGACGATTCCCTAGGGGATGGCGTTCCTCGTCGATGAAGACCTTTTGTTCGAGGACAGCCGGGGTGTGCGCGACGGCGGTGGCCAACGAGTGGTTGCGGCCGACGGAGCACTGCGCCTCCCGGATCAGCGCACTACGCCTTCAGGATCAGCGCATCGCGCAGCGGTCCGCCCCACTCGGAGGCCATCTCCTCGTCGTCGTCTTCGTCCGGTTCGACGAGGAGGGCACGGAGGGCGTTAAGGGGGAACACCCGGGGGGTCTCGACCTCGGGTCCCTGCGCGACGCGGGGCGTTCTGGTCCAGACACTCTGCGGCGACCCGGGGGCCCCGGGGAGAGCCGCGGGGTCCGCGGGGAGGTAGTGCCAGGCGGCCCCGTCGTTGACGCGCCGGGCGATCTCGCCGACGTACCAACTGGCGCCCTGGACGAACGTGCTGTCCAGGGCGTCGTCGACGGCATCTGCGTCGGCGTACCGTTCGCGGACGAGCGTCTCCAGAGCGTCGAGGGAGGCGGGGGAGAAGTCCCACGTCTCCGGGGTGCCGGTCGCCTCCGCCCAGGCCGGGAAGTCCGCCTCTTGACGGGCGAGCCATGCTGCCAGTTCCGGATGCATCTCGCTCATGGACGCCACTGTAGGCGCCGCTGGCGGCCTCGGGTTGCCGACCGCTCCGTACGGCGCTCAAGTCCCGCAAGTCCCGCTCGGTGTACGCGAATTGAGGGTCAGGCTTTACCGTATCGACACAGGATATGGGCAATTTAGCCCCTAGAGTGTTGTTTGGCGGTGTCATGTCACGGGGGCCGCACCGCTGCGTGAAGGGTCGTTCAGGCCCCTAGGGGGACACGCAATGAGGACGAGGAACTGGATCGCGACACGCGTGGCCGTGCTCGCGGTCGGTGTAGGGCTGCTCGCCGGAGGGCTGCCCGTGCTGCAGCAGGCGGCGCTGGCCAGCCCCAAGTCGGGGCCGTGCTCGAAAGTTTTCGGCACACCGGACAAGAACCCGGACTACAACGACCTCCCGGGGTCCGACAAGTACCCGAACGGCTCGCCGCCCGACGAGAACCGCAGGTACATGTACCCGAACCCCAAGCGCACCGTCTCGGGCATCGACCTGCCGCCCGGCATGGATGAGGCCGCGCTGCTGGAGAAGTACGGCAGGAGCACCAAGGGCCTCGCGGAGGACTCCCCAGAGCGGGCCTACGCCGCCTGGAACCGCAACCAGACCATTGGCAGCAGGCCCTGGGCCGGCAGCTTCCGGACGTGGCTGATCAAGCAGTACATCGGCAACGAGGTCATCCGCCAGCGCGGCGACGCCTTCCACAAGAAGGTCGCCGAAGACTTCGGCATCGGCGGTCCGGAGTGGCAGTGCGAGCAGAAAATTCCCGGCAGCAAGCGCAGAGGCGACTTCGTCAATCCCGAACAGCGGATCCTGATCGAGGTGAAGTCGGACGGGTCCTACAAGAAGGGGCAGCTGGAGGAGGACAAGAAGCTGGTCGAGCAGGGCTGGGACGTGCGGTACGTCTTCGGTGAGGAGCCCGACGAGGCGACGGCCGCCGAGCTGAAGGCGGCCGGGATCAAGGTCCATGTGCACAGGTCAGCCGCGATACCGGAGTTCACGCCGAACGAGAACACCGCCCCGAAGGATCTCGAACTCTTCAGCCCGGACGCGAAGACCGCCCCCTCCGCCGGGGACGGCGTCAACACGATCCGCGGCTCCGCCGACACCGAGGCGGAGGCACGCGCGAACCAACAGCAACTTGCGGACGCAGAAGGCGAGTCGAGCAGCCCGGGCGGTGTGGACTTCTCCACCCTCCAGCTCAGTTACGTGGGCACGTCCAAGGACGGCAAGGGCCTGGACTACTCCTTCAAGGCTGCCCAGAACCCGGACGAGGACACCAACCCCTCCTGGGGCGGCATGGCGAAGGCGCACCTCGCCTCGGACGCGTTCTTCACCTGGCTGGCGCTCACGCCGGACAAGTTCTGGGTGAACCTCAACCCCACCCAGCCGGACCAGATCATGGACACCACGTTCGCGAAGACCGACGCAGGGCGCGTGCTGCTCGAAGCGGACCTCTCCATGAAGCACGACTTCGCGAAGACGGTGAACCCCAAGACCGCGCTGGGCGCCCGGTTCTGGAACGCCCTCAGCCACGTCGGCGGCCAGCCGTGCATGCCGGTGATCCGGAACTGGATCGTGCCGAACACCGCCAAGGTCCGCGAGCAGGACGGCGGCATCTATATCCTCGACGCCCCGCTGAAGGTCAACTCGGTGCCGTACGAGGGCACCATCCCCGGCGACCAGTGCCGGAAGACGACGGCGCAGCGCGAGCACGACCAGCGGCTCGTGGAGACGATGATCCGCCCGGTGGTCGAGAAGCGGGTCAACACCGCGCCGGAGTACGCCGATCTGCGCCGCGTCTATGCCAGCAGGGTCGCCGCGGAGTGGGTCGCGCAGCAGGACGAGGTGAAGCCGGGCCCGTACCACGACATCATCGGCAGCGACGACGTCTCCCGCTGGCCGCTGCGCCACGACAAGAACTGGTCGGAGCAGGACACTTATCAGCGCTACCTGAAGTCGTTCAACCAGGGCGACTACAAGTTCGAGCGCCGGTCCGGCAATTGGATCTACACGTACACCGTCGGCGGCGTCGACTTCTCCAAGTCGCCGAAACAGGACATCAGCCGGGCCCAGTTCACCAAGGAGGAGCCAGGGATGCCGGGCACGGCCGCCAACTCCCGTGCCCAGGTGACGGATTACCGTGACACCGGCACCACCTGGCTGGGCGGCAGCACCTCCGAGGCATCGGCGTTCGGCCAGGACCTCGTCCCGTCGTCGTCCGCCACGACCAAGGCCCAGGGCGACGGAGCCGGCGCCATCAGCGCCACGACAGCCCTCTTCGCCGCGCTGGCCGCGGGCCTGGCGGTGGTGGGCGGGGTCGCGGCGTGGCGGAGCCGACGGCGGCGCCGGGCGGTGCTGCGGCGGTACTGATCCGCTCCGGATCCGGGCTGGGTCAGAGGCCGTTGAGCAGGCCGTCCAGCGGTGCGGGTACGCGATCCGGTGCCAGGGCTTCGACGAGGACCCTGCCGTAATGGATCTTCCGTCCCGATGTCGTACCGAAGAAGCGTCGCAGCTGCTGCTGGGCGGTGCGGCCCTGCTGGGCGGGCTGGTTCAGGAAGGTGCGCAGGGGGCGTTCGTTGCCCTCGGCCCGGACCAGCTCCGCGACCCGGTCCGGGCCGAGCGCACAGCCTGCAGAGCGGCATGAACGCCCGCTTCGGCGGGACATGGAGCCCCGCTCTGATCTGGCTGAACGAGACACGACCAGTGCGGGACACACTCGCTGCGCAAACAAGCATGAAGCGGGCCGCCGTGGAGGCGTACGTCCTCGAGCGGCTCGGCGAGCCCATACGCAAGAGCTACTGCGCACAGTTGCCCGTTCAGTGGCGTCTGTGCCTCCAGGGACGCGCACGAGGAGCGGCTGAGGGCCCATCCGCACGTCGCGGCCGACGTGTTGCGCATGGAGTACGTCTCCCAGGCCCTGAACGAGCGGCAGGCACTGTACGGCACGAAATCTCTGAGGAAGCGGCTCACGGACGACGGGCGGAACACCGCGGTACTGGACGCGTTCGCGTTCGCGCTGTCGCTGGACCAGGCCCCGTATGCGGTGTACGAGGTGCTGTCGGCGGCGGTTGTACTTCGCGGCCCGTACGGACGACTGTCGCCGGTGGCACGGCAAGGCGTGCCGGTCGCCGCGGTGGTGGTGCCGTGAGCCCCGTACCGAGGAGTGCCGCGCCGACCACCCGGCCGGTGACTTCGCGCGGTGCGGTGCTCGTCCATCCCTCGCCGACAACAGGCTGGACTACCGGGAGACCGAGGCGCCGGCCACCGAACTTCACCCGTGCTGAACACCCCTGCAAGACGACACCCCACCGATCCGACGACGGAGAGATGACGATGACCGAGAAGAAGCCCGAGCTGGACCTGGACGACGAGCTTGAAGCGCTGCGGGGGCTCACCGCCGCAGCGGTGAAGCCCATGGCGCCCGGTTCGGAGACCTGGGAGCAGGTCAAGGTCTTGGAGGAGCGGGCGAACGCGGGCTACGACCTGGCGGAGCGGTTCACCGAGTTCGACAGGCGGGCGAAGGTCGAGCGGTGGGCGCCGAGGGAGTGGAGGCGCGGCCGGGACCTGCCCGCCGAGGAGGTTGAGAAGCTGATCGAGCGGGAGCCCGACCTGGCGGCCTTCGGGTCCACGTTCGTGCGGAGCCTCGCCGCGGTTGGGTTCGCGCCGTTCCAGATGGCCAACCTGGTGAGGCAGGTGCAGGGGCGCCGCGATCTGCCGGAAATCAAGGACGGTGACGTGGTGGAGGCGATGCTGGCCGGCGGAGGGGAGCCGCGGACGATCCGGCTCAAGGTGGACCGTACGCCGTGGCCGGGCGGCCCGGACAGCACGGTCCTCAGCGACGGCACCAGGGTGACCGCGGTCGTGACGTCCTCGGTGCGGGTGGTCGAGGACGACGGGACGACGGCGGCGCGTCTGGTCACCGACGAGAGCTGAGTGCTGCGGGGGCCGTCCGGTCGGGCGGTCTCCGTTTTCGTGGGTTCCCCCTTTTCTGTCAGGGGCCGCTCTGCGCGATGCTCCGCAGTCAGCTCGCCCGGGAGCGCGTTACAGCAGAGCTGCAGGTTCTCGAGGACGCCGGGCAGTCTCCGCTGTTCTGAGCCGCAGATTGCGGAAACGGGAGGACGATGAGTCAGACCGTGGCCCCGTTTCGGGCAGCAAGCCCGTATCAGTACCGGCTGCGACGCGGGGTGGGGCCCGCACGTCACTCGTACGGGCCCCGACTGGTTACCCAGTTGGGCAAGAATGATCTTGATCCGGGCTACTCGGCGGCTGCTTTCCACTCGGCGCCGGTGAGAGGCGGTTCCTTGAGCTGGGGTTTGAGCGGTCCCCGTGCGGCAGCTATCAGGATGCTCGGGCGGAGAAGTACCGGAATCCCTCGCTGAAGTGACGTCACATCAGTGACCGTGCGGGCGACTCGGCCGTTTCCGGTAGCGGTATACATCAGCCGGTCAACGTAGCGAGCAGCCGCCCTTTCCCGGAGGGTCGGGCCGGTCGTTGTCGCGCCCGGATAGAAAACGTCTTGGCCGGTGGCCAAGTCCCACGCCGTGGTGACGGTCCGTCCGACGGCCTTCTGGACACTGGCGGCCAATCCGAGGCTGCCCAGGCCATGACGCCCGACGATCTTGCGCAGTTGGACGGCGCTTTGGGCACTGACCGACATGCCGTGCCCGTAGACAGGGTTGAACGCGGCGACCGAGTCGCCGAGCGCCACGAAGCCCTCCGGCCAGTGCCGGACGTTCTCGTAGTAGTGCCGGACGTTCGCGGTGGTCCGGGTGCGTACGACGTCGGTGAGCGGCTGCGCAGTCGCGAGGAGCTGGCCGATGACCGGATCGCGCAGTCCCAGTGCGAAGGCGCGGAAGTCGTCGTTGTTGGTCGTCGGTTCGCCGCCGCGGGTGCCGGCGAGCGTCACAAGCCAGCGGCCGTCCTCGATCGGGAGGAGCACGCCGGCTTGACCGGGGCCTTGCCCCCGTGGATCTGCTTGGACGTTGACGACGGGGAACTTCTCGCGGGCCCGCTCGGGTGCGCTGTACGTGCGGCTGGCGTACACGAGTCCCGATGCGACCCTGCGCGTGGCTGCCGCCGGGATGCCGAGGGCCTGGAGCCAGTCCGGGGCCCGGGATCCGCGGCCGGTGGCGTCGACGACGAGATCCGCCGGGAGTACGCGCTCCTCGGCGTCGTGGCCGCGGATGCGGGCGCCGGTGATGGCGGTTTGTGTGCCCTCGAGTCCGAGCACTTCGGCCCGCTCGATGAGTGTGATGCGGTCGGAGTTGAGGACCTGCTGGCGGACAGTCCAGTCGAGTAGGTCGCGGCTGCACAGGATCATGTAGTGCGACTCGGCCCAGCGGCGGAACCAGCCCTGCGTACTGAAGGCGACCACGTCCGTCGGTACGGCAAGGTGACGGGCTCCAGCCGACTTGAGGCGATCCGTGGTGCAGGGCAGGAGCTGTTCCAGCGCGTGAGCGCCACCGGACCACATCTGATGGACGTGCTGCGCCTGGGGAAGTCCCTTGCGGGGTTCGGGTCCCTGGGGGAGGACATCGCGCTCAACGATGGTGACGTGCGCGAATTCAGATAAGGCCTGGGCGGCGAGCATGCCGGCGAGGCTTCCGCCGAGGACGACCGCGGGTCTCAGGTCGTGGGCGGCGACGGGCGGATGACTCATGAGGTAGGCACGCTCTCTTGCAGGGGCAGGCGGTGACGGATCTCGTCGACCGCGGAGGAGTCACGAAGGGCGAGGGAGATGGATATGAGTTCTTTGAAGTCTTCGAGGTCCTCCTGGCTCGACTTGGCGGGTGCACTGGCTTCGCCCGTGCTGAGCCGTGCTTGTGCCATGACTTCGAGGGCGTTGACGATGTCGACGGCTGCGCCCATGCTGGCGGCCTTGTCGTCGGAGCTTCCGGCGTTGAGGGCTTCGGTACGTGCGCGGTCGCGGATGTTCCTGTTCAGGTGCGGGCCCACCTTCAAGAGGCCATCGAAAATGTCTGCTTCCCGTTGCACCACGCGCACTGCCCAGGGGGACCAGATTCCGATACGGACGCGGCGCGCACTGGGGTTGGCGGCGTGCAGCGTGCGCCACAGTGGGCCCAGATTGCGGTACGCGCGGCGTTCCTTCCGCTGCTCCTGCAGGTAGGGCCCGGCGTGGGGCGTGATGAATCCGGCGGCGATGAGGAGCGCGGAGAGCACCGCGATGGGCGGGGCTGCGCCGGTGCTCAGCCAGTCCAGGTTCTGGCCGTTCCACCGGGCGACGACCGCGGTGCCCTTGGTCGCGGTGAAGCCCAGGTTCAGCAGGTAGCCGCTGCCCAGGAGGAAGAGGCCTCCGCGCAGCCATCCCTTGACTCTGCCGACGTAGGACCAGATGAGGATCGAGGTGGCGACCACGGCGACGAAGTGGCCGGTCAGGTACAGCACGATGTGCTCGCGCATGAATGGCGTGTTCGCGTAGTACGTGTCGAGGTCCAGGATGCGCTCGACGGGGACATCGGCCAGAGCGAACGTGGTCCACAGGCCTGCGATCACCAGGATGTAGACGGTGATCACGAGCCGCAGGGCGTGCGTGCGTTTCTTTGACGGCTCGACGAGCCAGACGATGATCAGCAGCAGGCAGGAGCCGCAGAACGCCGTGACCATGGTGTAGCAGATGGGGGCCGCGATGTTCGGAACGCCAGTGATCACATTCATCCGGTGAATGTTTCTCGGGTCCAGCAGGACGAAGACGAGGCACGCCAGGAGCAGCAGGCCGCCCACGGCACGCAGCAGGACGTCACGCCAGAACCGGAAGATACTGGGAGCCTTGATGAGGAAGGCGAACCCTAAGAGGGTCGCGGGGATTCCGTAGATCAAGGTCTCTGAAGCGAGCGTCATATCTGCCCGCGGTAGTTGAGAGAGGCCGACATCCGGTCTTCCACGGTGTCCGTGCGTACCGGTCCACGGGCGTGAGGGCCCGACATCAACGAGCGGAACTTGCCTGCGAGCTTGAGCCCGAACTTCTCGGCCTGGTTCTCGTCGTTCTCGGCGAACTCCGTACGCGCGGCGACCGCCAAGAGTTGGGGGGCCAGCTCATCCCAGTCTGTATCGCCGGTTGACAGCAGTCGGGCGGCCATTGCCGTGCCGTCGGCGTCGTGGGAGCAGTGCCCGGCCTTCTCGTGCCATAGCTCGTGGCCGAGGATCACCAACTGGTGTTCCGGGCTGGTGCGTTCCTCGATCACGACGAGTGACTTGTCGCCGAAGTCGAGCAGCAGTCCTGAACCGGTGTCGTCCGGGAAGGCCGCGAAGCGCAGCTTCACTTCCTTGTCCTGTAACTCGCTTACGGCCGCGCACATCGCTTCGAACAGGTCACGCGGGTTTGCTGGCACGTCAACCCTCTGAGTCACCGCCTTGGTGATGTCGGCGAGGAACTTCCGCATCTGAAGCGCGGAACTGATCACGACCTGCCCTCCATGTTCTGCTCCAGCACATCAGCGATCATTCCGGCGAAACGGGCGGCTTCGTCCCTGCTCAGCGGCTCGCCCCTGCGCGCGAGACCCACGAGTCCGAAGCGGGACTTCAGTTCGGCGAGCGGATCGTCCAAGTTCCCGCTGGCGTCCGGGTCGTGCTGGAGGTACGGCTGGAGCGCCCTGGTCAGTGCTGCGGCGGGTGTCTCAGTAAGAAAACCGTCGGGTACCCCGAAGTACCGCGTGAGCTCATGCCCGTGCACCATGCTCGGCATCTTCTCGCCGAGCACCAGCTGCCGTGCCCAGACGACGGAGACGCCGATGCCGCTGGCGATGTCCTTCGCAAGGGCGTTCACGGCCTCCCTGTCGTCGTAGCCCTTGCCGTCCTTGGCCAGGCGCCGGCTGCACAGGAACCGGACGCGCTCGCGAATCCGCGTGTCTACGTCCTCGTCTGCGAGTTCTTCCCCGTCGAGGAGGGTCTGAATGTCCTCCGCAGAGATCCACGGTGTCTTACGGGACAGGTCTTTCGCGTCGAGGACGAGACCTTGCTCGGCGATGCGAGCCAGAGTCTCTTGGAGAGGAGCGAAGGACTCACTCACCAGTGTGCTCCCGGGTGTTGAGGGTTCGGTTGCTGTGGTGCGAGACGACAGTACGCGCCACACCCACGCTCGAGAAACGATCGTTGCCAAATCTAAACGATCGTTGACAGTTGACGCTTGAACGTAGCAGGATTCCCGCGAACCCGGAGCGGGATCATCCGGAAGCGCTGGGTGGCCAGCGTGGTGCATCCCTCTCTCCGCAACACCCCAAAGCCATGACTAACGGAAGGCCGTGACGTGCCGTCACTCCTCGGCGCCTTGCTCCGCCCCCACGTCGCGGGACTATGCCTGTGTCCTGTCGCGCCCGACGCCGCATCGAACTAGTACTCGAATAAGTGTCTCTTGGCGGGACGGACAGCTAGTGACGATCTCCGACGCCATCTCTCCGCTTTCGACCTCCGGACTACAGACCATCTCCGCCAGGCAAGGCACTGCCGCGCCCCTCGGGCTGCCTGACGTAGAGAACTCGATCGAGTTCCGTCTCGGCCCGGAGCACACCCCAGTCCAGAGCATGCGCCGCGCCCGCGGCTTCGTCGCGAAGGTGCTGCCGGCACTCCTCGCTGGCGCGCCCAATGCCAAAGCCGTCGAGGAAGCGACGCTTGCCGTCCTGACCGAACTCGTCGACGTCACCGCCCGGCACCGTGCCAGCATCGACCTGAGCGGCCGGGTCTCGTATGACGAGGATCATGTCCTGATCACGGTCGGAGAGATGAACCGGCCGTTACCGGCGCCCGAGGAGGAGCCGGGGCTGTTCCTCGTACACCGCCTCACCGACGACATCGGGCAGTACCGCGGCGACGAAGCTGGAGATGTGACCTGGGTGTCCGTGCCGCTTTGGTCGAACCCTCAGTAGCCCGGGTCACATTCAGCGTGTTCAGCAAGTTCATGCAGCGAGGACCGAGCCTGCCTCACGAAGAATCCGGCAAGCACTACAAGCGCGTCGCCGAACTTATCCGGAAGAAGATCGCGTCCGGAGAGTTACCGTCAGGGTCCAAGGTCTCCCATACGGCATACGCCGCCGAGTTCGGCGTGAGCAGAGAAACGGTTAAAAGTGCCTGCGATAGGCTCGCGGATGTGGGGCTCCTTCAACGGGGCCACGGCCACCGAGTTCCACCAGCGCCGCCGCCGGTCGAGTACGCATGGCTCCGACTGCCGATCAATGGCCGTCCCGAAGAGGCTGCTGCCGAGCTGCGAGCCGCAATGAGCGACGAGCCGTTGGCCGCCCTGGTGGAACCCTTCAGCAACCGATGGACGACGCCGCATGACGTCTAATGCTCCGCCGATCGCCGCCGCAGTGATCGTGAAGGACGGACAGCTGCTGATGATCCGCCGCCGCGAGCGTGAGGGCGATCTGCTGTGGTCACTGCCGGGCGGCAAGGTCGAGGCGGGCGAAACGGCGGAGCAGGCCGCGGTGCGGGAGACCCTGGAGGAGACCGGGCTGACGGTCGGAGCAGTGAAGCACCTCGGTGAGCGGGTGCATCCGGACTCGGGCCAGCCGATGGCCTACGTCGCGTGCCAGCTGCTGGATGGTGAAGTGCGGGCGGCGAGTCCGCGGGAGGTTGCGGAGGTCGCCTGGGTGCGGCTCGGGGAGATCCCAATGCTGGTGCCGGGCGGGTTGTTCGGGCCAGTGCAGGCATACCTCGACGAGCAGCTGAGCGCGTAGCCGCACGCACGTTGACGCCCCCTGGAATCCGCCCGGATGGGGTAGGGGCGTCACTGTGTCTAGACCGCCTGCTTGGCCGCTGCTGCCGCGCCGGGTGGGTTTGTCGAGTGCGCGGGGCGTCTCGGGAGGCGCGCTTTGGCCGCGACGCCTCAAGGTTCTCGTCTGGTTGCCGCCGTGTGCCGACCGCATTTCTGCCCGCACTCTCAGCGTATGGGGGCGGATGGGGAAGTGCCGCGGTTAGGCGGCGAGCAAGCGTTCACGTGCCCGTTTTGCGGGTTGCCGCAGGAGCGGGTGCCGACGCTGGAGCACGACTGGGTGCTACTGGAGCCGAATCTGGATGTGCTCGCGCATCTGGCGCCGGCCGAGCATCGGTGGATCACCCTGTCGGATGGCCGGGTCACGGTGTACGGGGTGTGTCCGCCGGATCCGTTTCAGCGGTGCCGAATCGAGCATCGGCTGGCGTGCGCGGGGCAGCAGTTGCCGGATCTGTGGCCGTGGCTGACAGTGCTGCGGGCGGAGAATGCGCGCCGGGCTGCGCGGCAGGCGGCTGGGGAGTCGGCGTCGGTAGTGCTGCCAGAGAGCGAGTTGCCAGACGCGGGATAGCCGGACACGCGAATGCTCCCCGCACCGGAGGGGCTTCCGGGCGGGGCGTTGCGTGTGGTCAGTGGCGGTGGCGGCTGGTCTCAAAGCCGGTGGGTATGGCACGCACTGACTCCGAGGGGGTCTCCGGCGGCGTTGGCTCAGTGGCGCGCCCGTAAACCCGCTGGATGCGTAGGCGCTCCGCTGTCTTCGCTTTGGCAGCCTCGTCGCGTGCGATGCGCTCTTTCACCCACCAGCCTTTGGGGCGCTTGCGCCTCTTCTTCGCCATGGTCGGATGATCCTCCTGTGCGCGGCTGAACGGAAGCGCTATGCCGCGATGCGTTGTTCAGCGAGCGGCAGGTCGAGCACTCGCCGTGCCGTCATATCCCGGCCTGGTTGACGCGCTTCCTGCCGTGACCTCGTTAGCCTGGCGGCCTGGTCAACGAAGAGTGCCACTGTGCCGGATGAGTCGACGTCGGGCCCGTTGGGCACGGCGATGCGGAAGGTCACGTTCCCTGACGGCTCACGCGGGATCATCCTAGTCAAGGCCGGCACGTCGCAGGAGGATGCGGAACTGTTGGCGGCGCAGATGTGGGCGGAGTTGCCGGAGCCGGGCGTACCGAACGAGTAGTCGGCCGCAGCGACGCCCCCTCAGCCAGAGCTGCGGGGTGTCGGTCCGTTCTCAGTAGTGTGTGGATTCTTCGCTCGACTTGCCCAATCGCCCGTGTGGGCCAGCTTTGTGCGAAGGGTCCTGCAGCGCGCGAACAAACCTTGCTCACTTGCGGACTTCATCGGCCTCGCCGCCAACTACGGCTCAAAGTCCAGCCAGGTGACCCACTGTCGGGAATGCTCCAGGGCAGACCCGCAAGCGTCTATCAGGGGCCGGAATCGAATCAACCCGTCTGCGTTCAGGCGGCGTGAGCCGATGTCAAGCGGTAGCTCGTCCAAGATGAATTATGGCCTGGTGCAGCTTGGGGCTCTGAATTCCGCAGACGCCCCGCCCGGGAATTCCTGCCTACGGCACCGGTCGCTACGGCTGTGTGACACACACCACGGATGGTGTCTACATGCTGGATGCCCGCTAACGAGGGATGACACGCCTGCATGATGGGTCCTCATCCCTGTTCCCTGGAAGGCGACGGGCCCAGGCGCCCCGTTGGTACTGTGCCTGGGGCGGTGCCGCCATGCCAGGCATGGAGCGGGGTGGAAACGTAAGTAGCCGCCAAAGTAGCCATCGAGCCGGTCATCCTGCATGTTTGCGCAGGTGGTAGCGCCGCGATGATTCTCATCAACGTAGATTTGAAGTCCCGGCACCAGAAGAGGGACGGTGCGGTGAACCGGCATGGCACCGCAAGCCGGGGTTACCGGCGCAGCCTCGCCGGAGCGTCCTCAGGAGTCTCGTACAGCGAGTGCGAGGAACCGGGCGTCCTCGTCGGCGTACGACGTCATGCGCCAGCCGGAGCCGGACAGAAGCGGGCCGAGGTTGGCCTCCGCGCGCAGGTCGTCCGGTGTGATCTGCCGACCCTGGCGGGCCGCGAGCGCCGCCCGGCCGATGGGATGGAAGAGCGCCAGCTTCCCGCCGGGCCGTACGACACGCGCCAACTCCCGCAGACTCTCGGCAGGGTTCGGCAGGTGTGCGACAAGGCCCGCCGCGAAGACCGCGTCGAGCGAGGCCGTGCGCAGGGGAAGCGCGGCCACATCGGCCAGCAGCAGCCGTCCCGCACCGTCTCGTCCCGCCCGCACCGCGGCCTCCAGCATGGCGGGAGTCAGGTCCGCGCCCAGCACCACCCCGGAGGGCCCCACGGCGTCCCTCAGCGGCGGCAGAGCCCGTCCCGTGCCGCAGCCCGCGTCCAGTACGTGATCGCCCTTCCGCAGGCCCAGTTCGGCGACCGCCGCAGCGTACGCAGGACCGTCGTCGGGAAACCGGGCGTCCCACTCGGCCGCGCGCGCCGAGAAGAACTCCTGCACATGTGCGTGGTCGTCGCTCATACTCCGCATGATCTCGCACCGGCACCGAGCCGCATGATCGGCACCGACGTGAACCGCGAGACGGTGCACACGTTCGAGCGTGACGCGATCGTTCAGGTGCACCTTGGCGTCATATTCCAACACCTTTCGAAATGCGCCCCCTTCATGCACTCCGGGCCGGGCTAGCGTCCCGGACCCATGGGACACCTGGACCACGCCACCTTCGGCTGGCTGACCCCCGTGCTGTCGTACGTGATGGCCTGCATAGGCGCCGCCCTGGGGCTGCGCTGCACGGTCCGCGCGCTGGGCGCCTCGGGACGGTCGCGCCGCAACTGGCTGCTCACCGCAGCCTCCGCGATCGGCACGGGCATCTGGACCATGCACTTCGTGGCAATGCTCGGCTTCAGTGTCAGCGGCACCGAGATCCGCTACGACGTGCCACTGACCATCCTCAGCCTGCTCGTCGCCATGGTCGTCGTCGGCGCGGGTGTCTTCGCCGTCGGCTACGGCCGTGACCGAGGCAAGGCACTGGTCCTCGGCGGCCTCACCACCGGCATCGGCGTGGCGAGCATGCACTACCTGGGCATGGTCGCTCTGCGGCTGCACGGTGACGTGAACTACGACCCGGTGCTTGTCGGGATCTCCGTCGTGATCGCCGTGGTCGCGGCGACCGCCGCACTCTGGGCGGCACTGAACATCAAGTCGCCCATCGCGGTCGCCGTCGCCTCCCTCGTCATGGGAGTGGCGGTGAGCAGCATGCACTACACCGGAATGATCGCGGTCAGCGTGCGTGTCTCCCCTTCCGGCGAGGCTCTGCCCGGGGCCACGGCGATGCAGTTCATCTTCCCCCTCGCCGTCGGCCTCGGGTCCTATCTCTTCCTGACGTCGGCATTCGTCGCGCTCTCTCCGACCGCTGGAGAACGCGAGGCATCCGCATCGGCCCAGCGACCCGTCGAGAGCGCCGCCCGCTAGCGCAGAGACCGCGACCTGCAGGCGCGCCCCGAACCACTCCGAGCGAGGAGGCCATGCGTACACCCCGTAGGACCCCAGCAGGCGGCTCCCAGCCGCCGCCCCCGACTCCCGCACGGGGCCGCCGCGCGCACGCCGGACCACCGGCCGACGAAGGCTCCGCCCCGGAAGAGCCGGCCGGCTCCGCGCCGAGTGAGATACCCACGCGCGCGGGACGTTGGAGTCCGCGCCCCCGCACCGTACGGGCGAAGATCGTCTGCCTGTTGATGGTGCCTGTCATCTCCTTGCTCGCGCTGTGGGCGTACGCCACCGTCACCACGGCCCAGGACGTCGCACGCCTGCGGCAGTTGCAGCGGGTGGACTCCCAGGTACGTGCCCCGGTGGCTGCCGCTGTCGCCGCGCTCCAGGCCGAGCGCACCGCCGCCGTACGCCGGGCGACCGACCCCGTCGCCGAGCAGGAGAGCCACCTCAAGCAACTGGCGGCACGCACAGACCGGACCGTGGCGAAGCTGCGGCTCGGGGAGCACAACACCGTCGCCGACAGCCAAGAGCTGCCCTCCGGAGTGGCACAGCGTCTCGAAACGTTCGTCACCCGTGCTGAGCAACTGCGTTCCCTGCGGACCGCGGTGCTCGAACGGCGGACGGGATGGAGAGAGACGTATGGGCAGTACACGCAGACCATTTCGACGGCCTTCTCAGTGGGCGGTGCGCTCACCGGCATCCAGGACGCCGAGCTCGGCTCCGACGCGCGCGTGGTGCTCGAGTTCGCCCGCGCGGGGGAGGCCCTGGCCCAGGAGGACACGGTGCTCGCCGGCGCCCGGCTCACCGGAACCCTCGACGGCGAGCGGCTGCGACTGTTCAACGGTGCCGTCCACACACGCCGATTGCTCACCGAATCCGCTGTCCCGGACCTGCGCGGACCCGAGCGGGCCGCGTGGGGTGGCCTCGCGGAGGGGAGCGCGTACGTCGGCATACGCGCCGCCGAGGACAAGGTGCTCGCGAGCCGAAACGGCTCCAGGGCGGTCCAGGCCGCGCCCGAGGAGGACTGGAAAGCAGCGCACGCGCGCGTGCAGGACGCCATGCGGACGATCGAGGCGGGCGCCGGCCACGGCGTCGCGGACCGGGCCGACCCGTTCCGGCGCGGCCTGCTCTCGCCGGCCGGTGCCGCGGTCCTCCTGGGCCTCGTCGCTGTGGCGGCCTCCCTCGTCATCTCCGTACGCATCGGACGCGGCCTCGTCGTCGAGTTGGTGAGCCTGCGCAACAGCGCACTGGAGATCGCCCGCCGCAAACTCCCGCACGCCATGCGCAGACTGCGGGCGGGGGAGGAGATCGATGTCCATGCCGAGGCTCCTCCCGGCCCGCCCGCGGAGGACGAGGCAGGCCAGGTCGCGGAGGCCCTGGGCACCGTGCACCGCGCCGCCCTGCGCGCCGCGGTGGAACGGGCGGAACTCGCCAGCGGCATCTCCGGAGTCTTCGTCAATCTCGCCCGCCGCAGCCAGGTCCTCGTGCACCGCCAACTGAACCTGCTGGACAGCATGGAGCGCCGGTCCGAGGACCCGGACGAACTGAGCGACCTGTTCCGGCTCGACCACCTGACCACGCGTATGCGCCGGCATGCGGAGAGCCTGATCATCCTCTCCGGAGCCGCTCCCGGCCGGGCCTGGCGGATGCCGGTGTCGCTCTCGAACGTGGTCCGTGCCGCCGTATCCGAAGTCGAGGACTACGCGCGCGTGGAGGTACGACACCTCCCGGAGACGTCGGTCGTCGGAGCCGCGGTCGCCGACCTCACGCACCTCCTTGCCGAAATCGTCGAGAACGCCGCCCAGTTCTCGCCGCCCCACACCAAGGTGCGCATCACCGGCGAGCCGGTCGGCAACGGCTACGCGCTGGAGATCGAAGACCGGGGCCTCGGCATGGGCAAGGAGACCCTCGCCGAAGCGAACCGTCGCATCGAGCAGTCCGAGGCTCTCGACCTGTTCGACAGCGACCGGCTTGGGCTCTTCGTGGTGAGTAGGCTCGCCGCCCGGCACAGCATCAAGGTGCACCTGCGGACCTCGCCCTACGGCGGCACCACCGCGGTCGTCCTGCTGCCCACCGCACTGCTTCACACAACGGCCGCGGAACGTTCCGGTGCCAACCGGGAGGAGACCGGACCGTCCGAGGAACGCGAGTACGCGCGCGTGCCCGCCGCCCTGCAACAGGACTCCGTAGAGACCCTGAGCGAACGGCCCGCTCTGGTGGCCCCCGCACAGGCGGCCACACAGGCCTCCGGGGACCTCCCTGGAGCCTCCGGGAACGGCCCGCACGACGCCCCACCGCCCGGCGTCACGACCCTGCGGCTGCACCGACCAGCCGACGACGCCCAGGAATCCGAAGGGCTCCCACGGCGCGTACGACAGGCGAGCCTCGCCCCGCAGTTGCGTGAGGAGCGCCCCGCCGAGCCCGCGGCAGCGGCGGACCCTCAGGGCGACGAGGAGCGCACCCCCGAGCTGGTACGGGACCGTATGGCGGCCTACCGCGCCGGCTGGGCCCGCGGCGGCGGTCGCTCGCCCGGCCTCGGCGCAATTCCCGACCCCGCCTCGGGCGGCGACGGCAGCGAAGGAGACCTCGCATGATCCACGACCGGGATATGGGGACCACGCAGCGGACCGGTGAACTCGACTGGCTGCTGGACGACTTGGTGATGCGCGTCGGTGAGGTACGCCATGCCGTGGTGCTGTCCAACGACGGGCTCGCGATGGGCGCATCCGGCGACCTCGCGCGGGAGGACGCCGAGCACCTCGCCGCGGTCGCCTCGGGCTTCAACAGCCTGGCCAAAGGCGCGGGCCGCCACTTCGGCGTCGGCGGCGTACGCCAGACCATGGTGGAGATGGACGACGGCTTCCTGTTCGTGGCCGCCGCAGGCGACGGCTCCTGCCTCGCCGTCCTCAGCGCCGTGACCGCCGACATCGGGCTGGTCGCCTACGAGATGGCGCTCCTGGTCAAGCGGGTGGGCGAGCACCTCTCCACGGCGCCGCGTGTCGCCGCGCGACCGGCCCCGTCCGGGTGAGCGAAGGGCGGCAGACATGACCGAGGACAGAACCGGCCCTCCTGAGCAGCCGGGCAGCCAGTGGTACGACGACGAGGCCGGGCCGCTCGTCCGCCCGTACGCGATGACAGGCGGACGCACCAAACCCGGACCCACCGGGGTGCGCTTCGACCTGATCGCCCTCGTCACGCTGGACACGGGCGCCCCGGACGTCGGCGACGACACCTCGCTCGGCCCGGAACACCTGGCCCTCATCGACCTCTGCCGTGCGGAGACCCAGTCCGTCGCCGAACTGGCCGCAGGCGCCGACCTGCCCGTCGGCGTGGTCCGAGTGCTCCTGGGAGACCTCCTGGAGCTGGGCTGCGTCACGGTCAGCCGCCCGGTGCCACCCGCCCAACTGCCCGACGAACGCATCTTGCGCGAGGTCATCGAGGGACTGAGAGCGCTGTGAAGACGGACCCGAACCCACGCCGGCGGTTGCCGGCACTCCCGAGAGAAGTGATCGATGGTCTCCGAGCACTCCGACGCCCCGAACGGCGAGACGGCCCCACTGGCCCTGAAGATCCTGGTCGCCGGCGGATTCGGCGTGGGCAAGACCACCCTCGTAGGAGCCGTCAGCGAGATCAGGCCGCTGCGCACCGAGGAACTGCTCAGTGAGGTGGGCCAGTCGGTCGACGACACCGACGGTGTGGACCAGAAGGTCACGACGACCGTAGCCATGGACTTCGGCCGCATCACCATCAGGTCCGGTCTGTCGCTCTACCTGTTCGGCACGCCGGGACAGGACCGGTTCTGGTTCCTGTGGGACGAGCTGTCGCAGGGCGCCCTCGGTGCCGTCGTCCTCGCGGACACCCGGCGGCTCGGGGACTGCTTCCCCGCGGTCGACTACTTCGAGCACCGGCGCATCCCGTTCGTCGTGGCCGTCAACTGCTTCGCGGATGCGCGTACTTACGGCGCCCACGAGGTGTCACGCGCCCTCGACCTCGACCGGGGCACACCCGTGGTGCTCTGCGATGCCCGTGACCGCGACTCGGGGAAGGAGGTGCTGATACGTCTCGTCGAGTACGCCGGGCGGATGCACACCGCCCGGCTGCTCGATTCCGTCGGCTGACGTTTCGGCTCGCTCAGTCCGAGACAGCGGCCTGAGCGAGGACCTTCTCGATGCTCACCCGCACCAGGAGTTCGCCCGGCACGCCGTTGCGGGCGGCGAACTCCTCGGCTCGGTCCTCGCCCATATAGCGCGCCCCTATCCGTCCGGCCCAGAGCCGAACCTCATCGAGGTCCTCCGAGATCCGGGCGCGCCCCCGCAGGACCACGAAGGCGTACGGGGGCCGGTCGTCGTCCACGCACAGGGCGACCCGGCCGTCCCGGGCCAGATTCCGCCCCTTGACGCTGTCCTTCCCGGTGTTGAAGACGAGGTCGTCCCCGTCGAGCACGAACCAGATCGGTGCCACATGCGGACTTCCGTCCGCTCGAATAGTCGACAGCTTGCCAGTGCGGGTGCCGTACGAGACGAACTTCCGCCATTCCTCATCGGTCATCTTCTGTGCCATACACCCATCCTGCTTGCTCGGACGGCGGCTGTGGGGAAGGCTGGCTCGTCAGACCCTCAGGCCAGAGGTGACTCACAACACGGGGAGACGGATCATGGAGCCGAACCAGGGACTCGGCTGGTTGCTGGACGACCTGACCGAGCGCGTCGAACACGTACGACATGCGCTCGTGCTGTCCAACGACGGGCTGGTCACGGCGGCCAGTACGGGACTCAGGCGCGAGGACGCCGAACACCTCGCCGCCGTCTCGTCGGGGCTGCACAGCCTGGCCAAGGGCTCGGGCCGGCACTTCGGCGCCGGCCGAGTCCGCCAGACAATGATCGAGTTCGATGACGCGGTGCTGTTCGTCACGGCGGCGGGCACCGGCAGCTGCCTGTGCGTGCTCAGCGCGGCCGAAGCCGACATCGGCCAGGTCGCCTACGAGATGACGCTTCTCGTCAACCGCGTCGGTGAACACCTCGACATCGATGCGCGACAGCCGGAACACGCACCCTCTATAGACTCCTGACCTGCAAAGACGCTGACCTGCTCCAAGTTATCCACAGGCCGGGCGGGAGACGCGGCAAACCGGCTACGGTTTTCCCGAAGCAAGCGCACGCACACAGCGCAAGCAAGACAACGCACGCAAGTGCACGTCGCTGTACGGGGGAGAACCATCATGTCCGGCAACACCATCACGCAGTCCGCCCTGCCCACCACCGCCGCGGCCGCCGCGGCGACGGTCCGGCCGTCATTCGCGCCGAGCCGCGCCGCGCGTGAACTGGGCCTCAAGCGAGGCGAGTTCGACCTCGCCGTCCGACTCGGATGCATCAGGATCCTTACCGACGAAGGGGGCGGAGGCCGTCGCGTGGCCCGCGCGGAAATCGACCGGGTGCGTTCCGAAACTGGTTTTCCCGACGCGCTGCGCGAGCGCGTCAAGGCAGTGGGCACCGCGGAGGGTGCGGCCCTCATGGGGGTGTCGGCAGCCCGGTTCACGCGGTTCGCGCGCCTCGGCCTGATCGCGCCCGTCAAGTGGTACCTGAACCGCTACAGGGCTGTGGTCTGGCTGTATCTGGCCGAGGAACTGCGGCAGTTCGCCGCGAGCGAGGACAACGCCCCGCTGTTGAGCGGCCGTACGCCCGAGGGGCTGCGCGACCAGTTGGACGCGGGTGTGGATCTACGGGCACGCAACTGGCGGGGACGGCACGTGGGGTTTCTGCTGCGGCAGACCGAGGATCCCTGGGCGCGAGCCGCGGCCGTGGCGTCCCTGCTGGATCCCGTGCAGGTCGCGGAGATCGTCGAGGACCCGTACGAACGCGCCTATCTGAACCGCTTTCACCCCGAGCAGACGGCCCACGGCGCACCCGATTCACCCGCCACCCACGTCGCCGCGCGGGTCATGACGGCTCAGGACCCGGACGAGATCAGCTGGCTCCGCAGTGACTTGGCGAAGGCGATCGAGGAGGCTCGAGAGGAGCGGCCCGCCCCGCGTCCGACACCGAGGGGAGCCGAGACGCCGCATACGAGTCGTGAACCACGGCTGATCGAGGAGCGGCAGAGCGTCGAGGAACCGGAACGCTCCCGCGGCCTCTTCGGATGGCTGCGCCGCAGAAACCCCTGACCCGTCAGGCCTCGAGCTTGCGGAACAGTCCTTCCTGGACGACCGAGACGAGCATCCGTCCGTCCCGGTCGTAGATGCGCCCACGCGCCAGACCCCGGCCACCCGTGGCGATCGGCGACTCCTGGTCGTACAGGAACCACTCGTCGGCGCGGAACGGCCGGTGGAACCACATGGCGTGATCCAGAGAGGCCATGTCAAAGCCGCGCGGGCCCCAGAGCGGTTCCACCGGGATACGGACGGCATCCAGGAGGGTCATATCGCTCGCGTAGGTGAGCGCGCAGGTGTGGACCAGTGGGTCGTCGCCCAGGGGGCCGACGGCGCGCATCCACACGGCGCTGCGCGGCTCGGCGTGCTCGATCTCCTCGGGGGTCCAGCGCAGCCGGTCCACGTAGCGGATGTCGAAGGGCTGGCGCCGGGCCATGCGCTCCAACGTCTCGGGGAGCGCGCCCAGATGCTCCTTGATCTCCTGAGTGACGGTCGGGAGCGACTCAGGATCCGGGACCTCGCGGGCCGGTGGCAGCTGGTGCTCGAAGCTCCCTTCTTCAGGCTTGTGAAAGGAGGCGGTCAGATTGAAGATCGTGCGGCCTTGCTGCACGGCGGTGACGCGGCGCGTGGTGAACGACCGCCCGTCGCGGACCCGTTCGACCTGGTACACGATCGGCACACCCGGCCGACCCGGGCGCAGGAAATACGCGTGCAGCGAGTGCACAGGCCGTTCCCCGTCCGTGGTGCGGCCGGCGGCGACGAGGGCCTGGCCCGCGACCTGCCCGCCGAAGACCCGCTGCAGGGACTCCTGCGGGCTGCGGCCACGGAAGATGTTGACCTCGATCTGTTCCAGGTCGAGCAGATCGACGAGTCGTTCCGCTGGGTTCGTCATGTGTCAGGTTCTCCTGTGCTCACAGCTGGCCGACGTCGGTGACCTTGACGATGGCACGTCCCTCGGCGTCGGAGGCAGCGAGATCGATCTCCGCGCTGATGCCCCAGTCATGATCGCCGTTCGGGTCTGCGAAGGTCTGCCGCACGCGCCACAGGCCGTTCTGCGGCTCCTCCTCGATGAGCAGCAGCTTGGGGCCGCGTGCGTCGGGGCCGGTGCCGAGGTCGTCGTACTCGTCCCAGTACTTGTCCATGGCCTCGCCCCAGGCGTCGGCGTCCCAGCCGGACTCGGCGTCCATCTCCCCGAGTTCCTCGACCTGGTCGAGGGCGGCGAGCTCGACACGGCGGAACATGGCGTTGCGGACCAGGACGCGGAAGGCACGCGAGTTCGAAGTGACGGGCTTGACCTGGTCGGCCCTCTCCTGGGCCTCCTCGGCCGTCATCTCCTCGGGGTTGGCGAGCTGCTCCCACTCGTCGAGGAGGCTGGAGTCGACCTGCCGCACCATCTCGCCGAGCCAGGCGATCAGGTCCTCCAGATCGTCGGACTTGAGGTCGTCCGGGACGGTGTGATCAAGCGCCTTGTACGCGCTGGCGAGGTAGCGCAGCACGATGCCCTCGGTGCGCGCGAGTTCGTAGTGGGAGACGAACTCCGTGAAGGACATGGCCCGTTCGTACATGTCACGGATGACGGACTTCGGCGACAGCGGATGGTCGCCGACCCACGGGTGGCTCTTGCGGTAGGTGTTGTACGCGTGGAAGAGGAGCTCCTCCAGCGGCTTGGGGTACGTCACGTCCTGGAGCCGCTCCATCCGCTCCTCGTATTCGACGCCATCCGCCTTCATCGCCGCGACGGCCTCGCCACGGGCCTTGTTCTGCTGGGCAGCGAGGATCTGCCGGGGGTCGTCCAGCGTCGATTCGACGACGGACACCATGTCCAGTGCGTAGGAAGGGGACTCCGGTTCCAGGAGCTCGAACGCGGCGAGGGCGAAGGTGGACAGTGGCTGGTTGAGCGCGAAGTCCTGCTGCAGATCGACCGTCAGGCGCACGATGCGGCCCTCGGCGTCCGGCTCGTCGAGTTTCTCGACGATGCCGCCGTCCAGGAGCGAGCGGTAGATGGCGATCGCGCGCCGGATGTGCCGCAACTGCTGCTTGCGCGGCTCGTGGTTGTCCTCCAGCAGATTGCGCATCGCGTCGAAGGCGTTGCCGGGCCGGGCGATCACCGACAGAAGCATCGTGTGCGTGACGCGGAAGCGGGAGGTGAGCGGCTCCGGATCGGAGGAGATGAGCTTCTCGAAGGTGTTCTCCGTCCAGCCGACGAACCCCTCGGGAGCCTTCTTGCGGACCACCTTGCGACGCTTCTTCGGATCGTCGCCCGCCTTGGCGAGGGCCTTCTCGTTCTCGACGACGTGTTCGGGAGCCTGGGCGACGACGAATCCCGCCGTGTCGAAGCCCGCCCGTCCGGCGCGGCCCGCGATCTGGTGGAACTCACGCGCACGAAGCGTCCGCACACGGTTGCCGTCGTACTTCGCCAGAGCAGTGAACAGCACCGTGCGGATGGGGACGTTGACGCCGACACCGAGGGTGTCCGTGCCGCAGATGACCTTCAGGAGACCGGCCTGGGCCAACTTCTCCACCAGTCGCCGGTACTTGGGCAGCATGCCGGCGTGATGCACGCCGATGCCGTGCCGTACGTAACGGGAGAGATTGCGGCCGAACTTGGTGGTGAAGCGGAAGTTGCCGATCAGCTCGGCGATCTGGTCCTTCTCCGCACGCGTGCACATGTTGATGCTCATCAGCGCCTGGGCCCGCTCCACCGCCTGGGCCTGGGTGAAGTGCACGATGTAGACAGGAGCCTGCTTGGTCTCGAGGAGTTCGGTAAGCGTCTCCGTGAGCGGCGTCAGCCGGTACTCGTAGGAGAGGGGCACGGGCCGGGTCGCCGAACGGACGACCGAGGTGGGGCGGCCGGTCCGACGGGTGAGGTCCTTCTCGAACATCGAGACATCGCCGAGCGTGGCCGACATCAGGATGAACTGGACCTGCGGCAGTTCGAGGATCGGGATCTGCCAGGCCCAGCCGCGGTCGCCCTCGGCGTAGAAATGGAACTCGTCCATGACGACCTGGCCGACATCGGCCCGCTTGCCGTCACGCAGCGCGATGGACGCCAGGACCTCGGCTGTGCAGCAGATGACGGGGGCATCGGCGTTGACGGAGGCGTCGCCGGTCAGCATGCCGACGTTCTCGGTGCCGAAGAGCTTGCACAGCTCGAAGAACTTCTCCGAGACGAGCGCCTTGATCGGTGCCGTGTAGAAGGTGACCTCGTCACGGGCGAGCGCCGCGAAGTGCGCACCGGCGGCGATCAGACTCTTGCCGGAGCCCGTGGGTGTCGACACGATCACGTTGGCACCCGACACCACCTCGATCAGCGCCTCCTCCTGGTGGGGGTAGAGCGCGATACCGCGTTCCCCGGTCCACGACTCGAAGGCTTCGTAGAGGGCGTCGGGATCTGCGGTCTGCGGCAGCTGATCGATAAGGGTCACGTCCCCATCTTGCCTGTGATCCCGGGCAATGAGGGAATCGGTTGCCGGACAGAAGATCACGAACGCTACGCTGTGGCGCCGACGAGGGATCAGCGCACCTGGACGACTGGGCGCGAGTACACGAGGAATGGGGCGAGCCGCGGCCATGATGGGACCAGCACACTCACTGTCGGGGGCCGCGGCCTGGCTGGGCGTCGGAGCCGCGGCGGCCGCCGCAGGGCACACGATGCCCTGGCCGGTCCTCCTGGTCGGCGCGCTGATCTGCGCCGGCGCCGCACTCGCCCCGGACCTCGACCACAAGGCGGCCACCATCTCGCGGGCCTTCGGGCCCCTCTCACGGGGCCTGTGCGAGATCGTCGACAAGCTCTCGTACGCCGTCTACAAGGGGACGAAGAAGCAGGGCGATCCGCGTCGCTCGGGCGGGCACCGCACCCTGACGCACACCTGGCTGTGGGCGGCGTTGATCGGTGCGGGCACCTCCGTCATCGCGATCACAGGGGAGCGCTGGGCGGTCCTGGCCATCCTCTTTGTGCACATAGTGCTCGCCATCGAGGGTCTGCTGTGGCGGGCGACGCGTGGCTCAAGCGCCGACGTCCTGGTCTGGCTGCTCGCCGCGACGAGCGCCTGGATCCTCGCGGGAGTCCTGGACGAGCCGGGCAACGGCTCCGACTGGCTGTTCACGGCGCCGGGCCAGGAGTACCTGTGGCTGGGGCTGCCGGTCGTCCTCGGCGCGTTGGTGCACGACATCGGGGACGCGCTGACGGTGTCCGGCTGCCCGATCCTGTGGCCGATACCCATAGGCCGCAAGCGCTGGTACCCGGTGGGGCCGCCCAAGGCGATGCGATTCCGGGCGGGCAGCTGGGTCGAGCTGAAGGTGCTGATGCCGGCATTCATGCTGCTCGGCGGAGTGGGCTGCGCGGCGGCACTCAACGTCATCTGAGCGACTCACGCCGAGTCGTCCCCGCTCGAGGCCGGGCCCCTGCTGCCGTACCGCTTCTCGAAGCGGGCGATCCGACCCTCCGTGTCCACGGTGCGTGCCTTGCCGGTGTGGAAGGGGTGGCTCTCCGAGGAGATCTCCACATCGACGACGGGGTACGTCCGCCCGTCGTCCCAGTCGATCGTCTGGTCGCTGGTCGCGGTGGACCGGGTGAGGAAGGCGTAGCCAGCGGCACGGTCGCGGAAGACGACCGGGCGGTAGTCGGGGTGCTTGTCCTACTGCATGTGTCCTCCTCGCGAGGGGAAGCGGTGCGCGGGCAGGGGGCCGGGACGGGTGGATCAGCCGGATTGAGTGTCCTCGTCGACGATGTGCATGGCGGCCTCCTCCGCCGAGGCAGCGGCGCCGTCGATGCCCACATCGGTGGCGATCAGTCTGCTCTCCTCGTCCTCGTGCGCACCTTCGTCCGGAGCCACGAGACGTCCGGAGCGGATGGTGCCCACCTCGTTGTCCAGGGGCTCGCCGTCGGAATCAAGGCTGTCGCCGATGCCGTCCCCGTCGGACGGCGCGACCTCCGGCAGCTCCTCCGCGAGGCGTTCGTCCAGCGTCTCGCCGCGAAGCCGTTCGGCCGCGGTCACGTCCCGGCGCTCCACGGCCCACGGCCGCTCCGGCGGGGACCAGCCCCGGTCCAGGGGATCGTTCACACCATCGGATTCCAGGGTGTCCTCGGTGTCGAGCAGCCCCGCGTCGTCCTGCACCTCGGACTGGTCGGGCTGGTAGACGTCGTCTCCCCATCCGTCGGCGCTGTCCACGGGTACCTCCAGGTGATGCGGGCCGGCCCGCTGCCACCGCGTTCGGCGGCAGCAGCGCGGGCCGCTGGGCTCAGGCCTCGCTCACACGGCACCGGGTGGTGCCTGTGCGCTCCCCGAGCCCGTGCCGATATCCAGACTTCCACCCCTGGTCGACACACCGCAACGCCACGGAGCCGACCACCGGCCGAGCCCGCCCGCACGCGAGGGCACGGGCCCCGGTACGGCCGCGGCGCCGGTCCGCCCGAACGCGGGCGGACCGGGCACCGGCGCGCCGACTCACCCGTGCCAGGACCGCCACAGCGCGGCGTACGCGCCGTCGGCGGTGACCAACTGGTCGTGGCTGCCGAGTTCGCTGATGCGGCCGTTCTCGACGACGGCGATGACGTCGGCGTCGTGGGCTGTGTGCAGCCGGTGGGCGATGGCGACCACGGTGCGGCCGTCGAGGACGCGGGCCAGGGAGCGTTCCAGGTGGCGGGCGGCACGTGGGTCGAGGAGCGAGGTGGCCTCGTCCAGGACCAGCGTGTGCGGATCGGCGAGCACCAGCCTGGCCAGCGCGATCTGCTGGGCCTGGGCCGGGGTGAGGCCAAGGCCGCCCGAGCCGACCTCGGTGTCCAGACCGTCGTCCAGCGCCCGTGCCCAGCCCCCGGCGTCGACAGCGCCGAGGGCCGCCCACAGTTCGGCGTCATCGGCGTCCGTACGGGCGAGGAGCAGGTTGTCGCGCAGGGACCCCACGAACACGTGGTGTTCCTGGTTGACCAGCGCCACATGGGAGCGGACGCGCTCGGCGGACATCCCGGACAGTTCGGCGCCGCCCAGGGTGATGTGGCCGACGCGGGGCGCGTAGATCCCGGCGAGCAGCCTGCCCAGCGTGGACTTGCCCGCACCGGACGGGCCGACCAGCGCCAGCCGGGTGCCCGGCGCGACCTCCAGCGAGACCTTGCGCAGGACGTCGACGCCTTCCCGGTAGCCGAAGTGCACGCGGTCGGCGCGCACCTCGCGCCCGTCCGGGTCCAGCGACCCGTCACCGGCGTCCGGCTCGATGTCGCGGACGCCGACCAGCCGGGCCAGCGAGACATGGGCCACCTGCAGCTCGTCGTACCAGCGCAGGATCAGGCCCACCGGGTCGACGAGCATCTGCGCGATGAGCGCGCCCGTCGTCAGCTGGCCGACCCCGATCCAGCCCTGGAGCACGAAGAAACCGCCGATCATCAGGACCGAACCGAGGACCGTGACATGCGTGATGTTGATGACCGGGAAGAGCACCGTACGCAGCCACAGGGTGTACCGCTCCCAGGCGGTCCACTCCTCGACCCGCTGGTCCGACAGGTCGATGCGGCGCTGCCCCAGACGGTGGGCCTCGACGGTGCGCCCGGCATCCACCGTCTCGGCGAGGACGGCGGCCACGGCGGCGTAACCGGCGGCCTCGGAGCGGTAGGCCGACGGCGCGCGCTTGAAGTACCAGCGGCAGCCTGCCACCAGGAGCGGGACGGCGATCAGCACGGCGGGCGCGAGCGGCGGCGCGGTCACGGCGAGCCCGCCGAGCAGCAGCACCACCCACACCACACCGATGGCCAGTTGGGGCACGGCCTCACGCATGGCATTGGCGAGCCGGTCGATGTCCGTCGTGATCCGGGACAGCAGATCGCCCGTGCCGGCCCGCTCCAGGACACCCGGCGGCAGCCCCACCGACCGGACGAGGAAGTCCTCGCGCAGGTCGGCCAGCATGCGCTCGCCGAGCATGGCGCCACGCAGCCGCACCTGACGTACGAAAACGGCCTGGACGACCAGCGCGAGGACGAAGATCGCGATGGTGCGTTCCAGATGGAGTTCGCGCGCTGCTGTGGCGCTGTCGGAGACGCGCTCGATGAGCGAGCCCAGCAGATAGGGGCCCACCATCGAGGCGACGACGGCGACCGTGTTGACGGTGATGAGCAGCAGGAAGGCCCGGCGGTGCCGTTGGAACAGTTCGGCCACGTAGGCGCGTACGGTCGCGGGGGCGCCGACGGGCAGGGTGTTCGCCGTCGTCGGGGCCGCCGGGTCGTAGGCCGGTGGCGCCACGCCGATCATGCGGTCTCCTCGATCTCTTCGAGTGCTTCCAGGTGGTCCATGTCGCGTGCGGCGGACTCGTCGTCGGTCTCACGGGTCACCACGGCCCGGTACCGGGGTTCGCTGTGCACCAGTTCGCGGTGCACGCCGACCGCGGCGACCTCGCCCTCATGGACGAGCACGACCCGGTCCGCGTGGTCCAGGAGCAGCGGGGACGAGGTGAAGACCACCGTCGTACGCCCCTGTCGCAGGGACCGGATGCCGTCGGCGATCCGTGCCTCGGTGTGCGAGTCGACTGCGGACGTCGGCTCGTCCAGGACGAGCACCTCCGGGTCCGTGACCAGGGACCGCGCCAGCGCGAGGCGTTGGCGCTGGCCGCCCGACAGAGAGCGACCGCGTTCGGTGATCCGGGCGTCCATCGGGTTCTCGGCGTCCAGCGATCCCTGGGCGAGCGCGTCCAGGACGTCACCGCACTGCGCGGCGGTCAGCGCGTCCTCGGCACTGACGTCGCCCGAGGCGGGCACGTCGAGCAGTTCGCGAAGGCTTCCGGACAGCAGCACCGGGTCCTTGTCCTGGACGAGGACAGCCGTGCGGGCGGAGTCGAGCGGCAGCTCGTCCAGCGGTACGCCGCCGAGGAACGCGGACGGCTGTTCCGAGGAGGCCGCGGCGTGCCCGCCGAGCCGCTCGGCCAGCACACCGGACGCGTCCGGGTCACCGCACACCACGGCGGTGAGCCGGCCGGCCGGAGCGAGCACACCTGTCGCGGGGTCGTACAGATCCCCGGTCGGCGCGACCGCCTCGCGCGAGCCGTTGCTGTCCATCGCCCGCTCCAGCGCCAGTACCCGGGCCGCACGTTTCGCGGACGGCCGGGAGAAGGAGTACGCCATCGCGATCTCCACGAAGTGGTGCAGGGGATACGACATGATCATGACGGCGCTGTACACGGTGACCATCTCGCCGACGGTGATCCGGCCCTCGCGGGCCAGGTTCACGCCGTGCCAGACGACCGCGATCAGCAGCAGACCGGGCAGCAGCACCTGGACCGCGGCGATCAGCGACCACATCCTGGCGCTTCGGACCGCGGCGTGGCGTACCTCCTGCGAGGCCCTGCGGTACCGGTCCAGGAACAATTCCTCGCCACCGATGCCGCGCAGCACGCGCAGACCCGCGACCGTGTCCGAGGCCAGCTCGGTGGCGCGCCCCGCCTTCTCCCGCTGGAAGTCGGCACGCCTGGTGGCGCGCGGTAGCAACGGCAGCACCGCCAGCGCCAGGACGGGCACGCCCACGGCGACGACGATCCCGAGCGCGGGCTCGTACACGACCAGGGCGACGCAGACGAGGACGATGGTCACGGCGGCCGCGGTGAACCGCGACACGGCCTCCACGAACCAGCCGATCTTCTCCACGTCGCCCGTGGACACGGCGACCACTTCACCGGCCGCCACACGCCGCGTCAGCGCGGAGCCCAACTGGGCGGTCCTGCGGGCCAGTAGCTGCTGGACGCGGGCCGCCGCGGTGATCCAGTTGGTGATCGCGGTCCGGTGCAGCATGGTGTCGCCCACCGCGATACCGAGCCCGCACAGCGTGATCAGGCCACCCGCAAGGGCCAGCCGTGAGCCGGAGCGGTCCACGACGGCCTGCACGGCGAAGCCGACACAGAAAGGCAGCCCGGACACGGAGAGGAAGTGCAGCAGTCCCCAGGCCAGGGACTTCAGTTGTCCGCCCAGTTGATTCCGGCCGAGCCACACCAGGAATCGAGGCCCCGAGCGCGCGTCCGGCACACCCGGGTCGGGATACGGAAGGTCTTGAATCTGCATGACGTCCCAGGGGCTCGTAGAACGGGGTGGGGGAGGCAACAAACCGTGAAAGGTTCGCGTCACAGAGTGTCCGAAGGCAAACGATTTTCCGACGCCTGGCAAAGATTCGGCCCGGACCGCCCGCATATGGCCGGGATACCCCGGTGCCGGGCGCAATCGTCCGGAACACGGTGCGACGATGGATCGCATGCGAATGGGCGGTGCGATGCGTACGACAGTTGCGGCCGCGGTCTGTGGTGCTCTGCTCATGTCCCTGACGGCCTGCGGCGGTTCGGACGGCGGAAGCGGTGGCGAGAGCGATGCGCAGTCGAGCGACCGGCCGCGGCAGGCCCAGGCGCGCACCGTCGACCTCAAGCGCATCCCCGATGTCGGGGACAGGCTGCGGAAGCAGATTCCGGCCAACTCTCGCCAGGTCGTGGCGGTCTACGGCGAGGGCGAGAACTCGGCGGACTCCAGGATCGTCCTCTACACCAAGTCCGGTTCCACCTGGGACCAGACGCGCAGCTGGCAGGGGCACAACGGCAAGAAGGGCTGGACCACCGACCACCGCGAGGGCGACAACCGCAGTCCTGTCGGCGTGTTCACGCTCAGCGACGCGGGCGGTGTCCTCCCCGACCCGGGTGCCAAGCTCCCGTACACGCGGTCCGCGGGCTTCCAGGCCCCGCGCTACTGGGCCAAGTCGCATTGGCACGACTTCGACTACGTCATCGCCATCGACTACAACCGCGTCAAGGGCACCTCGCCCAACGACCCGACCCGCCCCCAGGGCCAGTCCAAGGGCGGCAGCATCTGGCTGCACATGGATCACGGCAGCGGTACGTCGGCCTGTGTGAGCCTGTCCAAGTCGGGCATGGAGTATCTCCTGCGCACCCTCGACCCGGCCAAGCACCCGGTCGTGGTGATGGGCGACAAGGCGAACCTCAAGGCCTGACGAACGTTGGCCCGAGGGCTCATTGCGGGCAGCGCCAACTCCCCGTAGAACACCGGCCATGAGAAGACGGATCATCATGTCCATGCTCGCCGGGGTGACCCTCGTGGCGAGCACCCTCCTCGGCGCGGCCCCCGCACCGGCTGCCCCATCCCACGCCCCCGCCGCCGATTCCGCCACCCCGCCCGCCGAGTTCGGCACCGACTGGCACGACCCCCTGACCGCCGCCCCGCCCGTCACCACACCCGACGACGCGAAGTCCTGCGACATCACGGTTGCCGAAGCTCAGTTCCGCGACTTCACGCCGTACAAGGGCACGTACACACCCCCGCGCGGCTGCGGTGACCGATGGAGCAAGGTCGTGCTGCGGCTCGACGGTGCGGTCAAGGGACGGCAGTTCGACCGGCTCGGCTATCTGCACATCGGCGGAGTCGAGGTCTTCCGCACCTCCACCCCGCAGCCCTCGCCGGACGGCATCGAGTGGTCGGTGGAGAAGGACGTCACGCGTTACAGCGACACGTTCCGGCAGAGCCAGGACGTCGAGATGCTCATCGGGAACGTCGTCGACGACACGTACACGGGCATCATCGACGTCAAGGTGACGCTGACCTTCTACGAGGGCAGGCCCGCGGCCACCACCCCCGACCGCGTCCTCACCCTCCGGGACGGCACCCTCACCACGCCCCGCAACAGCGAACGCATCGTCGCCGAGGTGTACGCCACGGGATCCGGCGGCGGCTGCGAGGAGTACTGGTATCTGACGGTGCCCGATGCCGCTCCGTACTCCTGCAAGGCGGGCGACGGCCCCTACCGCGAGGTGCAGATCAAGGTCGACGGCCAACTGGCGGGCATCGCCACGCCGTTCCCGACCGTGTGGACCGGCGGCTGGTCCAATCCCTTCCTCTGGTACGTGATTCCGGGGCCCCGCGCCTTCGACATCAAGCCCATCGAGTACGACCTGACACCCTTCGCGGGGCTGCTCAACGACGGCCGTCCGCACCGGATCGAGGTCTCGATGGTCGGTGTTCCGGAGGGGCAGCCCGGCTGGAGCGCCCCGGTGAACGTCCTCGTCCAGCAGGATGCCAAGAGCAGGCAGGTGACCGGAAAGCTGACCGGGCACAAGGCGGGCGACCTCGCCAACTCCTCGACATACGTGCCCGGTTCGGAGCACCGGCTGGACACCGAGGCCGGTCACCGGCTGACCGTGTCCGGTTACGTCGACACCTCGCACGGCCGCGTGACGACCACCGTCAGCCGCAAGCTGGCCAACAAATCCGTGCACCGGTGGACCGATGGCGAGAACAGCGACGCCCTGAAAGCGACCTGGACCGACGACGAGACGATCACCGTCGACGGGCGCGGACCTGCCAAGTCGACCCGTACGCATCGCACGTACACGATGGACGGCACCACGACGCTCGGCGCCGGGGACCGGCTGCGGACCGTCATGTCGCTGGGGGACCGGGCCGTGATCCTGGAGACGCGGGGAGGCCGCCGCACCGCCTGGTCCCGGCTCGACGACAGCTATGCGGGCGACGCGACGTATACGGCGAATGTGCCGCGCGACCAGCGGCATGCGGTCGGCACGACGAGCGAGCGCTACCGGATGTACGGCTCGGACGGTTGCTATGACCGGAGCCTGATCACCGTGCAGGGGACGCTCACCGAGGATCGAGACGGCTGCTGAGAACAGAGCCTGTGTGACGTGTCACACCCTCCATCATTTACATGGACGTGACACGGGCGTTGTCAGCGGTAGCAAACTCCCCCGATAGTGATCGACGCGGAAGCACTTTTCCGCATCCCAGAAGTCCCGTTCGGAGGAGTGCCCCGTGCCGCCGTCTGTACCGTCCCCTACGCGACGCGTCGCACGCATACTGCGTACCTCATTGTTCGCGCAGGTCGCCGTCGCCCTTGTGCTCGGAATCGTCGTCGGAAGGTTGTGGCCGGACACGGCCACAACCTTCCAGCCGCTCGGCGACGGTTTCATCCGGCTCATCAAAACGGTGATCTCGCCACTCGTGTTCTGCGTGGTCGTCGTCGGCATCGCCAAAGCCGGCAACCTCAAGGCCTTCGGGCGGATCGGGCTCAAGGCCCTGATCTGGTTCGAGGTCGCCTCTACGGCCGCGTTGATCATCGGCTTGGTCGCCGCCAACGTGGTCAGCCCCGGCTCCGGCATGAACGTCGACCCGTCGCAGCTCGACACCTCGGCGGTCGACGACAAGACCGCGGGCGGTTCACTGCCGTCGACCACCGAGTTCATCCTGGAGGCGCTGCCGCAGAGCGCGATCGGCGCCTTCGCCGAGAACTCGCTGCTTCAAGTGCTGGTGCTGGCCTGCCTGGTGGGTGCCGCGCTGCTGCACCTCGGCCACACCAAGGTTCCCAATATCCTGCCGGCCATCGAGCAGGCCCAGGAGGTCATCTTCGCGATCGTCGGCTTCGTGATGAAGCTGGCGCCGCTCGCCGTGTTCGGCGCGATGGTCCACCTGGTGGGGGAGTACGGCCTCGGGGTGATGAAGACGTACGGCAAGCTCATCATCCTCTGCTACGCCGTCGCCGCGATCTTCCTCGTGCTGCTCGCCGTCGCGCTGAAGCTGGTCACCGGGCTCAGCCTGTGGAAGTTCGTGCGCTACACACGCGAGGAGATGCTGCTCGCGCTCGGCACCGCCTCCAGCGAGTCCGTCCTGCCGCGCATGATGCAGAAGCTGCGCCAGGCGGGCGCCCGCGACGACGCCGTGGGCCTGGTGCTGCCCACCGGCTATTCGTTCAACCTCGACGGCGCCTCCATCTACCTCTCCATCGGCACGCTGTTCATCGCACAGGCCGTCGGGGTGGACCTCAGCCTGAGCCAGCAGATCACCGTGGTCCTGGTCCTCATGCTGACCAGCAAGGGCATGGCCGGCATTCCCGGTTCGGCCTTCCTCGCCCTGTCGGCGACCGCCTCCTCGCTCGGTGCCATCCCCGCCGGGGCTGTGGCCCTGCTGCTCGGCGTCGACCGCATCATGGACTCGATGCGCGTCGTCACCAACCTGCTCGGCAACTGCGTCGCCGTGTTCGCGGTGTCGAAGTGGGAGGGGGCGCTCGACACGGAGCGGGCCAAGAAGATGCTCGACGGTGAGATCGCGTTCGTGGAGGAAGAGGAGGCCGACGAGGACACGTCGAAGACGGAGGCGCCCGCTTCCGAGGACACCGCTTCCGAAGGCACGGCTTCGGAAGGCGCCGAGGTCAAGACGCCAGCCAAGTAGCCCGCAGGCGAAGCGAGTTGAAAGACGGGGGCCGGCGTACCGCACGCCGGGCCCCGTTCTGTCAGTCCTCCAACGCGCCCATCCCGTCGACCAGCGTGTCCAGCAGCCCTCCGAGCACCTTGCGCTGCTCGTCCGTCAGGGGGGCCAGGATGTCCTCCGCCGCGGCCCGGCGCGCGCCGCGCAGCTCGCGCAGTGCCCGGCGCCCGCCGTCCGTGAGCTCGATCCGTATCACCCGGCGATTGGTCGGGTCGGGTACACGACGCACCTTGCCGCTCGCCTCCAGACCGTCGACCAGCGTCGTCACGGCCCGGGGAACCACTTCCAGGCGCTCGGCCAGATCGGTCATACGCGGCGGCGAACTGTAGGGCGCGAGGGTACGCAACAGTCGTGACTGGGCCGGAGTGATACCGAGCCCGCGCTGCTCCAGATGACGCTTCTGGATGCGGTGCACACGACGGGTCAACCGCAGCAGCTGCTCGGCGAGCACGCCGTCGGCGTCGGGGGTGTTCATAGCGGGAACAATATCAGGACGTTGTTCATTGTGAGTATAGGTAACAATGAGCTACGCTCCCTCAGATATCGTCCTCGCACACACCGTAGGAGCCCATGCCCCGCGACGAAATCACCTGGACACCGCCACCTGTCGAGCCCGGACAACCGCGGCAGGTGCGCCGCATCCTGAAGCTCTTCCATCCCTACCGCGGCCGGCTCGCCGTCGTCGGTCTGCTCGTCGGCGCCGCATCGCTGGTCTCGGTCGCCACGCCCTTCATGCTGAAGGAGGTCCTCGACACCGCGATCCCGCAGGGCCGCACCGGCCTGCTGAGCCTGCTCGCGCTCGGGATGATCCTCAGCGCCGTACTCACCAGCGTCTTCGGCGTGCTGCAGACCCTCATCTCCACGACGGTCGGGCAGCGCGTCATGCACGACCTGCGTACGGCCGTCTACGACCGGCTGCAGCGCATGTCGCTCGCCTTCTTCACCAGAACGCGCACGGGCGAGGTCCAGTCGCGTATCGCGAACGACATCGGCGGCATGCAGGCCACGGTCACCTCGACAGCCACTTCACTGGTCTCCAACCTCACCAGCGTCGTCGCCACGATCGTCGCGATGGTCGCCCTGGACTGGCGGCTGACCGTCGTCTCGCTGCTTCTGCTGCCCCTGTTCGTATGGATCAGCCGCAGGGTCGGCAACGAACGCAAGAAGATCACCACCCAGCGGCAGAAGCAGATGGCCGTGATGGCCGCCACGGTCACCGAATCGCTCTCCGTCGGCGGCATCCTGCTCGGCCGCACGATGGGCCGCACCGACTCGCTCACCCGGTCCTTCGCGGACGAGTCCGAGGGTCTCGTCGACCTCGAGGTGCGGTCGAACATGGCGGGGCGCTGGCGCATGGCCGTCATCTCGATCGTCATGGCCGCGATGCCCGCCGTCATCTACTGGACCGCGGGCCTGGCGCTTCAGTTCGGCGGACCCGCCGTCTCCATCGGCACGCTCGTCGCCTTCGTCTCGCTCCAGCAGGGCCTGTTCCGGCCGACCGTCAGCCTGCTGTCCACCGGTGTGCAGATCCAGGCCTCGCTCGCCCTGTTCCAGCGCATCTTCGAGTACCTCGACCTGCCCATCGACATCACCGAGCCCGAGCGCCCGGTGCACATCGACCAGGTCAAGGGCGAAGTCCGCTTCGAGGACGTCGAGTTCCGCTACGACGACAAGAGCGCACCGATACTGGACGGCATCGACATCACCGTCCCCGCGGGCGGCAGCCTCGCCGTCGTCGGCGCCACCGGTGCCGGCAAGTCCACGCTCAGTTATCTCGTGCCACGGCTGTACGACGTGACCGGTGGCCGCGTCATGCTCGACGGGGTCGACGTACGGGACCTGGACTTCGATACGCTCGCGCGCGCGGTCGGCGTCGTCTCCCAGGAGACGTACCTCTTCCATGCCTCCGTCGCCGACAATCTGCGCTTCGCCAAGCCGGACGCCACCGACGAGGAGCTGCACGCCGCCGCGCAGGCCGCCCAGATCCACGACCACATCGCGTCCCTGCCAGACGGGTACGACACGATGGTGGGCGAACGCGGACATCGCTTCTCCGGCGGCGAGAAGCAGCGCCTCGCCATCGCCCGCACCATCCTGCGCGACCCGCCTGTACTGATCCTCGACGAGGCGACCAGCGCCCTGGACACCCGCACCGAGCGCGCCGTGCAAGAGGCCATCGACGCCCTCTCGGCCAACCGGACCACGCTCACCATCGCCCACCGGCTGTCCACCATTCGGGGCGCCGACCAGATCGTGGTCCTGGACTCCGGGCGCCCGGTCGAACGTGGCACGCACGAGGAGCTGTTGGAGCGCGAGGGCCGTTACGCCGCTCTGGTCCGCCGGGACGCCCAACTGGAGCCAACAAGATGAAGATATGCCGGGTTTGCCCTCTTGCGCGGGTTAGCGTGCCCGCATGCAGACCCACACTCCGCCACGGAGAACGATTCGACTGACGCGCCGGGGCCGGATCGCCCTCATCGCGACCGGCGCCTTCGTGGCGGCCACCGCCGTGGCGGTGCCGCTGCTGAGCACTGACGAGGCCGAGGGGCCGGGGCCCCTGGTAATCCCGGAGGGCTGGCGCGCCGGCCAGGTGTACAAGGCCGTCGACAAGGCCCTCGCCCTGCCCGCGGGCACCACCAAGAAATCCCTGGACACGGCCCGTCTGGGGCTCCCCGAGGACGCGAACGGCAATCCCGAGGGCTACCTCTTTCCGGCCACGTATCCGATCGACGAGAAGTCGACTCCGGCGTCCCTGCTCTCGTACATGGTCAATACGGCGAACAAGAAGTTCAGCGGCGGCACGGTCACGGCCGGGGCCGAGCAGAACGCGATGAACGTCTATCAGACGGTCACCGTCGCGAGCATGGTCCAGGCCGAGGCGGCCACCAAGGCGGACATGGGCAAGGTGGCGCGCGTCATCTACAACCGCCTCGCCCGCGGTATGCCGCTCCAGATGGACTCAACGATCAACTACGCGCTGAACCGCACCACACTCCGCACCAGCGAGAGCGACACGAAACTCAACAGCCCGTACAACACGTACCAGCGGATGGGCCTGCCGCCCACGCCGATCGCCAACCCCGGTGAGGCCGCGATGCGTGCCGCGGTCAGTCCGACGCAGGGCGACTGGCTGTACTTCGTCACCGTCAAGCCGGGCGACACCCGCTTCACAGCCGACTACGAGCAACACAAGAAGAACCTCGCGGAGTTCAACCGCCACCGCCAGAGCGCGTCCGCGTCCCGCTGAGCCGTGGCCCAGCGGACCTCACGCGGCGACCGGCACTTCCGCCAGCAGCCGGCGGATGTCCCGTACCGCTGAGCGCCCGGCACGGTTGGCGCCGATCGTGCTGGCCGACGGCCCGTACCCCACCAGATGGACGCGCGGATCGGCGACCGCACGCGTCCCCTCGACCCGGATGCCGCCGCCCGGCTCCCGCAGCCGCAGGGGTGCCAGATGGTCGATCGCCGCGCGGAAACCGGTCGCCCACAGGATGACGTCGGCGTCCACGCGACGCCCGTCGTCCCATTCCACGCCGTCCGGAGTGATCCGGTCGAACATCGGCAGCCGGTCCAGGACGCCGTCATCGATCGCCCGCCGGATCGTGTCGTTGAGCGGCAGCCCCGTCACCGACACGACGCTCTGGGGCGGAAGTCCCTGCCGGACCCGTTCCTCGACGAGTGCGACCGCGGCCCGCCCCGTGCCCTCGTCGAAGGGCCCCTCGTGGAAGACCGGCGGTCGCCGCGTCACCCACGTGGTCTCGGCCGCGTACGGCGCGATCTCCATCAGATGCTGCGTGCCGGAGGTGCCGCCGCCCACGACGACGACCCGCTGCCCGGCGAACTCCTCGGGACCGGGGTACTGAGCCGTGTGCAACTGCCGCCCCCGGAAGGTCTCCTGGCCCGGATAGCGGGGCCAGAACGGCCGGTCCCAGGTGCCCGTCGCATTGACCAGCGCCCGCGTCGACCAGGTCCCCGCCGAGGCCTCCACGAGCAGGCGCCCCCGGTCGCCCTCACGCACGGTCCGTACGTCGACGGGCCGCCGTACGCGCAGGTCGAAGGCGCGCTCGTAATTGTCGAAGTACTCCGCGATGACCTCGGAGGACGGGCGGGCCGGGTCCGCGTCCGTCAGTTCCATGCCGGGCAGCGAATGCATCCCGTGCACCTTGCCGTACGTGAGCGAGGGCCACCGGAACTGCCATGCGCCGCCCGGCTGCGGCGCGTGGTCCAGCACCACGAAGTCCCGCTCCGGCTCGAAGCCGGTGCGCCGCAGGTGGTAGGCGCTGGACAGTCCGGCCTGCCCAGCGCCGATGACGACCACGTCGACTTCTCGTGCCGCGTCTTGTACCCCGATTTCGTTCACGCTTCTACTAACTCGGCCGGGAGTCCGGATCTTCCCGTCAGCGCCCGCTCGCGACAAACAGCGGCACGCCTTCCCGGGCGGCGACAGGCGGCGGAGGCCACCCGCAGCAGGTCGATGTGACCGCGCGTGGTGAGCAGGGCTGAACGCAACATGCCGCCGGAAGTAGCCAGATGGACCGTGCACGGTCAGCGGCGTCTCGCGCAATGGACGGCGCGTATCACCTGTCAGGCGACCGACCCGGGCGCGGAACCCGGCCGATGCGCCAGGATTGACCCATGTCCGATGCCTTCACCACCCGCGTACTGAACGTCGCCACCGGCTCCTCGGAGAGGATCGTCGACCTCACCCATGAGTGCGAGGCCTTCCTCGGGGAGGCGGCAGGCGACCGCGACGGCCTGCTGAACATTTTCGTGCCGCACGCCACCGCCGGAGTCGCGATCATCGAGACCGGAGCCGGCAGCGACGACGACCTCCTCGCCGCCCTCCACACCCTGCTCCCCGCCGACGACCGCTGGCAGCACCGCCACGGCAGCCCCGGCCACGGCCGCGACCACGTACTCCCCGCGCTCGTGCCTCCGCACGCCACGCTGCCGGTCCTGAGGGGCCGTCTGGAGTTGGGGACCTGGCAGTCGGTGTGCCTGGTCGACACCAACATCTCTAATACCAACCGTCATGTGCGGTTGAGCTTCCTGGGGTGAGCAAGATCGTCCTGGGGATGGCCGTCAAATCTCCTTACGCTGCGTGCGGAACAGGAGAAGACGATGCCCACCATCAGATGGGACGAGATCGAGCGACCCTACGACGGATGTGGAAAATGCCTGCTGGGAGTACGCCGGCTGTCGCGCATGAAGGCGGCCACGTCGTCCCCTGAGCGCCAGCGTGACGACGTCCTCACCGCTGCGGAAGCGGTCGGCGGCCACATCATCGGCTGGGCCGATGACTGGGAGGTCTCGGGAGCTACCGATCCCCTGACGCGGCCCAAACTCGGGCCGTGGCTCCGCGACGAGCGCGGCCCCTACGACGGACTGGTCGCGGCTGCCGTCGACCGGCTGGGCCGCAATGTCGTCGACTGCCTGAACACGGGCTCTTGGACGCGGTGGTGGAGGCGTGGTTCCTGGAAACATTCGGGGACGGCATGATCGTTGAGACGGTCTATGACCCGGGCAACGGGGTACCGGAGCGCATCGCCGAACTTCAGGCAAGCCGCGAGAGACTCCGCGCGGATCGACAGGCGGGTCTGTACGACTCTCCGGACGACGCGGAGTGGTTTCGCAAGCAGTACACGGCCATGGGCAGGAGTTGGCCGACTTGGAGCTTGAGCCACAGCGGCCTCCAGGCATGGTCCAACGGCCAACCGGTGAGACCGTCGCGGACCGTTGGTATGGGGCCATGGACGTTCAGGCACGTAAGGAGATCTTGCTCGACTTCGGGGTGCGCGTCACCGTGTTCCCGGTCAGCACACTGGTTCGTTGGGTTCTGGGGGTCGTGCACGGGCCGGAGCGTGATCCGCTCAGCGCTGAGTAGCAGAGCAGCCCATCCGCCTAACACGAGAACCCCGGCACGGCCAAGTCGGCAGGTTCAACTGAACCTTGGGCCCACGATTCTCGATTGCGAGGAGGGTGGGCGTGACCGAAGTGCCTTTGAAATCGGTCGTTGGTCAGCACCTCTGTTACCTCGGCCGTGAGAGCGGCCGAGGCTTCTACACCTACGACGTCTGGAGGCGGCGGGTCTCCGGCGAGGTCGCAGAGCGGTAGAAGTCGAGGTGGTCGTGGGCTGCGGTGTCCCAGGTGTGGCGGGCGGCGAGGAAGCGTCCGGCGGTTCGCCGGTCGGGGTCGTCGGCCGTGAGGGCGTGGCCGAGTTGGATGGCCAACTCGTCGGGTGTGGTGGCGAAGCGCGCCGCGGGGCCGAAGACCTCGCGCAGGACGGGAAGGTCCCGTACGACGAGCGGGACGCCCGCGGCGAGGGCCTCCATCGCGGCCAGGCCGAAGCCTTCCTTGACCGAGGGGAAGGCGAAGCCATCGGCGGCGGCGACCAGTGACGGCAGGTCGTCCTCGGCGACCTGGCCCAAGTACCACCGGCTCGACGGCGAGTTCGATCGCCCGGGTCTCCCAGCGGGCGCGGTAGTCGCGGTAGTCGAAGAGGGTCTCGCCGCCCGCGACCACCAGCCGTACGTCCGGGTGTGCGGAGCGCAGGAGGGCGTACGCCTCCAGCAGGTCCAGGGAGCCCTTGCGGGGTTCGATGCCGCCGACGGTGAGGACGTAACGGCCCAGACGTGCACGCCAGTTCGCGCGGGCAGCCGGATCGGTGGTGGCGAAACGGCCGTATGCCACTCCGTTGGGGATGACTGCCGCCTTGATGCCCCAGCCGTCGGCGAGCTCCGTGGCGACGGCTGCCGACACGCAGATGTGGGCGTACGGCTCGATGATGGCGCGCTCGTGGCAGGCGGCCAGTTCGGGGTGGTGAAGTGGTCGATGTGGTGGACCGTACGGATGCAGCGGCCGCCCACAGCGTTGGCGCTGATGCAGTCCTGGGCGTGGACGACGTCGTACACCGCCACAAAGGGCTCGAAGGCTTCGCCCAGGACGGCGATGGAGCGCAGGATCCGCTCGCCGACCGTCTCACCGTCCGGGCCGTCCGAGAAGGGGACGATCCGCAGTCGTACGGCGGGGTCGACCTGGCGGAAGAAGCCCGCGTCGCCGCCGCGACCCAGCGTCCACACCGTGACGTCCTGTCCGGTTGCGGCGAGCGCCTCGGCGAGGGCGAGGGTGTGGACGACGCCGCCACGCGGCTTGGTGGAGTAACTCAGCAAGGCGATCTTCACGACGGGGTCTCCCGGTACGCGGTGGGGCGCCGTTCGTCGAGGTGGCGCAGGATGCGGCGGGCGCGGTCGGTCTCCTCGGCGACGTCGATCTCGGCGACCGCGAGGCCGGCCTTGGCCCAGGTGCGGGCGAGGATGTCGCCGCCGGGCCCGACGACCTTGGGCTGGCCAGCGCCGTCACCACGGTCTCGTCCGCGTCAGGCGCCCAGCGCCGAGAGCACCACGGACCTGGCCTCCTCCTGGACTCGGCGCAGATGGTCCGGGCCGAGGAAGGACTCCGCGTAGATCTTGTAGACGTCCTCGGTGCCCGAAGGGCGGGCCGCGAACCAGGCGTTGGCGGTGGCGACCTTGATCCCGCCGAGGGCGGCGCCGTTGCCGGGGGCCTCGGTGAGCACCGTGGTGACCGGCTCGCCGGCGAGGGTGTCGGCGGTGACCTGGCGCGGGGACAACTTGGCGAGCAGTGCCTTCTCCTCGCGGGAGGCCGGGGCGTCGACGCGCGCGTAGGCGGGGGCGCCGAAGCGGTCGGTGAGCTGCGCGTAGTGCTCCGAGGGCGTCTTGTCGGTGACGGCCGCGATCTCGGAGGCGAGCAGGGCCAGGGTGATGCCGTCCTTGTCGGTGGTCCACACCGAGCCGTCGCGGCGCAGGAAGGACGCGCCCGCCGACTCCTCGCCGCCGAAGCCGAGTGTTCCGTCGGACAGGCCGTCCACGAACCACTTGAATCCGACCGGGACTTCGACCAGCGGCCGGCCGACGTCCGCCGCGACCCGGTCGATCATGCTGGACGACACCAGGGTCTTGCCGATCCCGGCGCCCGCGGGCCACTGCTCGCGGTGGGAGAACAGGTACGAAATCGCCACGGCGAGATAGTGGTTGGGGTTCATCAGGCCCGCGTCCGGGGTGACGATGCCGTGCCGGTCGGCGTCGGCGTCGTTGCCGGTGGCGATGTCGAAGCGGTCACGCTGCTCGATGAGCGAGGCCATGGCGTACGGCGAGGAGCAGTCCATGCGGATCTTGCCGTCCCAGTCGAGCGTCATGAAGCGCCAGGTGGGGTCGGTCAGCGGATTGACCACCGTCAGATCGAGCCCGTGCTGTTCGGCGATCCGGCCCCAGTAGGCGACCGAGGCGCCGCCCAGCGGATCGGCGCCTATGCGCACGCCGGCGGCCCGGATCGCTTCCAGGTTCAGCACGTTCGGCAGGTCGGCCACATAGGCGCCGAGGAAGTCGTGGCGGCCGGTGCCGGGTGCGGCCAGGGCGCGGGTATAGGGGATGCGCCGTACGTCCTTCAGGCCGCCGGTGATGATCTCGTTGGCGCGGTCCTGGATCCAGGAGGTCGCCTCGGAACCGGCGGGGCCGCCGCTCGGCGGGTTGTACTTGAAGCCGCCGTCGGCGGGCGGGTTGTGTGAGGGGGTGACCACCACGCCGTCGGCGAGGCTGGACGTGCGGTTCCGGTTGTGGGTGAGGATGGCGTGCGAGACGGCCGGGGTGGGCGTGTAGCCGTCGGCCTGGTCGATGAGGACGGTCACGTCGTTGGCGGCGAACACCTCCAGTGCCGTGATCCGGGCGGGCTCGGACAGGGCGTGGGTGTCGGCGCCGAGGAAGAGGGGGCCGTCGGTGCCCTGGGCGGCGCGGTACTCGCAGATGGCCTGGCTGGTGGCCGCGATGTGGTCCTCGTTGAACGCCGCCACGAGGGACGAGCCGCGGTGTCCCGAGGTGCCGAACGCCACCCGTTGCCCGGGCTCGGCGGGGTCGGGGTGCAGCGCGTAGTACGCCGTGACCAGGCGGGCCACATCGATGAGGTCCTCGGGCCCGGCGACCTGCCCCGCTCGCGCGTTCTGCATTTTCCCGCTCCTCCGCAAGGGTCGACCGTTGGGTACAGCCCTCATTCTCCCCGGCCTGCCCGCCGGGACGCGCACCGGGCGGCCGTTGCGGCACGCCTCCGGCGGGTGGGACGAGGCAGGTCGGCGGACGGAAGGGACACCGACGTGAGGCGTGAGGGCCAACGGCCGCTCGCCGCCGTGCTGTTCGACGCGCTGGGCCCCGACTACCAGAAGCCGTTCGCCCATGCCCCGCGCACCTGTCCGTGCTGGAGTGGCTGATCGAGTGGCTGCCGCCCGCCGCGCGGACGCTGGACGTGGGAAGCGGCACCGGGCGGCCCACGGAGGCCGCGCTCATCGAGGCAGGGCACTCGGTGCTGGGCGTCGACGTCTCCCCGGGCATGGTCGAACTCACCGCCCGTCGTACGCCGTGATGCTGGCGGAGCTGCCTCTGAAGGGGCCGCATCGGGCGACCGCGTGAGCGTATGAAGCCGGTCGTTCAGACGTTGAGCGCCCACCGTGATCTACCGGCCGTTGCCTGCTGTTAGTCGGGGTACAGCACAACGAATACGGCCGTCGCCCAGCCGAAGGCCAGAAGGGACGCGCCCCACCAGTGCATCGGAACGGCAAACATGGTGTGTTCGCGGCCGTACCGGTTGAGGTGGCGTCCCCAAAACCAGAGCACCAGGCACGCGGCGGATCCGCCGATCAGTGGCCCCCAGTTGGGGCCGGGGCCCGTGAGGCCGCCGATGGTCATCCCGATCACGAGGATCGGGAACGTCAACCAACCCAAGCCGCTCCAGGTGATGGTGAAGATCATTTGAGCCTCCCAGTTGTCCGGACCGCTCACGGGCTTACTTGCAGGTCTCCCGACGGTCCCTCGACCCGCGAATCGCGTCGGATCGCCGCGAAGAGATCGACCGTGGACTTTGTCCGCATCGACGCCCCCTCCAGGACGGTTGTTACGGGTCCGGATTGTCTCTCGCGGTTGCGGGGAGGGGTCCCGGAAGCGCGCCCCTTCCCGTCGGCCGCAGTGTCGAGTTGGAGCACCACAACCCGGCAACTCATCCGGACAGGCGGTTGACCCGGTAGCGGCTCGGGGACCCCGGAGGCGTCTGGTCTCGGAGTGGCCATGGCCATCCTGCGCGAAGCCGTCCAGACGGCTAACCTCCTCGTCCAGCAGCTGTCGGACTATGTCGCGGCCAGGAAAATGCCGGGCCACGGCAGCTGACCGCTGTGCCGGATACCTTCGGGCGTTTCGGATGCGGGAGACTGCCGGAGAGCCTGGAGGTTGCACCTGTGCAGATCGACTTGAGTGCGGTATGAGTGCGGTACGGGAGACGGTGCGGGAACTTGCCGAACGGCTGGATGAACTCGACGGAACGGTGGTGGACGAAGCGCCGACGCGTGCTGGATCGCGCCAGCGCACGGAGGTGAGCCGCAGCCTGCAGTACCTTGCCCACCTCGGAGACAAGAGCTCCGTGGAAATCATGGACGTCTTCTATGCCTTCAGGCGCTGGGACAGGGACCGACCGGCCGGGAAGTGAGCCGCCGGATGAACCACGCCACCGAGATCCTGCTCCGCGACGTCACAGGCCGACTGGAACGGGCCATCGGCGAGCGGGACTGTCCGGCGATGGTCGCGCTGCAAGGAGACCGGACCCTGGTGCTCTCCGATTACGACTATCTGCGGGACGATCCGACCGCCCAAGCATTCGAATACCGCGCCGCGGACAAGGCACAGCAGATTCACGCCGTCCGCTTCGCCTTCGTCGTCCCGCAGGTGTGGCTCTTCGCCCAGGACGCCATTTATGGCCGGGCAGTCGCCAACCTACCCCTGAGGGAAGGCGAGCAGGAGCTCATTGCCTGGATGAGCTTCGACGCGGACGACGGGGTGGACTACAGCTATCTTCCGTACGGACGTCGCCCAAGTGGCGAGCCGGTCTTCGACGAACACACGGTGATCACCGTCGCGGTCCAGCCGTACGACGAGTATCCGGGCCGCCACCTGCTTCGAGCCCTGACACAAGACCGGTGAACCGATCGGCCCATGATGCCCCGGCTTTCCTGCCGAGCGCGAGGACCGTCGTCGGCGGTTGGCGACGCCGCAGTGCGGTACGTTGCTGGTCATGCTCACGACGCGTCTCGATCTTGCCCGGATCCGCGCGGCCCGCCGGGATATCGACCCGGTCTTTCTGGATACTCCGCTGTACCAGTGCGACGCGTTGGGACGCGAGCTCGGCTGCACGGTGAGCATCAAGCTGGAAACGGCGAACCCGGTGCGCAGCTTCAAGGCCCGCGGCACCGAACTTGTCGCCGGCCTGCTGACCGGCCAGGGCCGCACCGCCGCGGTGTGCGCCAGCGCCGGCAACCTCGGCCAGGCACTCGGCTGGTCCGGCCGCCGCCGTGGCCTGGACGTGACGGTCGTGGCATCCCGCGGGGCGCCCGCTGCCAAGCTCGCTCGGATCCGCGCGCTGGGTGCGGAGCTGGAGCTGGTCGACGGCGACTTCGAGATGGCCCGCGAACGGGCTGCGCGTATCGCTGAGCGGCGCGGCGTCCGGCTGGTCGAGGACAGCCTCGACATCGCGACCTGCGAGGGCGCGGCGACCATCGGCCTGGAACTGGCGAGCGGGGCGTCCTCCTTCGACGCTGTCCTGATCGCCCTGGGCGGCGGCGCGATGGCCACCGGCGTGGGCTACGTCCTGAAGACCCTTGCGCCGGACGTCGAGGTGATCTGCGTGCAGCCCCTCGGCGCACCCGCGATGACCCGCTCCTGGCACCAGCGCCGGGTCATCACCACCGACTCGATGGACACCATCGCCGACGGCGTCGCCGGCCGGTACCCCATCCCCGCCGTCCTGGACGACCTCCTGGCGGTGGCCGACGACGCCGTCCTGGTCCACGAGGCGTCCATCGTCACGGGCATGCGGCTGCTCCTGGAGCGCGCGGGCCTAATCGTCGAGCCCTCGGCGGCCCTCGGCGTCGCGGCCGTCCTGGAAGACCGTGACCGCTTCGCCGGCCGCCACGTGGCCACCATCATCTGCGGCAGCAACGTCGACCTGGACGCCTACCACCGCTGGGTCCGCACGTGAGCCGGCGAGACGGCAGGCGAGCCACCCAAACGTGAACGCCGCCAGCTCATCCACCAACTCTGACCCGGACGCCGCGGGGACCCTCCCCGGTGTGCGGTGGTAGGACGGGGCGGTGATCGGCACTGCGGACAGCAGCCAGAGTGCAGGCCGAACGAGGGGACCGCGAGAGGGGAGTGGGGCATGGCGGCAGAGAACATCGATGATGTCGTGGACGGGCTTGCCGGGATCGTGCGGGAGGCCGGCCGCGCCGGTGACCGGGTCGGGTACTTCGCGGCGCTGTACCGACAGGTGACCGTGGAGGTCCGCACGGCCATTCACGGTGGGCTGTTCGACGACGGCGCCCGGATGGACCGTTTCGACACGCACTTCGGCAACCGCTACTTCGACGCGTACGACGCCTGGCGTCGTGACCAGAGCGGGCCGCGTTGCTGGCGGAAGGCGTTCGGGCTGCTCGACGACGCCGACACCGTCATCGTCCAGCACCTGATACTCGGCGTGAACGCGCACATCAACCTCGACCTGGCCGTCGCCGCCGCGCGGACCAGCCCGGGCGAGGCCATCCACGCGTTGCGGCGCGACTTTCTGCTGATCAACGACATCCTTGCCCGGGTGGCGCTGGCGGTGCAGGACTCGGTCGGCGCCCTGTCGCCCCTCCTGTCGCTGCTGGATCAGGTCGGAGCCCGCACCGACGAGCGGATCCTCGACTTCAGTGTCCGTCAGTCCCGCGAGGAGGCGTGGTACAACGCCGTCCTGCTCGCCGGCCAGAACGAAGAGGAGCGCGAGGCCACCATCGAACGGCTCGACATCCGGGCTGCCGTGCTCGCACGGTTGATAGCCCGACCGGGCGGCCTGGTCCGGCCGGCCCTGCAGCTGATCCGGAGCACCGAGAGTGATGACGTGCCGGCCGTCATCACTCACCTGGACAACGCCATGGAGCGACCCTCCGCCCGGCAGGGGACGGGGTGAGTGAACCGCCCCGGGTTCGGTGGAGATCTCAGATTATGGTTGTGACCTGGAATTTCGTGGATTCCATGTAGTGATTGGCCTCGTACTCGACGGGCGGAACGTGGCCTGTCTCACCGTGGAGCCTGCGGTGGTTGTACCAGTCGAGCCTCCTCCAGCCTTCGGCCGGGGGTGCCCCGAGGCGGTGGCCAACTCGACCTGGGAGAGCGACTTCCAGGGCCGCTGCGGTTTGATCAACTCGGTTTTGTACAGGCCGATCGCCGATTCCATCAGGGCGTTGTCGTACGCATCTCCGACTGATCCGACACTCGCGGCGATGCCGTCCGCGTCGAGGTGTTCGGCGAGCCTGAACGATGTGTACTGGCTGTCGGCATCGGAGTGATGGATCAGCTGCCCGGGAGTGTGCGGGCGGTCCTCACGGTCACACTGCCGCAGGGCCATCTCCAGTGCATCCAGGACGAGTTGGGTCTCCTTGGAGGTGGAGGCGGACCAGCCGACGATGCGCCGGGAGAAGGTGTCCACGACGAAGGCGACGTAGACGACCCCGCTCCAGGCGGCGACATGCGTGAAGTCGGCACCCCAACAGCGGTTCGGGGCACCGGCGACGAAGTCACGGTCGAGGAGATCCGGGGCTCGCTCGGCGGCCGGATCGGTGATCGTCGTGATCACCTTCCTGCCGCGGACGGCGCCGGTGATGCCGATCTCGCGCATGAGGCGCTCGACGGTGCAACGGGCCACGGCATACCCCTGCCGGTTCAGCTCGCGCCAGATCTTCCGGGCCCCGTAGACACGGTAGTTGGACGTGTAGACCTCCTGGATCAGCTCTCTGAGTTCCTCATCGCGCACGGAACGGGCAGAGGGAGTTTCGAGGCGTTTCTTGTGGGCGCAGTACGTGGAAGGGGCGATCTTGCAGTCGTGCCCGGTGAGCGTTCTGCAGATCGGCTCGACGCCGCCGAAGCGGTCCCGGTGCTCGTCGATGAACGCTACGAGCGAGTGTGTGGCCGGTCGAGCTCGGCCGCGAAGAAACTCGCCGCGGCCTTCAGGATCTCATTGGCCCGCTTCAGCTCGGCGTTCTCCTTCTTCAACGCCTTGAGCTGCGCGGACTCCTCCGTCGTCGTCCCCGGACGCGTCCCCGCGTCGATCTCGTGCTGCTTCACCCAGTTCCGCAGCGTCTCGTGGGAGCCGATGTCGAGCTTCTCCGCCACCGCCTGCAAGGCGGCCGTCTCGGTCGGACAGTCGTCGCGCACCTCGGCGACCATGCGCACCGCACGACGGCGGAGCCCAAGCGGGTAACGGGAAGGCCGTGCCACGACTCGATCCTTTCATGAAATCGAGTCTCCATTCGAGCCGGGGCGGTTCAGCCACTTCCCGCCATGCGCGGAGCGACCGGTCACAGCAACTGCCCCGACGTCATCGCGACGGCCTGCTTGCCGCGGAGGGGCTCGTCGGCGAGGCCGGCATCAGCAACAGGAGTGAGGGATGTGTTCCTCCCGGTGCCACCAGAAACGGTCGCGGGCCGGTTGTTGGGGTAGGTCGGGCAGTGCGGCGTTGTGGACGGCCGTCCGACTCTGCTTCGTCGTCGCCGTCAGGTCTGCGACGGTGTGCGGGATGCCGCCGACGACGACCTGGCGTACGGCGGCCGCGGCCGCGATGTCCATCGTCGGGTCGCCCTCGACCAGGACGAGGTCGGCGAGCTTGCCCGGCTCGACGGTGCCGAGCTGGTCGGACAGTCCCAGGGTGCGGGCGCCTTGGACGGTGGCGGAGCGCAGCGCCTCGTACGGGCTGACGCCGTGGCGGACCATGGTCTGCAGGTTGAGGTGGTAGTAGACGCCGGGCGGGACGAGCGGGCTGTCGGTGCCGACGGCGACGTGGGCGCCCTGTTCGACCAGGCGGCGGACGGTCTCGCCGTGCCGGGCGACGAAGGCGAGTTCGGCGGTCGGCTCCTCGGCCAGCGCCGCCTCGATGCCCTCGCGCAGCTCCGCGTACTCGGCAGCGGTGAGCAGGGAGGTCAGCCGGGTGTCGTCCAGGGCCCACTCCGCGTAGCGGTAGAGGGCGGCCCGGACGGCGGGCAGGCCGAGGCCGGAGAGTCCGAAGGTGGGCGTGAAGGCCATGCCGCTCGCGGTCAGCGGGCCGGTGACGTCCTGGTAGCTGTGGCCGAGGTGGGTCTCCTTCTGGCGGCGGCCGTAGCGGCTGGTGCCGCCGATGTGCTCGACGCCGTCGGCGCCCAGGTCGAGCGGGCCGAACAGGTAGTGGGACGCGGTCCGCAGACCGATCCGGTGGGCGGCCCGGACGGCCGTGCGCTGGAGGGCGTAGGGCAGCCGGACGTACGTCTTGACCATGTCGTGGCCGAGGGCGCGGGCCTTGCTGATCTCGCGGCGCAGCTGCTCGTCGTCGGTGACTGGGCGGGCCGAGGAGTAGTAGATGCGGGAGCCGTCGACCATCTCGCCGGCCGCGAAGACGCGGGGGCCGGTGCGGCGGCCGGCGGTGAGGGCCTCCTTGGCCTCGACGGCCGCGTAGTGGGCGGTGCCGGGTGAGCGCAGGGCGGTGATGCCGAAGGAGAGCCACAGGCGCATGAGTTCGTTGCGCTCCCAGGGGCCGTGCTCGTGGACGGCGACGAAGCCGGGCAGCACCGTCAGGCCGCGGGCGTCGACGACCTTGTCCCCGGGCCGGACGGAGCGGGCTCCGCGCGGGGTGACGGCGGCGATGCGATGGCCGTCGAGGACGATGTCGACGTCGCGCCGCAGGCCGGGGCCGGTGCCGTCCCAGAGGGCGCCGGCCCGGACGACCGTACGACCGGTGGGCAGCGCCGGGCGCCAGGTGAGCCGGAGCGGGACGGCGGAGGCCTTGCCGGCGGGCGTGGTGAGGCGCAGGCGGCTGTCGGAGAGGTAGAGCAGGGAGGCGGAGTCGCCGCTCCAGCTGGGTGCGTCGGCGGTCTCCGCGCTGACCCGGCGGGCGGTGCCGGTGGTGCGGCCCTCGGCGTCGAGGTCGCTGATGTGCAGGGTGCCGTTCGCGATGTACGCCGTCCTGGTGCCGTCGGGTGAGTGGACGGGGCCCGCGTCGATGCGGTTGGCGAGGGAGCCGCCGGGGAGGGGCTCGCTGTAGTGGGCCTCGCCGGTGGCGAGGTTGACGGTGAGGATCCGGTTGTGGCCCTCGCGGTAGCGCGGGGTGACGGGGACGAGGACGGCGGCGGACAGGCGTTTGCCGTCGGCGGTGAAGGTGGGGCGGCCGAGGGCGTTCAGCGGGCCGGCCACCTTGCGGACGGCGCCGGTGGCCAGGTCCAGGGTGCAGAGGGTGGCGCCCTCGGAGACGAAGGCGACGGTGGTGCCGTCCGGGCTGACGGTGGGCGCGGCGGCGGACAGGCTGGTGTCGGTGAGGCGGCGCCGGGTGCGGGTGGCGAGGTCGTACCGCCACAGCGCGATGCCGCCGTCGCGGTCGCTGACGTACACGAGGCCGCGGCCGTCCGGGAACCAGGCCGGGTCGGTATTGCGATGCCCGTCGGCGACGACCGCCTCGGGGGCCCGGCCGCGGCGCATGATCCACAGATCACCGAGGGCGCCGAAGGCGACGCTGCGGCCGTCCGGGGAGAGCGCGGGACCGACGATGCCCTTGACCTGGCGGCCGCCGGTGCCGTCGAAGTCCCGGGCGGCGGCGGGCCGTTCGGTGACCCTGGGCACGGTGACGCGGGCGCTGAACGGGACGTCTTCGACAGTGTCCTGGAGCGTACGGCGGCGAAGGCGGCCGTCGGCGGTGTAGAGGAGTTCGTCCGGGCCGGCCCAGCGGGCGGCGAAGGGGAACACGTCCTCGTCGTCGTCGGACACGGTCTCGCTGTCGACGACGAGTGCGGTGCCGGTGGTGGTGAGGTGGACGTAGGCGAGGCGGCTGCCGTCGGGCGAGAAGGAGGGTCCGGCGAGGCGGCCCTCGGTGACCTTGGCGAGGGTGGTGCGGGTGCCGTCGGCGGTGACCCGGTCAATGGCCTGCGGGGCGTCGGCGGTCCCGGTGGTGAAGGCGATCGCCGTGCCGTCCGGCGTCCAGCAGGGCTGGCCCTCCTGGGCGGTGCCGGTGGTCCAGACGGTGGCCTCGCCGCTGTCGACGTCGATGACGTGGATCGCGTACCGGCCGTCGCTCTCGGCGGCGCAGGCGATCCGGGTGCCGTCGGGAGAGAAGCGCGGCTCGCGGTGGTCGGCGTCACCGGAGGTGAGCTGCTTCCGCCCGGTGCCGTCGGCGTTCATCAGCCACAGGTGGAAGACGCCGTCGGTGTAGGCCTGGTAGACGATCCGGCGGCCGTCCGGCGAGAAGTCAGGCTCGCTCGCCTCTTCCTCGACGCCGGTGAGCGGCACGGCCTCACCGCCCTCGGCGGGCAGCATCCACAACAGGTTCAGCAGGTCCAGGACGACGGTCCGGCCGTCCGGGGCAAGCGCGGCGGAGGCATTGGTCGCCTCGGTGACGGTCACGCTGACGGCACGCGCGTTCGCCCCACCGTCCGCGGCCGGGGAGGCCCACGCCGGAGTCCCGTGACCGCCCAACACCCCTGCCCCCGCAGCGAGTCCGGCTCCACGCTTGATGAGCGCACGACGTGTCAGTCCCATTGGTCCACACCTCTCCGCAGGTTTTGATGCACCCTACAGATAAGGGCAGGCCCATGGAACAGTCCATTCCGCTCTGTTCGCGACACGCAAACTCCCGTTTACGCAAGGGAGTTGACACCTGCGGTCGGCAACGCGAAGCGCCGCGTCGGCTACCCTCGCGGGGCACGAACGGCGCTCCCCTGAACAGGGCGACGTTGCCTGATGCGGCATCAGTCAGGGCTGCATGTGCTGGTCCAGCGGCTCCTGCACGTCGCTGGGGATCGTCGTTCCGAAGCCCAGCGGCTTCGCCCGCACCGGTCCATGTCCGCACCGGGCTTCCGAGCTCCGCCACGCTCTCTGAGTACGTCCCGTGACGGACACGACCCCGCGGTCAGGGGCTGACGTGGCGGGCCCGGTGAGCTGTGTAGGCGGCTCCGTTCCCGGATCACCTGCGATGGACACGCTGGCCGAGGACAGTGGTGTGTCCGGCCAGTGTGACGGCGGGGAGTCCGCCGTGCCCGGTGTGGGCGGTGGCCTCGATCTGGCTGGGACGCCCCATATGGACGCCTTGCTCGATGTGGAGCGCGTGGTCGCGCCCGGCTTCTGGGTGGCTCAGAGCGGCATGGGCGGCCAGGCCGACGCAGGCGGAGCCGGTTGCCGGGTCTTCGTCGACACCGACGGCAGGGACGAAGGCGAGGGCGTAGAGGCGGCCGCCGCTGATCAACTCCCCGGCGAAGAGGTGGAGACGCGGCGACCAGCCCCGAAAAACAGGGCCAACTCAGAGTGTTGAAGCCAGTCGGGGGCGGGCCTTCGTCATGTGCCAGCCGCGGTGTGTCAGCGCAGCAGGAGCTGCACGATCGCGATGACGCCGACGGCGACGATGACGGCGCGGAGGGCGGTGGGCGGGAGGCGGCGGCCGACCTTGGCGCCGATCTGCCCGCCGAGGGCGGAGCCGACGGCGATCAGCAGGACCGCCGTCCAGTCGAACTCGGCGACGAAGAGGAAGAAGCAGGCGGCGACGCCGTTGACGACGGCTCCGAGGATGTTCTTGACCGCGTTGACGCGTTGCAGGTCTTCGTCGAGGAGCAGGCCCATCAGGGAGAGGTACAGGACCCCTTGGGCGGCGCCGAAGTAGCCGCCGTACCCGCTCGCGAGGAGCAGTCCGACCAGGAGGACGGGTCCGCCGTGCGGGCGGGAGGTGGTGCCGTTGTTCTCGCGGCGGCGCTGTACGGCTCGGGCGAGGCGTGGTTGGAGCAGTACGAGCACGAGCGCGAGGGCGATCAGTACGGGGACGATCGTGTCGAAGGCCTCGGAGGGCAGGACGAGCAGCAGGATGGCGCCGCCGAGTCCGCCGATGAGAGCGGTGAGGCCGAGGACGAGTGCGCGGCGGCTCTGTCCGCGGAGTTCAGCGCGGTAGCCGATGGCTCCGCTTATGGAGCCGGGGACGAGGCCGAGGGCGTTGGAGACGTTGGCGGTGATCGGCGGCAGCCCGGTGGCAAGCAGTACCGGGAAGGTGATCAGGGTGCCGGAACCGACGATGGTGTTGATCGTGCCCGCTCCGATGCCGGCTGCGAGGATGGCCAGTGTTTCCCAGATGGACAACGCCATCTCCTTAACATGATCAGTGTGTCGCCTCCCCGCCGCGCGGCAGGCGGTCGAGGGGCTCGCACTGATCATGCACGATCAAGCGCATGGTCCAGCGTGCATCTGTGGATCGATGCCTGGTCGTGGCTGAACTGCATGCCATTGAAGGCCGATGCCGGCAGACCGTCGAGTCGGGCGTTTCGGGAGTCGGCTGCCTCGTGGCTGCTGCCGCATGAGTTGCGCAGGCTCGCGGCGTCCGAGCTGCGTCGGACCACCCTCGACGGCAGTCGATAGAATCGGGGTTGCCCTAACGGAGTTTGGCGGACTCAAGGCGAGACGATCTGTTTCGACAGCAATTGGCGTCGGACGTTGGCCACACGTTCCCAGCTGGTGACGAAGGAGTCCGTCTCGGCGCGGCGGGTCATCCCGTCAAAGGTGATGTCAATGAGTTCCAGGAACGCGTCGACGTCGTCGATCTTCAGGACCTGAGCGTCCCGCAGCCGCTCGACGGCCGGGCTCAGCATCTCGACGACGAGCCGGTTGGTGCGCTGGACCAGGCCGGCGGGCGTATCGTCGGTCATCCGGGCGCGCAGGCCGGCCAGTAGCGTGTCGGCATGCGAAGGTTGACGGTCGAGGCGCTCCAGCAACCATTCCAGGAGCAGTTCGTCGTCGTCCCGGGCGGCATGCTCCGTGAACGCCCGCATCGCCTGCGCTGAGAAGCGGCCCAACAGCGCCTCCGCGAACTGCGCCGCCACGCACGCCATCCGGCGTGATCCACGGGGTGCATCAATCAAGGAGGATCATGACAACGCGGTTCGACCAGGGCCCGTGGGCCGCAGCCGGAGTCCAGACCGTACAGCCCGGGGTGCACCGCGTTCCTCTGCCGCTTCCCAACGACGGCCTGCACGCCGTCAACGTCTATCTGCTGGAGGACCTGGCCGACGACGGCGGCATCATCATGATCGACGGCGGCTGGGCGATCCCCGAGGCGCGCAAGGCGCTGGAGGAGGCACTGGCCGCCATCGGCCGCGACCTCGGCGACATCAGCCACATCCTCGTCACCCACATCCACCGCGACCACTACACGCAGGCAGTGGAACTGCGCCGGCTGCTGGGCTCGCGCGTCTACCTCGGCGCGGGTGAACGCCCGGGCCTGGAAATGCTCGACCGACTGCGCAGCGACGAACCCGCCGGCTCACTGGAGACTCTGCGCAGGGCAGGAGCCGGCGAACTCGCCGACCGTATCCAGACAATGGATCACGGCGGCTACGACCCGAGTGTGTGGGAGCCTCCCGATCGCTGGCTCGCCGCCGAAACGCTTCGCTTCGGCGAGCGCGAACTGCATGTCGTACCAACTCCGGGACACACCAAGGGACATGTCGTGTTCCTGGACGAGCAGCGGGGGCTGCTGTTTTCCGGGGACCACGTCCTGCCGCACATCACCCCGTCCATCGGTTTCGAGCTGGCCGAGCCGGGCGGCCGGCCGCTCGCCGACTACCTGGACTCGCTGCGGCTGATGAACCGGTACGCCGACGCCCGCCTGCTGCCCGCGCACGGGCCGGTCGCCGACAGTGCCCACACCCGGGTCGCCGAGCTGCTCGCCCACCACGACGACCGGCTGGCCAAGAGCCTGACGGCGCTGGGCGAGGACACGCTTGACGCCCACGCGGTGGCGCGCAAGCTCGGATGGACGCGTCGGGCGGTGCCGTTCGGCGAGCTCAGCGCCTTCAACCAGATGCTCGCGGTCAACGAGACGGCGGCGCATCTGGATGTCCTCGTGCTGCGGGGGCGGGCGACGGTGGTGTTCGTGGGCGGCGTGAACCAGTACACGCGCGTGCGATGACACCACGGGCCTGTGCGGTTCCGGCACCAAGGGCACCGGACTGCCACGCCCAGGAGGTCGCCCAGGAAGATCACTCGTCCAGGTCCGGCAGCCGCGCCGCGGCCGGGCTGATGCGTTCGCTGTGCTGGTCGAAGACGAAGAGGTGGGCGAGGTCGACAAGCAGAGGGACCTGCATGCCGAGGCGGAGTTCGATGTCGGCGATGGTGCGGACCACCAGGTCACCGGGGAGGCGGCTCTCCTGCGCTGTCGGTGCCGACTGGTCGGGCTGCACGTCGTACGGGTCGTCCAGGACCACCACCGGGCCGGCGCGCAGGGCGCCCGCGCGCTCCCGGATGCGGTCCAGGACCGTGCCCTCACGGCGGCGGCGACGGATGGCGCGGCCGGAGTTCTGGTGGCCGCCTGGTGCCCGGCGCCCGCTCTTGCCGCCGGTGTGCTGCTGGCGGCGCTGGTCGTAGTGGTCACGATGTCGCGCCGTTGAGGA
>NZ_BAAGPS010000009.1:830966-845873 GCF_054783935.1 Streptomyces pseudoechinosporeus
TCTGCGGGAAGACGGACGGGCCGCGCGGACGCCATACCGGAGTCCGTCCGCGCCGTCTGCCGCCTCGTCAGCTCGTCGCGCGCACCGCATCGCGGATCAGATCGGCGACCTCCTTCGGCTGGGACACCGCCACCGCGTGCGAGGCACCCTCGAGCTCGACGATCGTCGCCCCGGCCCGCTTCGCGCCGAAGCGCTCGACCTGGGGGTTGATCGCCTGGTCCGCGCCGGCCACGAGCGCCCAGGAGGGCTTGGTCTGCCACGCGGCCGCCGAGGCCGTCTCCTCGAACACCGCGGCGGCCAGCGGACGTTGGGCCACCGCGAGGACCTTGGTGACGGCGGCCGGCACGTCGGCGGCGAAGACCTCGGGGAACGCCTCGGCGTTGATGGTGACCTCGACCGCGGGCTCCGCGCCCTCGACCGGGTACGTCCACTCCTTGAGGTTGCTGACCAGCGGCGAGAGGGGGAAGCGGCCCTGCAGCTCACCGAGGCTTTCGCCCTCTTCGAGGACGTAGGCGGCGACGTAGACCAGACCGACCACGTTCTCCGTGGTGCCCGCCACGGTGATGAGCGCACCGCCGTAGGAGTGGCCGACAAGGACGACCGGGCCGTCGATCTGAGACGCCACGGACGCGATGTACGCGGCGTCCGACGCCAGGCCGCGCAGCGGGTTGGGTGGCGCCACCACGGGGATGCCGTGGTTCTGCAGCTCCGCGATGACACCGGTCCAGCTGGCGGCGTCGGCGAACGCGCCGTGCACGAGAACGGCGGTGGGGGTGGGGCTTGTGCTCATGTCTGGGTGTCTCTCCTTGTCATGGCGCGCGGTGTCAGCTGCCGTGCAGCGCGGAGCGCAGCGTGCCGGTGGCCAGCGTGATGGCGGCCTGGGCGGCGTGGGTCTCGCGCAGGGCGTTGAGCATCACGAAGTCGTGGATGATCGCCTGGAAGCGGACGGCCGTGACCGGCACACCGGCCTGGCGCAGCTTGTTGGCGTACGCCTCGCCCTCGTCGCGCAGCACGTCCGCCTCGCCCGTGATGACCAGCGCCGGGGGCAGACCGGTGAGTTGCTCGGTGGTGGCGCGCAGCGGGGACGCGGTGATCTCGGCGCGCTCCGCCTCGTCGGTCGTGTACTGGTCCCAGAACCACTGCATGCCGTCCCGGCGCAGGAAGTAGCCGGTGGCGAACTGGTGGTACGAGCCCGTGTCGAAGCTCGCGTCGGTGACCGGGTAGAACAACACCTGCTGGACCAGGGGCACGTCACCGCGCTGCTTGGCCATCAGGGTCAGCGCGGCGCTCATGTTGCCGCCCACCGAGTCGCCCGCCACCGCCAGCCGGGAACCGTCCAGGTTCTTGGCGGCGCCCTGCGCGACGACCCAGCGGGCGACCGCGTAGTTCTGCTCGATGGCCACCGGGTAGCGGACCTCGGGGGAGAGGTCGTACTCGGGGAAGACCACGGCCGCGTTCGCGCCCACGGCGAGTTCGCGCACCAGGCGGTCGTGGGTGTGGGCGTTGCCGAACACCCAGCCCGCGCCGTGGATATAGAGGATCACCGGCAGGGTCCCCTCGGCGCCGGCGGGTTTGACGATGCGGGCCCGGACGCTGCCCGTCGGGCCGCCCGAGACGGTGATCCACTCCTCGTCGACGGCGGGCTTCTCGATCTCGCCGGACTGCACCTCGTCGACGGCCTTGCGGCCCTCGGCGGGCGGCAGGTCGAAGAGGTACGGCGGATTGGCGGTCGCCTCCACGAAGGCGGCTGCCGCCGGCTCCAGCACCGGCTGAACCGGCTCGACGGCATCGGACATGTGATTCTCCTGGTGTTTCGTGGGTGGTGTTCGTGGGTGATGTGCGGGGTCGTCGATCAGCACGCTAAAACCGCCAGGCCGACGCAAATTGCCCAGGAGTGCACCGGAACTGATCCCAAAGCGCACGAAAAGAGGGGTGCCGCAAGAGGTAGCGCGCCGGAAGTGCGCAGTCAGCGCGCATTCAGTGCGCTGCCGGGATACTCGCCTCACCGGTCTGTTCGACCTGATCGACGGTGCCGCCGGTACGGCGTCCGGCGCATGCTGACAGCCGGGCGCTCACCGGCCGCGCGGCCGCGCCTCCCGCCCGGCGGTGTCCCGCCACTCGCTCGGAGACATGCCGTACGCGGCCCGGAACACCCGGCTGAAGTGCGTGGCGCTCATGAAGCCCCAGCGGCCGGCGACCGCCGCGATGGTCCGCCGGCCCTGGATGCCGAGTAACAGGTCGCGCCGGCACTCCTCGAGCCGGCGGCGCTGGATCCACCGGCCGACCGTCGTGCCCTCGTCCTGGAAGAGCTTGTGCAGGTACCGCACCGAGATGTGATGGGCCACGGCGATCGCCTCGGGCGACAGGTCCGCGTCGGCCAGATGCAGATCGATGTGGCGCAGGATCCGTGACACCAGCGGTGACGGGGCGGCGGGCGTACCCGTCGCGTCCCTGCCCAGCTGCTCGGTGGCGAGGGTGGCCAGCAGGTTCACGGCGTTCCAGGCGAGCATCTCGCCGACCTGCGGCCGGGACGAGGCGGCCGTGTCGGCGAGTTCGGACAGGAACGGCGACAGCAGCGTGCCCAGCCGGGAGGCCCGGGTCACCGGAGCCGTCACGACCTGCTGTACGTCGCACTCCTCCAGCCCCAGCGACTCGCGCGGCACGAGGAAGACCTTGAGGCGGACCTGCTCCGGGAAGTCCGGCGTGGGGGGCCGGCGAGCGTCGTAGAAGCAGATGTCTCCCGGTGCGAGGAGGATGTCGGGGGGCCGCCGTACGACGGGAGCCGCGTAGCAGCCTCGTACGCCCACGAAGAGGTACTCGCCGCTGTCCCGGGCGACCAGCCGGTGCGCCGCGGGCTGGGGCAGCCCCTCACCGGGCAGCCGGGCGGGCGTCTCGTCGGAGACGACGATGTCGAGGCCCATGAGCATCCGGCACACCCGCCGCTCGCCGCCCTCGACTCCGATGGTGCTGATGTCGGACGTCATCTGTCGCTGCCTCCGAGGCCTGCCAACAACTGTCATTCACTGCGCTCGGAGCGTAGGAAGGAAGATGTGTAAAAAGTGTGACGACGGAGTGACAGCGCTTTCGGACCTTCCACGGAGTCTGTGCGGGTGCCTCGCCTCAGGCCTCGAGGTCGCCGACGCCGCCGACGTACGACGAGTGGTCGAGCAGCCGCTGCCGTGCGGCCCGGCGCTCCGCCGCGGAGTCGTGTGCCTGGGTGAGTTCGGCGGCGAAGGCGCGCAGCAGGTCGTGCGGGGCGTAGCGGCCCGGCGTGTGCTCGGTGAGCAGGTGGGCGTCGGAGAGTTCGGCGAGGATCCGTCGGGTGCGGCGGGCGGGCATGTCGGCGAGGGCGGCGGCCCCGTCCACCGCGAGATCCGGGCCGGGGTGCAGGGACAGCAGGCGGAACAGCCGTGCGCCCACGGGCGGCAGACGCCGGTAGGAGGCGGTGAAGGCGGCGCGCGCGTCGGCGGCCCCGTCCGGGCCGGCGAAGGCGTCGAGACTCCCCCGGGAGTGCCGCAGTTCGGTGGCGATGGCCGCCAGCGGAAAGTCCGGGCGGCTGACCGCGCGGGCGGCCACGATGGCCAGCGCCAGCGGCAGCCGCCCGCAACGCGCGATGATCTCGTCGGCCGCCGCGGGCTCGGCGGCCAGGCGTTCGGATCCGGTGCGCAGGGCCAGCGAGGCCCGCGCGTCCGCGACCGACGGCAGATCGAGGCGCAGCGGACGGGCACCCGAGGCGATCAGGCTGGGCAGCCCGTTGCGGCTGGTGACCAGGGTCAGACAGCCGGGCGAGGCGGGCAGCAGCGGCCGTACCTGCTCGGTGTCGGCCGCGTCGTCGAGCAGGACGAGGAGCCGTCGGCCGGCCAGCAGACTGCGGTACAGGCCGGCGAGCGCGTCCGTGCTCCCCGGCATACGGCCGGGCAGCACACCGAGCGCCGCGAGCATCCCGCGCAGCGCCTGAGCGGGGTCCAGGGGAGCCCTGGCGGGGTCGAACCCCCGCAGCTCGACGTAGAGCTGACCGTCCGGGAACCGGTCGGCGACCCGATGCGCCCAGTGGGCCGCGAGCGTGGTCTTTCCCATGCCCGCCATTCCGCTGATCAGCACGGTCGCGGGCGTCCCGGCGGCGGCTGACGCGGCGTCGGTGATGTCCCGCAGGGTGCTCAGCTCGTCCCGCCTGCCCGTGAACACCTTCAGGTCGGGCGGAAGTTGGGCGGGTAGGGCGAAGGGGCCGGGTGGGCCGGGGGCTGATGCGTGGGCAGGGCGAAGCGGCCCGGCGCGGCGGGGCCGGCGAAGAGGCTCAGCCCGCCCGGCCTGTCGAAGGGCGCCGGCGGTTCGGACGGCGTCGACTCCTTCGCCCGGTCGGGGGTCGCCGGCCGCAGCTCCTGGCGGAGCACCCGGGTGTGCGCCGCGGCCAGTTCGGCGCCGGGTGGGACCCCCAACTCCTCGGCCAGCAGCCGTCGTACGTCCTCGTACGCGGCCAGCGCCTCCGCCTGCAGCCCGGAGGCGGCCAGCGCCATGACGAGCCGGGCGTGCAACGACTCGTCCATGGGGTCGAGTTCGGCGGCCCGGCGGAGCCTGGGCAGGACCTGTTCGGTACGGCCGCACAGCAGTGCCGCGTCGGCCGCCATCCGAGTCGTGTCGACGAGTTCGCGCTCCACCGCGGCGAAGAGGGCGTGCCGCCGCGCCGACGCGGGGATGCCCATCGCCACCGGACCGCGCCAGCCGCTCAGCGCCTCGGTGAAGTGCCGCAACGCCGCCTCTGGCCGCCCGGTGGCCGCGGCCCTTTTGCCCTGTTTGGTGAGTGCGCGGAACCGCAGCAGATCGACCTCGTCCTCGTCCGCTTCCAGCAGATAGCCGCCGGCACGGGGCAGCAGCCGACGGCCGGGCGCCCGGGGCGGCAGCCCGGGTTCGAGCAGTCGCCGCAGCGAACCGGCGTAACGGCGCACCACGTTCATCGCGCTGGCCGGCGGCCGCTCGGCCCACAGCACGTCGACGATCTCGCTCACCGGCACGGGCCGGCCCGCCTGCACCACGAGCAGGCCCAGCAGGGCCCGCTGCTGAGGAAACCCGAGATCGAGCTCCCTCTCCTCCCGGCACACTCGCAGGGGCCCCAGTACCTCGAACCGTGTCAATTCTTCGAACTCCGTCATGAAACGGTGCCGTCACCCGGAGCCGTGGCGGTCATGAGCTGCGTCGTTCACCCTGACCCCGCAGCCGGGCCCGTACGTCATCGGCGTCGGAGTGGCCGAGGGAGGTGAAGACGGCCAGAGCTCGCTGCCAGGCCGCACGGGCGCTGTCCTCGTCGCCCATCGCGCGATGGGTGTCGCCGATGCGGACCAGGGTGCAGGCCTTCAGATACGGCACGTCCAGGTCCTGGTAGAGGGTGAGCGCGTTGCGGTAGCCGAGGAGCGCGTGCGGGTGGCGGCCGAGGTGGTGATGGGCGTAGGCGATGCTGTCCCAGGTACTGGCCTGTCCGTAACGGTCGCCGAGTTCCTGGAGCAGAGACAGGGCCTGGAAGCAGTGGCTCAGGGCCTGCCGGTACTCGCCGAGCAACGCGTGGTACCAGCCGACGGAGTTGAGGACGCTGGCCTGCGCGGCCCGGTGGCCGACGGCCCGGAACAGCTCCAGGGCCAGCTGGTTGTGACGCAGGGCACTGGCGAGGTCGCCCTGCTGGTCGCACTCCCAGCCGAGGCTGCGGTGGGTGTTGGCCCGCCCGATGTCGTCCCCCAGCTCGGTGAACAACTCCAGGGCGCGGTCGAGTCGGGGCCGGGACAGGTCGTGCAAACCCAGCCGTCCCTCCGCCCGGGCCAGTCCGCGCAGGCCACGCGCCTCCCAGACGGGATCGGCAAGCCGCAGCGCGGCGTCGAGCGCGGTGCGCTGGGCGGCGGCCCAGTCGTGCCAGTGGCCGCGCCGGTCGAAGAAGGGTTCCAACGACCAGGCGAGGAGGCAGGCGAGTTGGTCGTGAGCGGCGTGCGGGGCGGGGCTGACGTGCTGTGCGGCCGCATCGATCACGGCCAGCAGCACCGGGTACTCCGCGGTGAGCCAGGCCAGGGCCTGCTCGTCGTCGGCGAGCGGTTCAGCGGTGACCCCCGCCGGGGGCGGCCCCGGCGGCAGCGGGTCGGCCTGCGGTGCGATCAGCAGGCCTGCGGCATGGGCGGTGTGCAGGTAGTGCGCGTACAGGCGGTCGGTGGCCGCCCGGCGCTCGGGCTCCGGGTGACGGGCGCGTACGAGTTCGGTGGCGTGGGCGCGCAACAGGTCGTGAAACGCGTACCGCCCGGGCGCGTGCTCGCCCAGGAGATGGACGTCGGCGAGTTCGGCCAGGAGCAACCGCGCTGCCCGTCCGGGGAGTTCGGCGAGGGCGGCCGCGGCCGGTACGGAGATGTCCGGGCCGGGATGCAGGGCGAGCAGCCGGAAGAGGCGGGCCGCCCCGGGCGAGACGGCGCCCAGGGACCAGGAGAAGACCGCGCCGACGTTCGCGGAGGTATCGGTCCGGCTGAAGGCGTCGAGGCTGCCGTGCGCCTCGCGCAGTTCGGCCGCGATGGCCGAGAGCGGGAAGTGGAGATGGGCGGCCGCGCGGGCCGCGACACAGGCCAGGGCCAGGGGCAGCCCGCCGCACAGGGCGGTGATCTCGGCCACCGCCGGGGACTCTCCGGCGAGCCGCTCGGCGCCCAGCCGGCGGGCGAGGAACGCCCGCGCCTGCTCGGCGTCGAGCGGACGCAGGGTCAGCGAGTGGGCCCCGTGCGCGGACACCAGCCTGGACAGCTGATGGCGACTGGTGACGATGGTGAGGCAGCCGGGCGTGCCGGGCAGCAGCGGCCGTACCTGATCGGTGTCGCGGGCGTTGTCCAGCAGCACGAGGAACCGCCGTCCGGCCAGCAGACTCCGGTAGAGCGCCGCCTGCGCGTCCACCCCGTGCGGGACGCGCTCGGGCGGCACGCCCAGCGCGTCCAGGAAGGCGCGGACGGCCTCGCCCGCGCTCATGACCGCGCCCGACGGGTCGAAGCCCCGGAGATTGACGTAAAGCTGCCCGTCGGGGAACCGGTCGGCCACACGATGGGCCCAGTGCACGGCGAGCGTGGTCTTGCCGATACCGGCCATGCCGCCGATGGCGGTGATGACCACCGTGTCGGCGGACCGCTGTTTCCGTTGCTCGTCGTGGTCGCTCACCAGGAGTGCCAGTACCTCGTCCAGTTCGGTACGGCGTCCGGTGAATGTCGGGAGGTCGTGGGGGAGTTGGGCGGGCGCCGGTAAGGAGGCCGTAGCGGGAGCAGGGGTGTCCGGGGTGGTGGCTGTGGGGGGTGTCTCGAGCAGTACCGCGCGGTGGGCGTCACGCAGTTCGGGCCCGGGGTCGATGCCCAACTCGTCGGCGAGCAGGGCACAGGCGGCCTGATACGTGGTCAGTGCCTCGGGCCGCCGCCCGGTGGCCGCCAGGGCGAGTATCAGCCTGGCCTGCAGCGGCTCGTCCAACGGGTTGCCGGCGGCGGCTTCCTGGAGTTCGGGCAGGACCGCGTCCGGCACACCGGCGTGCAGCGCCGCGTCGGCCGCCTCCCGCACGGCGGCCAAACGCTCGCGGTCGACCGAACCGAATCCCGCCCGCTCACGGACCTCCGCCGGGATCCCGGCAGCGACCGGCCCTTGCCACAAGGCCAGTGCCTCGGTGAGGAGTTCGACGGCTCGCATGGGCGACTCGTCCACGACGGCCTGCCGAGCCGCGTCCCGGAGCCCGCGGAAGCGCAGGAGATCCAGCGAGTCGCCGTCGGTCGCCAGCCGATAGCCGCCCGCCTCCCGCATCAGCCAGCGGCCGGCCGCACGGGTGGGCAATCCCGGCTCCAACAGCCGTCGTAGCGACCCCACGTGACGGCGAATCACATTGACCGCATGGTCCGGCGGACGCCGACCCCACACCACGTCGACGATCTCGCTCACGGAGACCGGTCGGTCGGCCCGCACCAACAGCAGTGCCAGCAGCGCCCGTTCCTGGGGACGCCCCAGCGTCAGCTCCACCCCCGCCCGCTGCACCCGGACCGGCCCCAGGACCGCGAACCGCACCGGCTCCAGCGGCAATTCGGCCCCCTCTGATCTCGTACCCCTGGCTATAACTTTACGTGACATGCAAGGTAACCCAGAGTAACAGTCTGTCCATGCGCGCGCAGGCTCCGGATCTTGGTTGCGCAGGCGCTTGGCCAGGGGCGTGGAGGGGGTGTCGCCCTGGGAGTGCCGGAAAAGGCGCGTACCGGATCTCTCCTTGGGTACCCGGGACACCAAAAGCCCAACGAGTATCACGTTGGGAGGCAGCAGATGATCTCCGACTTGGTGTTGGTACCCGCACGAGGGGCCCCGCTCGCAGGCGATCTGGTCGTCCCCGGCCCGGTGCGGTCGGTGGTGGTCATCACCGAGGGCAGCAGCAGCTCCCGGGGCAGTTCGCGTGACCGCGCGCTCGCCGACACGTTCCACCGGGCAGGAATGGGCACGCTTCTCCTTGATCTCCTCACTGAACTGGAGAAACGGGCAGACGCACGCTCGGCCCGGCATCTCTTCGACATCCCGTTCCTGGCCCAGCGGCTGGTGGCTGCCATCGACTGGCTGGAGCAGCGGCCGGAGACCGCCGATGTCCCGGTGTGCCTGTTCGGCGCCGATACGTCGGCTCTGCTGGCGGCTGCAGAGCGGCCCCGACGCGTCTCGGCCGTGGTCGTCCGAGGCGGGCGCCCGGATCTGACGTACGACGCGCTGCAGAGCGTCCAGGCCCCGGTGCTGTTCATCGTCGGCGGCGATGACGAGACAGACCCGCGAATCGACCAGGAGACGGCCGGAAAGCTCAGCGCGCCGAGCGAGATCCACGTCGTGCGCGGCGCAACGCATCTGTTCCATGAGCCAGGGGCCCTGGAGGAAGTGGCTACTGCGGCTCGGCACTGGTTCGTCTCCCACCTGGGGAACGGACGGGGGAGCGGACGCCGCTCGGCCTGAACGTCGACCATGGCCGGCCTTCTGGTGTGTTTCAGCACGCCACTTTGAGCGACACGTTGGGTAAGAAGGTGATGAAGAGTTTCTGCGATCGGGAGCGGTTGAGCATGGCGGTAGTGCGGAGGCCCGGCATTCTGACGGCGGTCGACGACAATGCCCGTACGCCTGACAACGCTGCGGAGCATCTCGTATCGCCGGTCAATTCGCATAACGAGTGGGATCCGCTGGAGGAGGTCATCGTCGGGCGTCTCGATGGCGCGACGTTCCCTTCCAAGCATCCGGTCGTGGACTGCAATATGCCGCCGTGGGCGGCGCGGCTGCTGGGGCTTGCCGCCGGTTTCAGGTATCCGCGCGTGCTGATCGAGCGAGCGCAGCAGGAGCTCGATCAGTTCGTCACTCTCCTGCAGTCCCTCGGCATCACGGTCAGGCGTCCGGATACGGTCGACCACAGGCGACGTTTCGGTACTCCCGACTGGTCGTCGCGCGGATTCTGCAACACCTGTCCGCGGGACAGCATGCTCGTGATCGGCGACGAGATCATCGAGACCCCGATGGCGTGGCCGTGCCGGTATTTCGAGACGCACTCCTATCGCCCGATCCTCAAGGACTACTTCCGGAGTGGCGCGCGCTGGACGGCGGCTCCCAAGCCGCAGCTCACCGACGCATTGTTCGAGGCGGATTTCTCCGTCCCTGAGTCCGGCGAGCCCATGCGCCACATCCTCACCGAGTTCGAGCCCGTATTCGACGCGGCGGATTTCGTGCGCGCGGGACGCGATCTTTTCGTTACGCGGAGCAATGTCACCAATCGCATGGGCATTGAGTGGTTGCGCCGCCATCTCGGGCCTGGCTATCGCATCCACGAGATCGAGAGCCGCTGCCGCACGCCGATGCACATCGATACGACGTTCGTCCTGCTCTCGCCCGGCAAGGCACTGGTCAATCCTGAGTACATCGACGTCGACCGCCTGCCCGCCGTGCTGAGCTCGTGGGACATCCTGATCGCCCCCGAACCCACCCCGATCGAGGAGCACCTGCTCAAGGTCACCTCGATGTGCGGCAAGTGGCTCAGCATGAACGTTCTCATGATCGACGAGAAACGGGTGATCGCGGAGCGGCACCACACCGGCATGCTGCGCGCCCTCGAGAAATGGGGGTTCGAGCCGATCCCGTGCGACCTGCTGCACTACGCGCCGTTCGGCGGATCGTTCCACTGTGCGACACTCGATATCCGGCGTCGCGGCATGCTCGAATCGTATGTCGATTGATCGGCCCACCGATCGTAAGCGGCTATCGCTGTGGGGACAGGCCGGTGACGGTTGGGGCGATATCTTCTGCGCCGCCCCAACCGTCACAGGCTCGCGATCAGGCTGTGGTACGGAACGGGCCGGTCACCTCGTAGGTGATGCCGCCGGAGGAACTGCCGCTCGTACCGCGCTGGCTGGAGAAGTACAGCCGCTTGCCGTCGGGGGAGAAGGCCGGGCCGCAGATCTCCGAGCCGGATTGGCCGGTGATCCGCAGGAAGGGGGCCACGATGTCGTTGGGCGTGATGATGCAGATCTCCATGTTGCCGCCGTCCTCGGCGACGAACAGGTCGCCCGAGGAACTGCCGGTGACGTTGTCCACGCCCGTCAGCGGTGCGGTTCCGTTGGTGACCAGGCTGTCGTCGTAGGCCAGTTCGTAGGTGTTGTTCAGCAGGTTGAGCTGCCAGACGCGGTTGTCGCCCTTGGTGGTGAACCAGACGGTGTCGCTCGCGTAGTGGCAGCCTTCGCCGCCGTTGAAGATCTTGGCGCCGGAGACCTGGTCGCGGGTGTAGGTGGGGGAGCCGTCCGGGTCGGGCACGTTCGTCCAGGTGAAGGAGCCGGAGGTGCCGGTGCCGGCGACCAGCACCTGGAGGGTGCCGGAGGACAGGTCGCCCCAGGTGGTGGGTATGAACCGGTAGAAGCAGCCGTCCGACTCGTCCTCGGTCAGGTAGATCACCTTGCGTACCGGGTCGGCGGCGGCCGCCTCGTGCTTGAAGCGGCCCATCGCGTCGCGGCGGATGGCGGCCTTCACGCCCCACGGGTCGGTCTCATAGACGTAGCCGCGGCTCACTTCCTCACACGACAGCCAGGTGTTCCACGGGGTGGCGCCGCCCGCGCAGTTGTTCCGTGTGCTGGACAGGATGCGGTAGGCGCCCGTGATGGTGCCCGAGGAGTTGAACTTGACGGCGCCCGCGCCGCCACCGGTTCCGATCTCGGAGTTGGAGACGTAGATCCAGCCTGTGCCGTCGGCGAAGCAGGCGCCGCCGTCGGGGGCGTTGTGCCAGGTGTACGAGGTGCCGGGGACGGTCTGGCTGGAGCGGGCGATGACTCTGCTGGTGAAGCCGCTGGGCAGCATGATCCCGTTGGCGTCGGCGGCCAGCAGACCGCCGTACGGGCTGGTGCCGTTCTGGGCGGGGGCCGCGTAGGCGGCGCCGCGCATGAGGGTGCCGCCGAAGACGGCGGCCGAGGTGCCGATCACTGCACCGCGCAGGAAGTTGCGACGTTCCACAGCTACTCCTTCGTCAAACGTCAAAGAGGAGCGGACGATGGCTTGTTGAGCGTCGCCGACTGGTCACAGGGACCCTAGGGCCCCTGGCGGGGGGCGGTAAGGATCCTTTGGACCAACTCTTCCTGGCCAACCGGTGGGTAGATGTCGCGCAGAAACGATCAGTCCGCCACCAAATGAACGACAGGGAATCCAGCGGGGTCCTGCGTTGCGGCGGGGTTGCCGCGATGTTGCGTGAAGTCTTGACACGTTCTGTTCGACTGCGTAGACATGACACCGCAGTCATGACAGCGCAGTCATACGGTGGACCGGCTGCGGGACGACTGGCTGTGACTGGCTAGGATTTGAGCCGCCGAGCATCGGGAGACCGCAATGACGCGAGTGGGAGGACGGGGCGGGAGCCCTGCCGCGCCGCGCAGCGTGGACGTGGCCCGGTTGGCCGGCGTCTCGCAGAAGACGGTGTCGCGGGTCTTCAACGGTGAGCGGTACGTGTCCGACGAGGTGCGCCGGCGGGTGCTGGAAGCCGCCGAGGAACTCGGCTACCGGATGAACAACGCGGCCCGGGCGCTGGCCTCGGGGCGCTCCCGCACCATCGGCGTGGTCACGCTGGGAACCGCCTTGTACGGACCCGCCACGCTGCTCATCGGCGTCGAGCGGGCCGCCCGGGACGCGGGTTACGCGCTCCGCGTGGTCAACACGCTGGAGGGCGACCCGGGGGGCGTCGCCGGGGCCGTGGAGTCACTGCTCGAGCAGGGCGTGGACGGCATCGTCGTATCCGAACCGATCGACGAGGGATCGGTCTCGCTCAGCGTGGACGTGCCGGTCCTCGTCCTCGGTGCGCCCGCGGCGTTCGGCGGTCCCCGGACCGTGGCCGCGGGGGTCGGCGCCGAGTCGCTGGCGCGGGCGGCCACGGAACATCTGCTGGACCTCGGGCATGCGACGGTCCATCATCTCGCCGGTCCACAGCGGTGGTTCGCCGCCCGGGACCGTCTCGAGGGCTGGCGGGCGGCGCTGTCGGCACGCGGCAGGGAGCAGCCGTCCGTCATCGAGGGTGACTGGTCGGCCGCGTCCGGCTACGCGGCGGGCCGTGAGCTCGCCTCCGCCGGTGACGTCACCGCGGTGTTCGCCGCCAACGACGACATGGCCATCGGTCTGATCCGCGCGCTGACGGAAGCCGGCCTGCGGGTGCCTGACGGCGTGAGTGTTGTCGGCTTCGACGACACCCCCGTCGCGGCCTATGTCACTCCACCACTGACCACGATGCGCCAGCCGTTCGACGCCGTGGCACACGACGGGCTCCGGCTCCTGGTGCAAGCCATCGAGAAACCGGACGCGGAGCCGGCGCCGGTACACGATCCGCCGGTCGAACTCGTCGTCCGCGCCTCGACCGCACCCCCGCCGACCCGGAAAGCCCCGGCACGCGGGCGGCGTACGACTTCCCGCTCGAGCGGCTCGGCACACGCACCCCCGGCCGGGGACGGGCCGCCCACCACCCACTGATCCGCACTCGTCGGCCCGGGCGGCACCCCGCTCATGGCCGGGCGGTGAACGCCGCCTGCGCTCACCGCACCTCAACAACCTTCCACGACCGTGGACTTCCGCTGTACGGCACGTGACACGCGTGCCGGCCGCAGCCCGCGCGACGCAGACCCGCAGACCCGAACATGGCGACCCCGATGCCCCGGTAGCGACGTCCGCGCCTCACCCCTCCTCACACCTCTCCCTACCCACCCCTGCGACGCGCCCTCGCAAGGCGCTCCGTTCCACTGCCCCTCGGCGGGAGTTCACCATGCCCCGATCCTTCGTTCCCACGTCCTCCATGAGCCGCCGGCGGTTCCTCGCCGCGACCGGCGCGGTGTCTCTCGGCGCCGCGCTCGCCGCGTGCAGCGGCGACAGCGACTCCTCCGCCTCCGCCGAGCCGGTGAGCCGGGCCGACATCGACAAGGCGATGAAGACGCCCACCGAGCTGACGTTCTGGACCTGGGTCCCGGACATCCAGCAGGAGGTCGCGCTCTTCGAGAAGAAGTACCCCGCGATCAAGGTCAAGGTCGTCAACGCCGGCCAGGGCGTGGCCCACTACACCAAGCTGCGCACCGCGCTGAAGGCCCAAACCGGCGCACCCGACCTGGTGCAGATCGAGTACCAGGCGATCCCCACCTTCACGATCACAGGCAGCCTGCTGAACCTGGCCCCCTACGGCGCCACCGCGCTCAAGGAGCAGTTCGTCGACTGGACCTGGGGACAGGTCAGCGGACCCGGCGGCGAAATCTGGGCGATCCCCCAGGACACCGGACCCATGGGGATGCTCTACCGCAAGGACATCTTCGACCGGCACGGCATCCAGGTGCCCACCACCTGGGAGGAGTTCGCGGCCGCCGCCCGCACGCTCCACCGGGCCGACCCGGACGTCTACCTGACCAACCTGGCGGCGAACGAACCCGCCGCCTGGCACGGCCTGCTCTGGCAGGCCGGCGCCACACCGTATGCCACCTCCGGCAAGAGCAACCTCACCATCAGCGTCGACGACGCCGTCTCCCGGAAACTGGCCGAGTACTGGGGCGGCCTCGCCAAGGAGGGCGTCATCAGCACCGACCCGGACTTCGCCGACCCCTGGTACGCCGGATTCAACAGGGGCAAGTACGCCACCTGGCTCACCGCCGCCTGGGGCCCGTCCTTCCTGTCCGGCTCGGCCAAGTCCACCGCCGGCAGATGGCGGGCGGCGCCGCTGCCGCAGTGGGACGCCGCCAGGCCGGTCTCCGGCAACTGGGGCGGCTCCACCACCGCGGTCACCGCGGCCACCAAGAACAAGATCGCGGCGGCGCGGTTCGCCCAGTTCCTCAACGGCGACCCGGCCAGCGCCAAGATGTTCGCCACCCAGCAGTTCTTCTTCCCGGCGACCAAGGCCCTGCTCGACGACCCCAGTGTCACCGACAGCGCACCCGCCTTCTACGGCGGCCAGCAGGTCAACCAGATCTTCGCCGACATCAGCGACACCGTCTCGCCCGACTTCCAGTGGCCGCCCTTCCTGGACCAGGCGGCGACCGACTGGACCGAGACCGTCGGCAAGTCCCTGGCCGCCAGGTCCGACACCGTCGCCGCGCTGGGCACCTGGCAGTCCCGGCTCACGGCGTACGCCAAGAAGCAGGGCTTCACCGTCGAGGGGGCCTGACGTGGCGGCCACCACCGCGGCCCACGCCGGGAAGTCGCGCCGGGACGGACCGGCGCCGCGACGCCGGCCGGTCTCGGCGGGAGTGCTGTTCGTCGCCCCGTTTTTGATCCTGTTCCTGCTGCTGTTCCTGGCCCCGCTCGGCTACGCCGCCTACCTCAGCCTCTTCCAGGAACAGCTCATCGGCGGCACGGTCTTCGTCGGCCCGGACAACTACGTCACCGCGCTGAAGGACCCGCAACTCCACCACGGCGTCG
>NZ_BAAGPS010000010.1:0-100410 GCF_054783935.1 Streptomyces pseudoechinosporeus
TCTCGGTCGCCACCGCCTTCTTCAGCTCATCGGTGCGGGCGATGTCACGGGCCAGCTCCGTCCCGGGGTGGTGGGCAGCAGGGTCTCCGCCCAGTCGACGGCTTGCCGGGGGCCTCGGGCCGCACCGGGTACCTGTGCCTCGCGGGCCTTGGGGCCCTCGCCGGGCTGTTCCCGCCGTCGGGCGATCTGTCGCCAGCTCAGGCGGGGGAGGCCGCGCAGGTGAATCGCGGGAGGTCTCCTCTCCGGCAATACTCCGGTAATTGACAGGGTACGAACGTACCTCTTAACGTACCCAAATCCAGGACGACGCCGGCAGCTCAACGAGGAGCACCGATGCAGCACCTATACGACATAGATGTTCAGGTTCCGATGCGTGACGGCGTAGCTCTTGCCGCCAATGTGTGGCATCCGGCCGAGGGGGAGGCTCCGACGCTGCTCGTGCGCCTGCCGTACGGCAAGGACGTGATGGGCTTCGGCCAGTCAGCCATCCCCGACCTCCTGGCTCTGGTGGAGGCCGGGTACGCGGTGGTGGTGCAGGACTGCCGGGGCACCCACCGCTCGGAAGGCGAGTTCGTTCCGCATATGGCCGACCGGGCCGACGGCGAGGACACCGTCGGCTGGATCGCCGACCAGCCGTGGTCGGACGGCACGGTGGGCATGTACGGGCCGTCCTACCTCGGGATGGTCCAGTGGGAAACCGCCGCCACCGGCGCCCCCGCCCTCAAAGCGATCGCGCCGGCCTTCACCTCGATCGACAACTATGAGGCGCCCTGGTACTCCGCGGGCGGTGCGCTCTCACTGAGCCTGGTCACGATGTGGAACGCCATCATGTACGCGGCCGACGCGCAGCGGTCCCTGGCGGCCGGCGAGGACACCCTGTCGCAGCTGCAGCAGCTCGGTCAGGCGGCCCTGTTCCCGGAGCCGCTGAACGAGGTGCTGCCGACGGCCGAGGTTCCGGTCCTGGCGGCGTACGGAAAGTGGTGGGACGACTGGATGGCACACCCCTCCCACGACGGGTACTGGGACGCCATGGAGCTCACGCCCGAGCTCAAGAACGTCACCGCCCCGGCGCTCAACATCGGCGGCTGGTACGACCTCTACATCGGCCAGACCGTCCGCACCTACACCACCGCCCGCCGGCAGGCCGGCAGTGCGCAGGCGCGCGAGGGGCAACGGCTGATCATCGGCCCGTGGGACCACATCTCCTCAACCGGCGTCTATCCCGACCGCTCCTTCGGTCCACTGGCCAGTGCCCAGATGCTGGGCCTGACCGGCCTGCATGTGAAGTTCTTCGACCGCTGGCTCCGCGGCGACACCACCGCTCTCGACGACGTGGCACCCGTGAAGATCTTCGTCATGGGCATCGACCAGTGGCGCGACGAGCAGGAGTGGCCGCTGCCCGACACGAGGTGGACCGACTTCCACCTCACGAGCGCCGGCCACGCCAACACGGCGGGCGGCGACGGCGTGCTGACGACCGAGCCGCCGGCCGGCGCCGGGCACGACACCTACCTCTACGACCCGCGCCGCCCGGTTCCCACGGCCGGCGGGGCGTCCATGCCGGTGACGCTGGAACTCTGCGGCCCGGTCGACCAGCGGACCGTCGCCGGCCGCGAGGACGTCCTGTGCTTCGCCGGCCCCGTGCTGGAGGAGCCCGTCGAGGTCACCGGTCCGGTCAGCCTGACCCTGTTCGTCTCCTCGTCGGCGGTGGACACCGACTTCACCGCCAAGCTCGTCGACGTCTTCCCCGACGGCAGGGCGATCAACCTGTGCGACGGGATCCTGCGCGCCCGCTACCGAGGCGGCCTCGCCACGGAAGAACTGATGGAGCCCGGCACGGTCTACGAGATCACCGTCGACATGACCGCCACCTCCAACGTGTTCCTTCCCGGTCACCGCATCCGCGTGGACGTCTCCAGCAGCAACTTCCCGCGCTACGACCGCAATACCAACACCGGCGGCGTCATCGCCCGTGAGGGCGAGGAGCAGATGATTCCCGCGGTCAACCACATCCATCACGGCCCCGACCACCCCAGCCGTCTGGTGCTGCCGGTCATCGATCGGGAGGACCAGCGATGAGCGCCGCCGACCGGGTCGCCGAACTGACCGCGACCTTCGCGGCTCCTTCCGTCGACGTGGCCTGGCTGCTGTGCGACCAGCATCCCGACAACCGCGTCGCGTTCACCGTCGTCGACGGCACCGGTGAGCCTTCCACGCTCACCTTCGGAGAGCTCGCCGCGGAATCGCACCGCTGTGCCAGGGCGCTGCAGGGGCTTGGCGTCGGTCCGGGTGACAGGGTGGCGACCCTGATGGGCAAGAGCACCGACCTGGTCACCGTCATCCTCGCGATCTGGCGGCTCGGTGCGGTCTACGTCCCGCTGTTCACCGCCTTCGCACCCCAGGCCATCGCGCTGCGCCTGGAAGGCGCAGGTGCCCGTGTGGTGGTCGTCGACCCGGACCAGCGCCACAAACTCGACCCGGGCCCCGACATGCCGGACGACCCCCAGCGCCGCCTCGTCGTCACCGGAAGCGGCGCGCAGCACGGTGACGTGTCGCTGGCCGACCTCATTGCGGCCGCGTCGCCGGAGCCGGTACCCGCCCTCCCCACCAGCGGGGACGGACCACTGGTACACATGTTCACCTCCGGCACCACCGGCAAGCCCAAGGGGGTCATCCACCCCGTCTCCTACGTCGCCGGATGGCAGGTCTACCTGGAGTACGGCCTGGGTGTCACCCGGGACGGCAGCTACTGGTGCGCCGCCGACCCTGGCTGGGCCTACGGGCTGTACGCGGCCATCGTCGCCCCGATGGCCGCCGGCATCCCCAGCCTGCTGCTGGCCGGCGGGTTCTCCGCCGAGACGACCTGGCGCACCCTCGTCGACCACCAGGTCACCGACTTCACCGCCGCCCCGACGGTGTACCGGGGACTGCGCTCCTCGCCGGTGCCCGTGCCGCGGGGGCTGCGCCTGGAACGGGCGTCCAGCGCGGGCGAGCCACTGACTCCCGAGGTCAACGAGTGGGCCGACTCGGCGCTCGGCCTGGCCGTGCACGATCACTTCGGCCAGACCGAGGTCGGCATGCCCCTGGCCAACCACCACCATCCCGAACTCGCACGTCCCCTCAAGGCCGGATCGATGGGCCGGCCGCTGCCCGGCTGGAGCGTCACCGTCCTGGCCGACGAGAAGGACGAGCCCGCCGAACCAGGCGTGCTCGGCCGGGTCGCAATCGATGTCGCCGCCAGCCCGCTGATGACCTTCCGCGGCTACCAGATCCCGGGGCAGAGCGACGCCAAGTTCACCGCCGACGGCCGCTGGTACCTCACCGGCGACGCGGGGCGCATTGACGCCGACGGCGACTTCTTCTTCGCCTCCCGCGACGACGACGTCATCATCATGGCCGGCTACCGGATCGGGCCGTTCGAGATCGAGAGCGTCCTCGCCCAGCACCCCGCCGTCGCCGAGTGCAGCGTCATCGGCGCACCCGACGACGTCCGCGGCGAGGTCATCGAGGCGTACGTCGTCCTGCGCGACGGCCACGACGCCTCGCCGGAACTGGCCGCCGAACTCCAGCTGCTGGTCAAGACCCGCTACGCCGCCCACGCCTACCCGCGCACGATCCACTTCATCGACGCCCTGCCCAAGACACCCAGCGGCAAGACCCAGCGCTACCTGCTGCGCAACCGCCGCCGGCGCACCGAACTCTCCACCCCGGAGCCCCGTTGACCGACACCGAACCTCTGCTCGTCGAGCAACGCGGCACCGTCCGCTGGCTGCTGCTCAACCGCCCCGAGCGGCGCAACGCCCTCGACGTCACCCTGGTAGAAGCCCTGGACAAACAGATCACCAGCGCCGAGGCCGACCCCGGCACCGCGGTCATCGCCGTGGCAGGCCGGGGACCGAGCTTCTGCGCCGGCGGGGACTTCCACCAGTTCCTTCAGCTGCACGAGCGGGGCGACAACCCGGTCGACTTCCTGACCGACGTATCGGCCTGCTTCAGCCGCATCGCGGCCAGCCCGAAACCCTGGGTCGCCGTGCTGCACGGTCACGCCGTCGCCGGGGGCCTCGAACTCGCGCTGGCCTGCGATGTCGTCGTCGCCGCCGACACCACCCTCATCGGCGACGGGCACCTCAACCGGCGGCTCGTACCGGCCGCCGGCTCAAGCGTCCGGCTGCCCGGTGCGGTCGGACGCGGACTGTCACGCTGGCTCCTGCTCACCGGCGAACTGCTGCCCGCGACCGCCTTCACGAACACCGGCTGGATCCACGCGATCGTGCCCGAGGCCGACCTCGACGCCACCGCCACCCGCATCTGCCGGCAACTGGCCGACCGCAACAGCCCCGCCCAGCAACGGCTCAAGACGCTGCTGCACCAGATCGACGGCCTTGCCCCCGAGCAGGCCCTGCGCGAGGAACTGGCCACCTTCGCCGACAACTGGTCGGCGAGCTCCGTGGCCGACGCCCTGCGGGCCTTCCTCGCACCCCACACCACCACGAAAGCGGACAACGAGTGAATCGCTACCACGGACGGGTCGTCGCCATCACCGGGGCCGCACAAGGTCTCGGCCTCGCCATGGCGACCCGGTTCGCCGCCGAGGGCGCCACGGTCGCGCTGGCCGACGTCAACGAACAGGCCCTCACCGACGCCACCGGGACCATTACCGACGCCCATGCCGCGAAACTCCGCACCGACGTGGTGGACGTGACCGACTCGGCCCAGGTCGATGCCTGGATCACCGGTGTCACCGTTGATCTCGACCGCCTCGACGTGCTGGTCAACAACGCCGGCATCATCCGCGACAACCGCGTCGAGGACATCACCGACGACGACTGGCACGCGGTCATCGACGTCAGCCTCACCGGCGGCTTCCACTGCGCCCGCGCCGCGTTCGGACCCATGAAACGCCAGGGCTACGGACGCATCATCAGCTTCTCCTCCATGTCATGGCGCGGGAACTTCGGCCAGACCAACTACGTGGCCGCCAAGGCCGGCATCGTCGGCATGACCCGCACCCTCGCGTTGGAGGGCGCCCGCCACGGCATCACCGCCAACGCCATCGCCCCCGGCCTCATCGACACCCCCATGCTCGCCTCCATGAACGGCCCAGCACGCGACAAACTCACCAACAAGGTCCCGATGCGCCACACCGGCACGCCCGAGGACATCGCCGAAGCCGCAGCCTTCCTCGCCAGCGAAGCCGCCGGCTACATCACCGGCATCGTCCTGGACGTGGACGGCGGCATCTCCATCGGATCCTCGATCCGGTAACCGCGAACCGGGCGGACGAGCAGGTGATCAGCCGCTGCATGAGCCTTCGTCGTCCGGCCCACCCACTGACCGGGCCGTAGCGACAACGCGCACCACTGATATCGAGCGATGCTCCGGGTCACCACCACCGCGGTGGTGACATCGAGCCCGGTGGACCCCCGTAGTGGTAGACACCCACGCCCAGCTGCTGCGTGCGAGGTGATCGTCGAGAACAGTGACGCCGCCGACCCGGTCAGCAATTGTGCAAGCCGTGATCGTCTCGTCATGGTCCTTGGGACCGGAGGTACTGATGCAGGGTGTACTCGTCGCCGCGTTCGAGGGTCCTGGCACCCTGGTCGTACGAGAGCTTGCGGATCCGGAGGCTCAAGAGGGCTAGGTCCTCATCGATGTCGACGGCGGTCCGCTGCTGCTGCGGACATCGCCTGCGAGTTCCGACACCGTTGTCTGAACGTCACTCACGGGGACACTCCACATGGGTACGTTAGACGGTACGTTGGTACCCATTTGTAATGGTCGGCCTTCCGGCCCGGACGACCACCCGCCGCTTCCGGCGGAGAAGCTCATGGGAGACTGCTGCGGTGACGGCCCAACCTGACTCACGCGACCGACGCCCGCGCCGCACGGCGCGCAGGCGGGTCGTCGATACTCGTCGGCGGGACGAACTGCTGCGCCAGGCCGAGGCGATCATCCTGACCGAAGGCTTCACCGCGGTGACCATGGATGAGCTCGCCCAGCGACTGGGGTGCTCCAAGGCGACGCTGTACAGCCTCGCCTCCACGAAGGAACAGCTGGTCCTGGCGGTCACCCGCGCTTTCTTCCGGGATGCGACAGCCGAGATCGAACGGGCTGTCCAGGCCGAGCCCGACCCCAGGCAGCGGATCCGGGTCTATCTCGCCGGCGTCGGCACGGCCATGCGCCGGCATTCCCACGCCTTCTACGACGACATGGTGGGCTACGAACCGACGGCGCAGATCTACCGCACGAACTCCGCCGCAGCGGCGCGCCGGGTCCACGAACTGATCGAGGAGGGCGTGCAGACCGGCGCTTTCCGCGCGCTCAACGGTCATTTCGCAGCCCAGGTCGTGGCGGTCACCATCGACGCGGTTCAGTCGGGGGTCCTCCTGGAGAGGACCGGCCTGACCGCTGGCGACGCCTTCTCCGAGCTCGGTGACCTCCTGTTGGACGGGCTCAGTTCGGAGCAGGGCGCATTCGAGCCTCCTTCCACAGCTGTGCGCTCGCCCAGGGACCAGGTCTCGGCGCCCAGGTAAAGCCCGGGGAAGGGGCGCACCCCGCGGATCGTCTCTGGCAGGCACCACCCCCATCGAGCCCACATCCCCCGAAGGCGCCCGCTGGTCAGACATGGTGCGAAGCCCTCCGCGATGTCACTTGAGCAGGCAACGCGACGTACCGACGACCGACCAGGGACAGCGTCGCTGATGAGCTGAGGTTCCCTGGGTTTTCCTGGATGCTGGGAAGCGGTCCGTCGTGCTGGGCGGGGTTTGGAGGCCTGCCGGTGGACCGTGGGCCGTCGCCGCCGGGTGCGGTGCGGGTGCTCATCGTGTGCGGTACCTGCCGCCTGTGGCGCTGCCGGCTGCGGCGATTCGGAGGCTGCGGTATCCGCCCCGCCGGACGCTTTCCGCCTGGTGTGGACCCGGGCGGGGCGGGGACCCCGCGTCGCTTTCCTGGGCACGGGGCGGGTTCTCAAGGAGACCGGAATCGTGATTGCTGCTCCCAGCGGCCTCGCAGTGACACGCACGCTACCGGGCGCACCATCATGCTTCTGCACCTCACAGGCGCACAGCCACTGGAAAGTGCCACAAAAGTCTGATCGCACCGCATGGAGCACCACCCCGTGATACTCAGCCGCACCAAGGATGCACAGGCCATCAGGAGCACTGCGCACCACCCTGGCGGATGTGTCCTGTGTGGGTTGTCTGAGGGGCTTGGGCCCCAGGGCGGTTGGACCGTTCTTTTCCCTGTGTCAGAAGGGGAGCCAGTGTGGGCGCGTCCAGGGCTGTCCTCGGATGCCGCGACGCAGAAGCGACACCGGATCCGCTGGGTGGGACCACTCCACCAGGCAGAGACCGCCGATCCATGGATAAACCGTCCTCTCCCGCCCCTGCGCGGGCGCCCCTACGGTCGAGGCCGCAGGCGCTCACCGGCCCGCCGCAACGAAGGAGCGAGACCCCAGTCTCCCCTGCTCCCCCCTCGTCGGGGCCCTGTCACAAAGGATTGGGAAGCCATGATGAAGACATCGACGACCACGAGGCCGCCGACTGACCTTGTCGAGACGGCCTTCACCGTCAACGGCGAGGAGGTGTGCCTCGCTTTGGATCCTCGCGAGTCTTTGCTCGACGTGCTGCGCGAGCGTCTCGTGCTGACCGGAACCAAGAAGGGGTGCGATCAGGGCCAGTGCGGCGCCTGCACGGTGCACATCGACGGCCGTCGCGTCGTGTCCTGTCTGACTCCGGCGGTCCAGGTCGCGGGACAGCACGTGATGACCATCGAAGGCGTCGCGGCCCCCGACGGCACGCTGCACCCGTTGCAGCAGGCGTTCGTCGACTGCGACGCCCTGCAGTGCGGCTACTGCACACCTGGGCAGGTGATGTCCGGCCTGGCCTGCCTGGCCGAAGGCCACACCGAGACCGACGGCGACATCCGTGAGTACATGAGCGGCAACCTGTGCCGATGCGGCGCGTATGTCGGCATCACCGCCGCCATCCGCCGGGTGGCCGACCAGACCAAGCAGACCGAGGTGTAGACGGTGCGCTCATTCGCCTATGTAGTGCCCGACAGCGTCGCCGGGGCCGTCGATGCCCTGGCCGCCGCCGAGCCGGGCACCAAGCTCCTGGCCGGTGGCACGACCCTGTACGACCTGATGAAGCTCGGCATCGAGGCTCCGCCGGCCGTCATCGACATTCACCGTCTCGCCGAGCTGACCGAGATCAGCACGGGTGAGGGCGAACTGTCGTTCGGTGCGGGAGCGAAAATGGCCGAGGTCGCCGACCATCCGGTCGTACGCCGCGACTATCCGGCGCTGTCGGAATCCTTGTGGCGGGCGGCGTCCCAGCAACTGCGCAACATGGCGACGGTCGGCGGGAACCTGCTGCAACGCACGCGATGCGGCTACTTCCGCGGCGGAGCGGAGTTCCCCTGCAACAAGAGGAATCCCGGCAGCGGCTGTGCGGCTCTCGAGGGACTCGACCGCACCCACGCGCTGCTGGGCACCAGCGACACCTGCATCGCCACCTACCCGGGCGACTGGGCCGTAGCCCTGATCGCGTTCGACGCCGAACTCGACGTGGTCGGCCCAGGCGGCGAGCGGACGCTACCGCTCGGCGAACTGCACGTCGAACCGGGAGACAACCCCCTGCTCGAACACACCCTGGCTCCCAATGAGTTGATCCTGCGGATCCGCATTCCCGCGACACCCGCCGGTCGCGGCTCCACCTACCACAAGATCCGTGACCGGGAGTCCTACGCCTTCGCCCTCACCTCGGCCGCCACCGCCGTGACGCTGGACGCACAGGGAATGGTCACGGACTGCCGGATCGGTTTGGGAGGGGTCGCCACGCGCCCCTGGCGAGCGACGGCAGCGGAACGCTCACTGATCGGCGAACAACTCACCATGGAAACCGCCCGCCACGCGGGGAAAGTCGCCTTCGCCGACGCCCGCCCTCCTCGCACCGGCGCGTTCCGAGTTGAACTGGGCATCCGCACCGTTACCGACGCACTGCTCACCGCCGGGAAGCGAGCCGCCCGATGAAGAACCCAGACCTGCGCCGCGTCGACGCCCACGAAAAGGTCACCGGCACCGCACGCTACGGCGCCGACCGCGTCCCGGACGACCTGGCGTATGCCATGTTCGCCTTGGCCACGATCGGCAAGGGCCGCACCGTGGCCATCGACACCGCCGCGGCCGAGGCGGTCCCCGGTGTCCGTCTGGTCCTGACCCGGTTCAACGAGGACGAACTGCGTGGCCCCGGGTTCCTGATGGGCGGAGGCTTCGCCTTCCAGAGCCTGCAGCCGCTGCTCAGCGATGTCGTCGCCTACCGAGGACAGCCGATCGCGTTGATCGTCGCCGACACCCTGGTCGCCGCCACCGAGGCGGCGGAACTCGTCCGGGCACGCTACGAGACCGAGCCGTTCGCCGTCGGAATCGACGACGAAGGCGCCACTTCCGTCCTCCAGGAAGAAGCCCTGTCCTGGTTTCCCGACGTCAAGGTGGGCGACGCCGAGACCGCGTACGCGGCGAGCCCGGTGCAGATCGACGAGACCTACCTGCACCCGGCCCAGCACCAGGTCCCGATGGAACTGATCAGCTCAGTCGTGGAATGGCAGGGCGACAGGCTCGTAGTGCACGAGAGCACCCAGAACGCCGGCGCACTCCGCCACGGAGTCGCCACGCAACTGAACCTCGATCCGGCCGACGTCGAAGTGATCTCGCCCTACATCGGAGGCGGCTTCGGATCCCGCAACGCACTGCAGCCGCACATCGGGCCACTGGCGCTCGCCGCACGCCGGCTGATGCGTCCGGTCAAGCTGGTCATTCCGCGCCCGCAGACGTTCCACACCGGCAGCTTCCGGCCGGTCAGTCGTCATCGCATCCGGCTCGGCGCCGACCCGTCGGGACGGCTCCTGGCCGCCCTCCACGACGCGGAGCACCAGACGTCCCGCCACGACCTGTACCCCGCCATGTTCACGGAGATGACGTCGAGACTGTACGCCGTACCCAACTTCGGGGGACGTCAGCGCCTGGTTCAGACCGACGTCCAGACACCGGGATACATGAGGGCTCCGATGGAGGGCCCGGCCAGCTTCGCGTTCGAGTCGGCCATCGACGCACTGGCCTACGCCACCGGCCAAGACCCGGTCGAGCTGCGGTTGGCCAACGACACCGCCACGGACCCGGTCACCGGTCTGCCTTTCTCCTCCCGCCACCTGGCGCAGTGTCTGACGCGGGGTGCGGAGCGGTTCGGATGGGGCAAACGCGATCCGCGGCCGGGGTCGATGCGTGCCGCTGACGGATCGTTCGTGGGCCTGGGCGTCGCTGTCGGCGCCCACCCGGTCATGGTCGCTCCGGCCGTGGCCCGTATGTCCGCGGCAGCCGATGGCCGGGTGACCGTCGGCGTCGACGGCCACGAGATGGGGCAGGGCATCCGCTCGGCCATCGCTCTCCTGGTCGCGGAGGACCTCGGTGTTCCCGTGCGGGACGTCGTCGTACGGGTCGGTGACACGCGCTTCGCGCCGCAGCATCTCACCGCCGGTGCGTGGGGCACCACGACCGCGTTGCCCGCGGTGCACAAGGCACTGCGCGAGCTGCGCAAGCAGCTCGGCACGGGCGACACCGGGACCGTGGATGTGGCAGCCGCGGTTCGAGCCACCGGACACGGGTCGCCGGAGGTGGAGGTGACCTCCGTGGGACAGGGCCAGCCCCCCGAGATGCTCGACCGTTCACGGGCCGGCCTGTTCTCCGCCGCAGGTCCGGTCTTCCCGGACTTCACGGCCTTCAGCTGGACCGCTCACTTCGTCGAGGTCCGCATCGAGGCCACGACACGGCGCATCAGTGTGCCCAGGGCGCTGTGTGTGGCCGACTGCGGCAGGGTCGCCAGCCCGGTCACCGCGGCCAGTCAGGTCCGCGGGGGCGTGATCTGGGGCATCAGCCAGGCGCTCCGGGAGTCGAGCGAGGTCGACCCGCGCTTCGGCGGATTCCTCAACACAACGCTGGAGGAGTACCCCTTCGCGGTCAACGCCGACATACAGGAGATCGACTTCGACTTCATCGACGAGCCCGACCTGCTCCTCAACGACGTCGGGGTGAAGGGCCTCGGCGAGGTCACGATGATCGGCGCGGCAGCCGCTGTCGCGAACGCGGTCTTCCACGCCACCGGACAGCGACAGAACCGGCTGCCCATCCGGATCGAGCACGTGATGTAGGCAGGCCGTCAACTTGTCAGGATCACTCCGGGCAGGAGTGCCTGGGTGGTGCGACCGACGTCGCACCACCCAAGCGACGGAGGCTCGTTGTCGACGCAGGACGAGTCGACCGGGATCACTGGAAATTCAGCCTCCCCGGAAATGCACATCCGGGGCTTGCCCGGGTGTTGTTCTGCACGGCGCAGGCCCCGTTCGCCAACGCGGTCTTCAATGCCACCGGCCTTTCCGGCCGTCGGTCCCCGTCCGACCGCCGGACCTACCAGGGTCGCCCCGCGTATGCGCTCAGCGTCCGCGCGTGGCGGCAACCCGCCCTCCCTCCCCACGGCGAACCCGGAGAACGACCCATGCTGAACATCGCGGACACACTGCACCGCTGGTGCCGCGAGGCACGCCCCTTCGCCCTGGCCACCGTCGTCGACGTCACCGGAAGCGCACCCCTGCCCGTCGGTACGTCGGTCGCGGTGGACGAGGACGGCAACGCCGTCGGCAGCATCTCCGGCGGCTGCGTCGAGGGAGCCGTCTACGAACTGTGCCGACAGGTCCTCCACGACCAGGGTCCACCCCAGCGCGCCTGGTTCGGCTATTCCGACGACGACGCCTTCGCAGTCGGCCTGACCTGCGGCGGCGAACTCGACGTCCTCGTCCAGCGCATCGACCCCGCGACCCGGCCGCATCTCGGCGCGGCCCTCGCCGAGGTTGCCGGGGGCCGACCCACCGCCGTGGCCCAGGTCGTCGACGGGCCCGACGGACTGATCGGCGCCACCCTGAGCGTTCTCGGTGACAGCTGGATCGCCGACGGGACGCTGGCCGCAGGGCCAACAGGCCAGGCGGTGGCGGACCGGGCCACAGCCCAGCTGCGGGCGGGACGCACCGCGCTCGTCTCGCTCGGCGGGGACGCGGACACATGCCCCGACCGGCTCTCCGTCCTCGTCCACGTGGCCGCGACCCGCCCCCGCATGCTGATCTTCGGCGCGGTCGACTTCGCCACCGCGCTCAGCCAGGCCGGCCGCTTCCTCGGCTACCGGGTCACCGTGTGCGACGCCCGCCCCGTCTTCGCCACCGCGGCACGCTTCCCGCACGCGGACGAGGTCGTGGTCGACTGGCCGCACCGCTACCTGGAACGCACCGAGGTGGACGGCCGTACCGCCGTCTGCGTCCTCACCCACGACTCCAAGTTCGACATCCCCCTGCTGCGGCTGGCACTCGATCTGCCCGTCGGTTACGTGGGCGCGATGGGATCCCGTCGGACTCACGATGAACGCCTGCGTCTCCTGCGCGAGGCGGGCGTCGCGCAGGACCGATTGGCTCGGCTGCGCTCCCCGATCGGTCTCGACCTCGGTGCGCGCACGCCTGAGGAGACGGCGATCTCCATCACCGCGGAGATCATCTCTCACACCAACCACGGCACGGGCCTGCCCCTGACCCTGGGCACGGGCCCGATCCACCGGCCGGGTCACCAGGCAGTCGACGAGCGTCGCGCCCTCAACGCCCCCTACTGACCCCGTGACCGGGCACGCCCTCCGGGACGCAACCGCCCCCTCCCACACAAGGACTGATCATGACGACCTTCGCCCTCGCCGGCGCCGGCGCCGGGCCCGCATTCCAGCGCGGCCGGGACGGCTGCACCCGCCGCTCTGTCAGACCTTCGGGCACGTCGGGTGATGCGACTGCTCACCCGGCAAACACGCCACGGCCCACTTCAGCGGGACCGTCCATCCGTCCATCCGGTGATCCGGTCCTTCGCGTCCGGCGAGGACCGGCGCTGCTGCTACATCGACGAGCCCATGCTGCGACGGCCTATCGATGCCATACGTGGTCGACCTCGACCACTGTCTTCTCAAGCCGTGGAACCCGCCGGAGGAGCATCCGTACGCAGTCGTCGGCAGCCTCCTGGAGGCGTGGCCGACGACGCCGGATCCCGCCGCGTCCGACGTCCGGGTGGTCGGGCACCGCTGGTCGGCGCCGTCTTCGCAGTGTGGGGCAGGGAGCTGTTGGCCGTTGTTCTTTGCGGTGTCGGACTTTCTCCGGACCGAAGGCTCGGATGTCGGTTTTCCGGGATCCGGCGGTCGTGGCTGGCTTCGGCTTTCCGGCGGGGCGGAACGTTGCGGCGGAAGCCAGCCGATCACAGCGCCTGGCGCCTAAGGGAGAGAGTCTTTCGTGAACGTCACGACCACGGCGAACGCGCCGCAGGACCGGCGGGTGCCCACACTCGTCATGGCCTGCGTCGGCGTGTTCGTCGCCTATCTGCCGGTGACCACCGTCTCGGCGAGCCTGCCCGCCATTCAGCGGGCGCTGGACACATCGACCTCGCAGCTGTCCTGGGTGAGCGTCGCGTTCGTGCTGCCCATGGCCGCGCTCATCCTCACCGCGGGCGTCTTCGGTGACGTGCACGGCCGCAAGAAGGTCTTCCAGGCGGGCCTGGCCTTCAGCGGTCTGGGTGCCCTGACCGCACTGTGCGCCCAGTCGATCGAGGTCGTCTGGGCCGGGCAGGCCTTCGCCGGTCTGGGCGCGGCCGCGTTGCTGCCCACGACCCTGGCCCTGATCAGCCACGCCGTCCCCGACCCGCGCGAGCGCGGGAAGTTCATCGGCCTGTGGGCGACCTCCCTGATAGCCGCCCTCGCACTCGGCCCCGTCATCGCCGGCGTGATCCTCGACCACTTCGCGTGGCGCTGGCTCTACCTGCTGCCCGTCCCCGCCTCGCTGCTCGCGCTGGTCGTCTCGACGAAGCTGCTCACCGACTCCCGTGCCCCAGGCACGCGCCGACTGGACTGGCCCGGCCAGCTCACCTCCGCGCTGGCCATCACCGCTCTGGTCTACGGGATCATCGAAGGCGGCGCCAACTCCTTCACCGACACCAAGGTGATGCTTGCCCTGTCCACCGCCGTCGTCGCATCGGTCGCTTTCGTCCTGGTGGAGCGGCGCAGCTCCAGCCCGATGCTGGACCTGACACTGTTCCGCAGCCCCTCCTTCACCGCCACCGCACTGATCGCCATGATCAGCTTTCTCGGGCTCATCGGGTTCTTCTTCGCCCTCAGCCTCTACTTCGGCATGGTCCAGCAGCTCAGCACCCTCGAATCGGCCTGGCGGCTGCTGATGGTGTGCATAGTGCCGCTGGTCCTCGGTGTCCCCATGGGGCGCCTGGTGCACCGGGTGCCCTCTCGGGTGCTGATTCCCGGCGGCCTGCTGCTCGCGGCGGTCGCGCTGCTGTCGCTGACCACGATCGGCGCCAACACCTCGTTCGGTTCACTGGCCTGGCGGCTGGCCCTGCTCGGCCTGGGCGTGTCTTTCGTCATCACCCCGATGACCGCCACCGCCGTCAGTTCGGTGCCGTTCCACCAGGCCGGTATGGCCGCTGCCACCAACAACGCCTTCCGTCAGCTCGGCGCCGCCCTCGGCCCCGCTGTCCTGGGAGCGCTGCTGTCCGCTCGGGCCGTGGACGCTCTGCCCGGACATCTCACCGCCGCGGGGCTGGACGGGGCGACGGTCCGGCGCGTCACCGAGGCCGCGGACGCCGGCGGACTGAGTGCGGTCGGCGGGCTTCGCATGGGCGCGGACGCCCCGCGTGTCCTCGGCGCCCTGTCGCAGGCATTCGTCGACGGTCTTCAGCTCTGCCTGGTCGTCGCCGCCGCCCTCACCCTGCTGGCAGCCGCGGTGGGATTCGTCCTGCTGCGCCGGCCGCAGCAGTCGGCCCTACCGGCCGCAGGCCCGGCTGCCTCCGACCAAGGGCCTCGCACCCCCGACCTGCCCACCGCCGACACTCGGACGGCAGCCCGGCCGCAGTCAGCCGCCGCCCCTCAGTGAGCGCCGGCCCTGCACCGAGGTAACACCCGACGTACCGGCACGGCTCAGGAGCGGATAGCCACCGCGCTGGTACAGGCGCCGTCCGTGGGGACGGGCACGGCGCCGCTCAGTGGCCTGGGACCGGACCCTTCCGGTCCCAGGCCACACAGCGCTGTCGTACGTACGACATGACGTGAACATCACCCGCTCGAAACAGGAGCCATCGATGCAGTCCCCTTCGCCCGACGCGCTTGATCTGAAGCTGCTGCACGCGCTCCAGGTGGACGGGCGGGCGCCGTTCAGCCGTATCGCCGAGATCCTCGGAGTGTCCGACCAGACCGTCGCCCGCCGCTTCCGCAAACTGCGCACCACCGCCGGACTCAGGATCGTCGGTATGACCGACGAGAGCCTGCTGGGCCGCCAGAGCTGGATCGTCCGGCTGCGCTGCACTCCCGACGTGGCCGAACAACTCGCCAACGCGCTGGCCCGGCGCCCCGACACCTCGCACGTCGATCTCATCTCCGGCGGCACCGAAGTGCTGTGTGCCATGAAACCCCTCAGCCGACAGGCCCGCGACGAACTGCTCTTCGACCGCCTGCAACGCACGCCTCAGGTCATTTCGGTCAGCGCCCACTGCCTGCTGCACACCTTCTACGGCGGTCCCCTCGGCTGGCTCGACAAGACTCAAGCGCTCGAACCCGACCAGGAGGCGGCACTGCGTCTCCCGTACAGCGAGCCGATAGCCGCCCCCATCGCTCTCGAAGGAGCGGACGAGGCGCTGCTCGCCGTGCTACGGCGCGACGGCCGAGCAACCTTCAGCGAGCTGCAGACCAGCACCGGCCAGTCGGAGTCCGCTGTCAAGCGGCGCCTGGAGCGTCTGCGCTCCACGGGCATCCTCTACTTCAAAGTGCAGCATGACCGCGAGTCCCTCGGACACGGCATCAGCGCGATGCTCTGGCTCAGCGTCGCCCCCTCCGCACTCGATGCCGCCGGACGGAAGCTGGCAGAACACCACGAGGTCCGCTTCGCCGGCGCCACCACTGGCCAGGCCAACCTCGTCGCCACCGTCGCCACCTCGAGCACGAGCGAGCTCTACACATACCTCAGCGAGAAGATCGGCGGCCTCGACGGCGTGCAGGCCGTGGAAACCGCCCTGACCCTGCGGCATGTCAAGCAACTCACCTACGAGCCGAGCCGCTGACCGCCGAACGGCCATCAGGCGACTGAGATCGCACATGGACCCTCGCGTACGAACCGACGGAGCGACCGTGGTTGGGTGCTGCACAGTCGACGGACGCGCTCGTTACCTCTTCGTCTCGCCGACTCGGGGTACAGGGCAGGCGGCCCGGCAGCCCGCGTTGCTTTCCAGCAGCCCTACGACCGCTTTCTCATCGGCGACCAAACGGTGCTCATGCCCGTATGCCGTGCAGCGAGGTCCACAACCGGAGCACGGTGCCGACCGTCGTCCGGGCCACCACCAGCATCGGGCTGGAGGGAAGACCGCAGGACCGTCCGCGGTTGCCCGCTCCCTGGGCCAACCCCGGCTATTCAGCGGAATGGGGTGAGCTGACGTCCTGACAGCGGAAGGTGCCGCTGAGCTGCAAGGATGCGAGTGTCGAGTTCGTACCGGTTCAGGGTCAGGAATCCTTTCTGGTGGTCTGGCGTACCGGGTGGGGCCATGGGCTGTCGGTGGCGGCTGATGGGAAGACCCTGGTTGGGCACGCGGGAGCAGTGCTGCTGCGGAGGCTCGCGGACGCTGGAGCCGGCCGGGTCCGCGCGGGTGCTGCGGTTCAACGACGGATCCGCCGTTACCGCACAGACTGTGATCCTGGCCACCGGGGTCTCCTACCGGCGGCTCGCTGTGCCTGGTCTGGACGCGCTGACCGGCTGTGGGGCGTCTTCTACGGCTCAGCCAGGGACCGCCGATCCATGGATAAGCCGTCCTCTCCCGCCCCTGAGCGGGCGCCTCTACGGTCGAGGCCGCGGGCGCTCACCGGCCCGCCGTACCGAAGGAGCCAGACCCCCATGAAGATGACCGGCAACACGATCCTGATCACCGGCGGCACCTCGGGCATCGGCCTCGGCCTGGCCCTGCGTCTGCACGAGGCCGGCAACAAGGTGGTCGTCGCCGGCCGGCGCAAGGAACTCCTCGACGAGATCACGGCCGAGCACCCGGGCATCGACGGGCTCGTCCTCGATGTGGCGGACCCCGACTCGATCGCCCGGGCCCGTGAGACGGTGGCGGCGAGCCACCCGGGGCTGAACGTCCTGGTCAACAATGCCGGCATCATGCTGCGGGAGAACCTCCTCGACCCGGCCGGACTCCCGGTCGCCGAGGACCACGTCACGGTCAATCTGCTCGGCACGATCCGGATGACGTATGCCTTCCTGCCGCTGCTGGTGGGTAAGGACGACGCGGTCGTCATGAACGTCACCTCGGCGCTGGCGTTCGTCCCGTACCAGAGCACCCCGACCTACAGCGCGACCAAGGCCGCGCTGCACTCCTTCTCCGAGAGCCTGCGCATCCAGCTCGCCGGTGCCGACGCCGGCGTCCAGGTGATCGAGGTGGTCCCGGCGGGCGTGCGCACGTCGCTGATGGGCCAGCAGGACAGCGACCAGTCCATGCCGTTGGACGACTTCCTCACCGAGACCCTCGGCCTCCTGCGCGAGCAGCCCGACGCGAAGGAGATTGTCGTCGAGCGCGCCAGGTTCATCCGCGACGCGGTGGCCACCGGCTCCTACGACGACGTCCTCGCCATGATCAGCGGCAGTTGACCGACCTGTAATGACCGACGCGGAACAACAGCACGCGGGCGGGCCCTGTGGGGCCACATCATGGACGAACGCGAGCTCGACCCGCCTCGGGGTGGTCGGCCGGTCCCAAGCGTTGGGCGTCCTCGACGGTGGACCGTCGCCGCAGGCCGTCTTCCAGACCGACGGCCTGCGGCGCACCGCCGACAGCCGGCGAATGTCCCAGCGGCTCATGGAGCTCAGGTGACCATGGTCGTCTGGCGGCGCGCGCCCTCGGCGTCGGCCGTATGAGCGGCTTCGCGCGGGTGGAAGAGGAGGGCTCAGCCATGGATCGCTGGTCTCTGGATAGCCGGGCGGGATGCGGCGAGGATGGGGGCATGAACAAGAAGGAACTGGCGGAATTCCTGCGCCACCGGCGTGAGATGCTGCGCCCCCGCGACGTCGGGCTGGTCGAGGGGCCGCGCAGGCGTACGCAGGGGCTGCGCCGCGAGGAGGTCGCGCAGCTCGCCGGCATGTCCACCGACTACTACGCCCGGCTGGAACAGCAGCGTGCTCCGCAGCCCTCCGTCCAGATCACCACGGCTCTCGCCCGGGCACTGCGGCTGACCCTGGACGAACGCGACCACCTCTTCGTCCTCATCGGCCACAACGCCCCGGCCCGCTTCCACCGCTGCGAACATGTCAGCCCGACGCTGATGCGGGTCCTGGACCGCCTGGACGACTCCCCGGCCCTGGTGCAGACCGACTTGTTCGACACCCTCGCGATGAACCCGTTGGCCGTCGCGCTGGTCGGCGACCTGACCCGCCACACCGGTCTGGCCCGCAGCGGCTACTACCGCTGGTTCATGGACCCGGCCGAGCGTCTGGTGTATCCCGAGGAGACCCACGAACACCACGGCCGCGCCCATGCAGCACGCCTGCGGGCCGCGCTGACAGCCGGCAGCGACACCCCCCGAGCCGCCCGGATCCTCGCCGAACTCCAGGAACACAGCCCCGAGTTCGTCCGCATGTGGGAACTTCAGGAGGTCGCCCAACGCTACGACGACTGCAAGACCGTCCTCCATCCCGAACTCGGCCGCATCGACGTCGACGCCCAAGTCCTGTTCACCGAGAACCGCGCCCAGACCCTGGTGGTGCTGACCACCCGGCCCGGCACGGAGAGCCACAGCAAGCTCGAACTGCTCTCCGTCATAGGGCACCAGCAGCTCACCCCCTGACGTCCTGGGCCGGGGGACGGGTCAAGGCTCGGCGGCGGCGCTCCCGGTGACGCGGCCCAGGAACCCCCGTCTACTGACTCCCATCATCGATCTCCCGTCCGATTGATCCGACGATTTGGTTTAGACGGGAGGGTAGGAAGAGGCCAATGGTGCGTCAATATGGATGACTCACTCGGCTATTCATCCGATGACTGACCAACGATGACTTACCCATGGCCCGGTGGCGGCGCGCTGCTCTCCCGCACCACCAGTTCCGTCGCCACCTCCACCCGGGTGGTCTCCGGCTGCTCACCGGACAGCAGCCGCAGCACCATCCGGGCCGCGAGCGCGGTCATGTCGGCCAGCGGGGTACGGACCGTCGTCAGCCGCGGGGTCACCCAGTCGGCGAACGGCAGGTCGTCGAAGCCGACCACACTGACGTCGGCCGGGATCCGCAGCCCGAGCTCGGCGGCGGCCCGGTAGGTACCCAGCGCCTGATGGTCGCTGCCCGCGAAGACCGCGGTCGGGCGCTCGGGCAGCGCCAGCAGCTCCAACGCGTGCTGGTGCGCGAGGTTGTGGGTGAAGTCGCCGTAGCGCACCAGCGCCGGGTCGAAGGGGAGCCCCGCCTCCGCCAGCGCCGAACGGTAGCCGTCGACCCGAGCGCGCGAGGTGAGCCGGCGCTCGGGACCGCTGATGATCGCGATCCGTCGATGGCCCAGCTCGATGAGATGGCGGGTGGCGGCAAGACCGCCAGGCCAGTTGGTCGCACCCACCCACGGCGTCCCGGGCGCGGGTTCGTCGATCGGTGCCACCAGCGTGTACGGGATGCCGAGCCGGCCCAGCTCCTCGTGCTGTTCCGGTGTCAGTTCGGGAACGACGAGGATCGCGCCGCGGGTGGACCGGGTGGCCAGCGAGTCCAGCCACTGCCGGGCACGCTTGGTACGGCCGTGCGTGGCCGAGACGACCAGCCCCATGTTCGCGTCGTGCAGGACGCCCTCCGCACCACGGATCAGCTCCACGGCCCAGGGGCTGTCCAGTTCGTTGATGACGAAGTCGATCAGGCCACCAGGCGGTGCCGCGGTGGCCGCGGGACGGTGTTTCGCCAGATAGCCGTGCTGCTCGAGGATGCGCTGCACCTTGGCCCGGGTTTCCGCCGAGACATCGGATCTGTCGTGCAGCACCTTGGAGACGGTGGAGACCGAAACGCCAGCTTGTTCGGCGATTTCGGCCAGGGTGCGCCGCCTCCCGGGGTCAAATCCTGTCCGAACCGTTGACGTCATCGGATGAATCTCCTACGTTTCCGGGGCGGTCACGAGTTGCGAAAACTATCGCAATTACGCTGGGTGGAGAAGGGCTGACGCGGCTCATGCGCGCACACCTACAGGATCAGGTACGGAACTTGGTGGCCCCTCTCGTGTCGCACTTCAGCGTCGGCGGGGCTCGCGTACGGCTCGGTGTGAACACCGCGATCCATGACGACACCGCCGCCGAACTCGAGTCGTTCGCCCGGCCGTTGTGGGGACTCGCTCCCCTGGCGGCGGGCAAGGGAGCCGTACCGCATGCCGAGTTGTGGCTTCGAGGCCTCGCCCACGGCAGCGACCCCGACCACGGCGAGTACTGGGGCGAACCCCGCGACCGCGACCAGCGCATCGTCGAGATGGCCGCGATCGGCTTCGCGCTGGCCCTCGCCCCCGAGCAGTGGTGGGATCCGCTGAGCGGCCGCGAACGCGACCGGCTGGCACGCTGGTTGTGCGCCGCCCTGCCGCGCGAGACGGCCGACAACAACTGGCACTTCTTCCCGGTGCTCATCGGTCTCGGGCTCGGCCGGGTGGGTGTGCCGTACGACCGCTCGCTCGTCACCGCCCGGCTGACCCGCCTGGAGAGCTTCTGGCTCGGCGACGGCTGGTACTCCGATGGACCCACCGAGCGGCGCGACTACTACGTGCCGTGGGCGATGCACTTCTACGGACTGCTGTACGACACGCTCACCGGCGGGGACCGCTTCAAGGAGCGGGCGGCGCGGTTCGCCCTCGACTTCCGGCACTGGTTCGCGGACGACGGCGCCGCGGTCCCCTACGGCCGCAGCCTCGCCTACCGTTGGGCGCAGGCCGCCTTCTGGGGCGCGCTGCCCTTCGCCGGGGTGGACGCGCTGCCCTGGGGTGTCGTCAAGGGCTATCTGCTCCGTCATCTGCGCTGGTGGGAAGGGCGACCGGTCACCGGACCCGACGGGTTGCTGTCCATCGGGTACGGCTATCCGCAGCCCGCCCTCGCGGAGCAGTACAACGCCCCGGGTTCGCCGTACTGGTCGCTGAAGGCGTTCCTGCCGCTCGCGCTGCCGGAGGACCACGCCTTCTGGACCTCGGCCGAGGAGCCGGCGCCGGCGCTGCCGGCCGTCCATGCCCAACGGCACGCAGGGGCGGTGCTGATGCGCGCCTCCGGCGACGTCACCCTGCTCGCCGGGCGCCAGCACCACCCCTGGGTGCGGTACGGCGAGGAGAAGTACGCGAAGTTCGCGTACTCGTCGCGCTTCGGCTTCAGCCTGCCGAACGGCTCGCTGGGGCTCACGCAGGGAGCGTACGACTCGATGCTGGCCCTGAGTGACGACGGCGGGTCCCACTACCGGGTGCGCGAGGAGCCCACCGCCCCGGACGTCGAGGGCGACACGGTCCGCAGCACCTGGCGGCCCTGGCCGGACGTCGAGATCACCACCTGGCGGACCGCCGCTCCTCCGTGGCAGCTGCGCACGCACCACCTCCGGACCGAGCGTGCGCTGCACACCGCCGAGGGCGCCTTCGCCGTCGACCGCGATACGGGCGTTGCGAGCGCGGCCGGAACCGGTTACGCCCGGGCGTCGGCCCCGGCAGGGTTCACCGGCCTGCGGGACCTCGACGACGGACGCGAGGGTGAGATCGTCGACTGCCTGCCCGGCACCAACGTCCTTGCCCGGCGCACCGCACTGCCCATGCTGACCGGCCAACTTCCGCCGGGCGCACACTGGTTGAGATGCGCGGTGCTGGGCGCTCCGGACGATCCGGAGGCCGAGGAGGCATGGCGACAACCCCCGGATCCCCCGACGAACCCCCCGGAATCCTCGACGAGTGGAGGCGGGACATGAGAACCAGAAGGCTCAGAAACCTATTAGTACTGGCTGCCGTCACGGGACTGCTGGCCCTCCCGGTCCAGGGACCCGCGCAGGCGGCAGGCCCCGGCCGCACCTACCACGTCGCCCCCTCGGGCAGTGACAACGCCTACGGCTCGGTGGCGAGACCGCTGCGCACCATCGGCGACTGCCTCTCCCGCGTCCGCCCGGGCGACACCTGCCTGATCCACCGCGGAACCTACCGCGAGCAGCTCACCCCGCCCTCCGGAACCGAGGACGCCCCCATCACCGTCGCGGCATACGGCGACGGCCCCGTGACTGTCGACGGGACCGAACCGGTGACCGGCTGGAAGGACGCGGGCGACGGCCTGGTCGCCGCCGACACCGGCCTTCCCCCCGACCCCGACTTCAACGCGGTCTTCCTGGACAACGCCCGTGCGCAGGAGGGCCGTTGGCCCAACTCGGGCTCGGATCCGCTGAACACCACCTGGGCCGAGGCCGACGCGACCTCCACCGACCAGCACATCGACGACACCGACCTGCCGGACGCCGACTGGACCGGCGCCACCGTGCACCTCTGGGCGGGCTCCAACCCATGGGCCCAGCAGACTGGCACGGTCACGGCGACCGCACCCGGCAAGCTGGACTTCAAGGGCGGCAACTACCGCTGCCCGCCGCTGTGCATGGGCAACCAGAACTATCGCAACTACTACCTTGTCGGCTCCAAGGCCGCCCTCGACCAGCCCGGGGAGTGGTACTACGACGAGGCCGCACAGCGGCTCTACATGGTGTCGCCGAAGGGCGGTATGACCGGGCACACGGTGACCGCGAAGCACCGGCTGTGGGGCGTCGACCTGAGCAGGAGCTCGTACGTCACCGTGCGCGGCCTGAATCTGTGGGGCACGTCACTCCGAACGGGCGGTGAGAGCACGGGAGTTGTGGTCGACCGGCTGCGCGCCACCTACATCTCGGAGTTCTCCACCCTCCCCATGCCGCCCGACAGCGATCTCGCGATCCCGCCCTTCGAAGGCCATATCGTCGCGTCCCGGATCCTCGACTCGGGCGTGCAGATCCTCGGCTCCGGCAACACCCTGAAGAACAGCGAGATCTCCCAGTCCGCCGGGGACGGCGTCCTGCTGCGCGGCACCGGCAACACCGTCACCAACAACTACATCCACGACGTCGGCTGGATGGGCAGCTACACACCGGGCATCGAGGTCAACGGCAACGGCCACACGGTCACCCACAACACGATCAGGCGCACGGGACGAGCCGCCATCGACACGGCTTGGCAGCTGAACGGCCCGGAGTTCCACGACAACCACATCGCCTACAACGACATGTCCGAAGCCATGCGCACCTCGCGCGACGGCTCTCCCTTCTACGTCTGCTGCAGCCTGAACGGCACCGGCACCTCCATCGACCACAACACCTCGCACGACGCCGACGGCCAGGTCGGCTTCTACGTCGACAACTACTCCGGCCACTTCCGGCTGCACCACAACGTCGCCTGGAACACAGGCAGACGAGGCACCTTCTTCAACGGCCACACCGGGCCGAGCATCGCCAACGAGGACCACAACTCCAGCTACGGCGTGGGCATCAGCGAGAACTCGGTGCTGCTGAGCGGTGCGACGGACGCCTCCGGCTCGTACATCAGCAACATCATCGGCCCGAAGCCGATCAGCGCCACCCAGACCGGCGACCCACTGCCCGTGGTCCGCTCCAACCTGATCAGCGACAAGCCCGGCTACACGGACGCCGTGAACGGCGAACTGTGGCTGACGCCCGACTCCCCCGCCATCGACGCGGGCGAGACGATCGACGGCATCACGACGGACGTCCGGGGCGCGGGCCCCGACCAGGGCGCGTACGAGTACGGCGCGCCGATCTGGTCGACGGGCTGCAATCTGCCGGACTGCCGGCAACGGGTGCGGCACGGCACCTGGACCACGACGGCCAGTGACGGCACGGACGCCACCGCCGTCACCGACGGTGACATCAACACCCGCTGGACAGCGGCGAGTCCGCAGTCCCCGGGCCAGCACCTGACCGTGGACCTCGGCCGGGCCAAGACCTTCGACCGGATCTCGCTCGACGCCGGCCGCGACACCAGCGGCCAGCCGTACGGCTTCTCCGTCTCGGTCAGCCGCGACGGCACTCACTGGGGCGAGCCGCTCGCCCGGGTCTCGGGCCGCTCCTTCACACAGGACGCGGTGTTCCCCCGGCAGACCACGGCCCGCTACCTCAGGATCACGCTCACCGCGAGCGGACCGGTCCCCTGGGTCGTCAACGACCTGCGCCTGTACGGCGACGGGCCCGACGCCTCCACCACCCTCCAGGCCGAACAGGCCACGGTCGTACAGGGCGTGGAGCGCGGCACGGCCGCCACCGGGGTGCTCGGTTCCGGCGACCGGGTGGGCTTCCGCAAGGTGAACGTCGACGGCAGGCAGCTCACCGTGCGCAGCGCGTCCTCCTGCGCACGCACCTGTTCGCTCCAGCTGCGCCTGGACGCGCCGGACGGTCCGCTGGTCGGGGTGGTGCCTGTGCGGGCCGACGACGACGACGAGTGGCGGGAGCAACCGGTGCGCCTGAAGCGCGAGGTCACCGGTACCCACGACCTCTACCTCGTGGCGAAGGGCGGCCGGCAGGTCGCCGCGCTTGACTGGCTGACGATCAGGGGGTGAGCAGCACCGACCGGGGCGGGGGCATGGCGCCGGGCGGCATGGCAGAGGCCGCCGCCCGGCCTCTCCCCGTCGTGGTCGGCGATGTCTCGACACAACTCGTGCGCACGCACCAGGAAATGGTGCGTCTGGTCCGTACGCACCAAGCGAGAGACAGCTACGGGGAATGACGCCCGGCGGGCCGCCGGAGGGGACTGCGGAAAGGCGCGTGATCAGCGCGACTTCCCCTTGTCGAACGGCGTCTGGAGTGATCAGCAGGTGGACGTTCGAACTCGATCGTCGCTCACGAACACAGCATCACCGTTGCCCCTCTCATGCCCGGCGCCACCGACAGCGACTTCCACGCCCGTGCCGGCATGAACAACACAGCCTTCGGCCCCGGTATGAAGAAGAACAGCCGCAAGGGCGTCGCACGCCAGGGCTTCCTGGCCATGATGGACGGACGGGCCGAAGTCGTCGGAGGCGACGCCGCCACCCGGCGCACCGCCCTCAAGCACCGCTTCATGCCAGAAACGCTCAAGGCGTCGCGACACGCCCGCATGGCCCCGACAACGACATCCGGTTAACGGTTCTGATGCGGGTGTTGTCCGCTTTGATCAGCCGACCGCCAGTGCGGCCATCGCCCGCCCAGCCCTGCCCACCACCGTCAGCGGCGCGGACGCTGACCTGCGGTGGATGGATCCATGGTCGGGGTGCTCGAACGATGGTCGGGCTCGCGGTCGAGCGAGGCAGCCCGCGGTCAGGGAGTGTCGCCGGACCAGTCCCAGCGGGACGGATCGCCGGGGCGGTGGTCATACAGTGCGCGCCCGCCGGCACCGAACTGCCCGAGCTCCGTGGGGAGGGCTACACCGCTGTCGATCTCGTGCGCCGTCCAGCCGGTGATGTCGAGCAGCAGGCCGTCCAGCGGCCCGCCGACCAGTTCGGCATAGGTGCGGCCGGGCCGCCGGCCCTGCCGGGGGTCGTCGTGATCCGCACCGTAGACCCGGCCGCGCAACAGTTCCTCATCCCTGTCCATACGAGCCAGGCTTCCAGCCGCCACTGACAACGAGGCCGGTGATGACGGACCTACTCGTCGTGTCTCCGGCCTATGAACGGTTCCCGGCCGCCTTGCCCTGTGCGCTACGAGCCTGGCGGGACTCGAGATCGCGGAAGCGGCCGGACGCAATGCCGTACTCGCGGCGGAAAGCGGCTCCGAACGCGAATTCCGTCGAGTAGCCGACCTGACGGGCGATCGTCGCCAGCGGCGCATTGGTTCCCGGAGCAGCCGGGCCCCGTAGCGCAGGCGCCAGCCGGTCAGGTACGTCATGGGCGGTTTTCCGACCAGCGCAGTAAATCGTTTGGTGAACGCAGTCCGCGACATTCCTGGTCGTCGGCGTCTCGGCCGCCAACACCCACGACAGCGAAGCACTGAAGCCCATGCTCGAGGGTCACCAAACGAGACACGACCCCCACCGCGGCCGCCACTTCAAACCCCAACGCCTGCACGCCGACAAGGCCTACGACATTCCCCACCTGCGGAAATGGGTGCGAGGCAAGCGCATCGGCGTGCGCATCGCCCGCAAAGGCATCGAGTCCAGCGAACGGTTGGGCCGCCGCAGGTGGGTGATCGAGCGGACGATCTCGTGGCTGTCCGGCTACCGCCGACTCAGCCCCCCGCTACGAACGCCACTCCCGCAACTACCTGGCCTTTCTCGGCCTTGCCGCAGCCCTGTGCTGCTACAAGCGACTGGTCCGCCTCACCACATAGGACACCGTCTTACACCCCCACGACTTTTATCAAGGCCAGCCGGACGGTTACCAGGCGGCAAGGACAGCTACTCTGTCGACCACGGCGGCGAGCAGGGGCGGATTCGAGCGGTCGAGGACACACCCGGTGCCGGGATCAGTCGGTGAGCATGCCCCACCCCGGCGCGTAGTTCCCGTGCAGGACCAGCGACGCGGCGCCCACCGCACCCACCGTGTCACCGATGACGCTGGACTCGACGGCGACCCCACGCAGCCCCCGCCCGATCGTGACGCTGTTGACGGCCAGGTCGATCTCCTCGCGGAGGGCATGCTCGATGCCGTGCAGGGCCTCGCCGCCGAGGACGACGAGGGGGACGTCTAGCATGCTCACCGCGCCTCGGGCGGCCTGGCCCAGACGGCGGGCGGCGGTGCGGACGACGTCGAGCGCGGACGGGTCGGGGGATCGGCCGCGGACCGCACGGCGCAGGAGCTTCCAGTCGGTGTGCAGGTCGTCGGCGGCTCCGGTGATGCCGAGGGCCGCGGCGGCCTGCCCGTACCGCTGGAGCAGGTCGTCGATGATGGCGCTCGGATGGACGTACGGGCCGAGACAGCTGTGGCTGCCGCAGGGGCAGACCCGGTCGCCGGGTTCGACGGCCATGTGCGCGAACTCCCCGGCGTTGCCCGAATCGCCGTGCAGGACTGTGTTGTTGAGCACGATCCCCGCGCCGATGCCGGTCCCCATGTAGAGGAAGAGGAAGCTGCCGGCCCGCGCCTTTCCGCCGATCCAGCGCTCCCCGATCGCGGCGGCCGTGGCGTCGTTGTCGAGGGCGACGGGCATGCCGGCGGCGGTCTCGTACATCGTACGCAGCGGTACGTCGCCCCAGTCGGGCAGGTTGGGCGGAGAGAGCACCTCGCCGGTGCGGCCGTCGATGGGGCCGGGTGCGGCGATGCCGGTGCCCAGGAGTCGAGCCGGATCGATCTCCGCCCGGACGGTGAGGCGGCGCGCGGCGCGGACGGTCTGCTCGACGACGGCGGCCGGGTCTCCGGGGTCGGCGAGCCGCACGGTACGGCTGGCCTGGACGGTGCCGATCAGGTCCACCACGACGATCATGGCGCCGTCGGGGTCGAGGTGAATGCCGATGGCGTACGCCCCGTCCGCGCGCGGCGACAGGAGCGTACGGCGTTTGCCGCCGCTGGAGGGGGCGTGACCGGTCTCGGTGACGAGTCCGGCGTCGAGGAGACGGCGGACCACGTTGGAGACGGTCTGATTGGTGAGCCCGGTCAGCGGGGAGAGTTCGACGCGGCTCACCGGACCTCGGGTGCGGATCGCGTCAAGGACGACGGCCTGGTTGTAACCGCCCACCCGCGGGAGGTTGGTGCCGCCCTGAGGCTGTCCCTCGGCTGAGCGCCGGTTCATGACGTACCCACCGCGCGCTGCCGTCCGTGACGCATCACGCTCACCGCGTACCGCCTCCTCCATGAGAATTCCCCGGTCGTGGCGGAAGTTTACATGCCTGAAGCGTTGACTTAGTCAATCCAATGGATTTAGCTGAGCTCCGGCGAGCCGAGGCAAAAGAGCCCGGTTGGGCAAGAATGTCCACATTGGTCATCTCCGTGCCCCTCACGCGTCCGGATCGGGTTTCTCCACGGAGGATCACTGTGCGCAACAGATTTCTCGTCACCGGTGTCGGCGTCGCCGCGATCGCCCTCGTGGCGACCGCCTGCGGCGGCTCCTCGTCGGGCAGCTCCAGCAAGACGATCAAGGTCGTCTACCAGCAGCAACTCAACAACAGCAACAAGGTCCAGCAGACCTTTCTGACCCCGATGGTCAAGGCGTTCGAGAAGGCCAACCCGGGTACGAAGGTCGAGCTGGTGCCGGTGACGGCGTCGTCCAACGACTACTACACCAAGCTCCAGTTGATGATGCGCTCCCCTTCGACCGCCCCTGACCTGGTCTACGAGGACACCGCCACCATCAACTCGGACATCGCCAGCGGATACCTCCAGCCGCTCGACAAGTACACCGCCAAGTGGTCGGACTGGAGTCAGTTCGCGGACGCCGCGAAGGCCGCGGTCACCTCCGCGAGCGATGGCAAGACGTACGGCGTTCCCGACAACACCGACACCCGTGGCATCTGGTACAACAAAAAGCTGTTCGCCAAGGCCGGGATCTCCGTGCCGTGGCAGCCCAAGACGTGGGACGACGTCCTGAAGGCGGCCCGCACGATCAAGACCGAGCTGCCCGGCGTCACCCCGATGAACCTCTACACCGGAACCGCCGGCGGCGAACAGTCCAGCATGCAGGGCTTCGAGATGCTGCTCTACGGCACCCCGGCGGCCGGCAACTCGCTGTACGACAGCGACAAGAAGAAGTGGGTCGTCGGCAGCGCGGGCTTCAAGGACGCGCTCCAGTTCGTGCACACCGTCTACGACGAGAAGCTCGGCCCCGCCCCCGAGCAGGCACTCGGCGCGAACATCGGCGCCACGGTGGGCACCGAGATGATTCCCGCAGGCAAGCTCGCCATCGACATCGACGGCTCATGGATGCCCAACAACTGGATCCGCACCGGCAGCAAGCCGTGGACCGAGTGGGAGTCGACCATGGCCACCGCCGCCATGCCCACCCAGAACGGCCAGGCACCCGGAAGGGTCAGCATGTCGGGCGGCTGGGCCTGGTCGATCCCGGCGAAGGCCAAGAACCCCGACCTGGCATGGAAGTTCATCCAGTCGCTGGAGACGAAGACCGCCTCCGCCGAGTGGAACGCGATGAACGCGACGATCGCCGTGCGCAAGGACGTGGCCGCCGACGAGAAGTACCTGAAGGCGCTTCCCACCAACGAGTTCATGACCTCGCTGGTCGCCGATACCCACTACCGGCCCGGACTGCCCGCCTACACGCAGGTGTCCACCGCCATCCAGAAGGCGATGGAGTCGGTCACCACCAACCAGGCATCGGTGTCCGAGGCGGCAGAGACGTACGACAACGATGTCAAGACCGCGGTCGGCGGCGACGAGACGGTCAAGGGCTCGCAGTGAGCGGACTGACCGAAGCCGGCCCGGGCGCCCTCCGCAAGCACGGCGGCGGGCGCCGCCCCACCGGTGCCAGGACCGGCGGCATCCGCAGGGCGCAGGGGCTGCTGCGCGGCATGCCCCTACTGCCCTCGGCCGTGCTGCTCGCCGTCTTCCTGGCGGGGCCCATCGCCTACTGCGTGTACTACGCGTTCACCAACATGCAGTTGACCGGCGCGGCCGGAACGGACTTCGTCGGCTTCGACAACTTCACTCGTGCCTTCGCCGACCCCGACTTCGTCAACGCGGTCGTACTGACCCTGGTGTTCGTGGTCGGCTCGGCGGTCATCGGGCAGAACACCCTCGGGCTTGCCCTGGCCGTGCTGCTCCAAAAGGCCGCCAAACCGGTGCGGTCCCTGGCCAGCACCGTCGTCATCGCCGCCTGGGTGCTGCCGGAGATCGTCGCGGGCTATCTGATGTACGCCTTCTTCTTCCAGCAGGGCTCCCTCAACGCCCTGCTGTCCGCGCTGCACCTGCCGCAGCAGAACTGGCTGTACACCCTGCCGATCCTGGCCTCGTGTCTCGCCAACGTGTGGCGCGGCACTGCGTTCTCGATGATGGTCTACTCCGCCGCGCTCAACGACGTGCCCCAGGAACTGGTGGAGGCCGCGGAGATGGACGGCGCCAACGCCTGGCAGCGGCTGTGGCGGGTGACCCTGCCGGTGATCCGCGGCTCCATCATGACCAACCTGATGTTGATCACCCTTCAGACCCTGTCGGTCTTCGGGCTGATCTACGCGATGACCCGGGGCGGACCGGGCAACAAGAGCCAGACCCTGCCCATCTTCATGTACCAGCAGGCCTTCCAGAACAGCCTGATCGGCTACGGAACCGCCATCGCGCTGGTGCTGCTGGTGGTGGGCGCGCTCTTCTCCGTCGTGTACATCCGGATGCTGAAGCTGGAGAAGGACTGATGGCCACCACCGACACCGCCGCCGGCTCCGCGGACCGGCCGGCCGACGCATCAGTCCCTGCCGACCGGTCCGCACGCCCTACATCCGTTCCCGTGAAGAGCACGAGCACCGCCCGGCGCGGCACCTTCAGCGGGTCCCGCGAGGGCAGGGCTGCCGGGAGCAGGGCTGCGGTGAACGTCGTCCTGCTGGTGATCTCGGTGCTCTACGTCGTCCCCCTGCTGTGGATGCTGCTCGCCTCGGTCAACTCGCACGCCAGCTTCAAACTGTCCGTCGGCACGCCGACATTCGACAACTTCGACCGGGTGCTCAACTGGGACACCACCTACCTGCCGATGGTCAACGGGCTGCTCCTGTCCGGCGGCGGCACGCTGATCTGCGTGGTCTGCTCGATCCTGGCGGCCTATCCGCTGTCGCGCTACCGCTCCCGGCTGCGGCGGCCCTTCCTCTACACGATCCTCTTCGCCACCGGACTGCCCATCACGGCCGTGATGATCCCCGTCTACAGCATGTTCGTGCAGGTCAACCTGATCGACTCGATGCTCGGCACCACCCTGTTCCTGGCCGCTTCCGCGCTGCCGTTCGGCATCTGGCTGATGAAGAACTTCATGGACGGGGTACCGATCGTGCTGGAGGAGGCGGCCCGGATCGACGGCGCCGGCACCATGACTGTGCTGTGGCGGGTCATCCTCCCGCTGATGGGACCGGGCGTGACCGTGGTGACGATCTTCACCTTCATCGGAATGTGGGGGAACTTCTTCGTCCCCTTCATCCTGCTGCTCGACCCGGCCAAGCTGCCCGCCTCGGTCAGCGTCTTCAACTTTCTGAGCGCGCACGATCAGACCCAGTACGGTCAGCTCTCCGCGTTCTCGATCATCTACTCCATCCCCGTCGTCATGCTCTACCTGCTGCTGGCCCGCAAGCTCGGCGGCGGATTCGCACTCGGGGGCGCCGTGAAGGGCTGAACCCGCCGCCCGCGCTTCTACGACCGACGCACCGACCGGGCTCTCCCCCCCCCACTCCCCGTAAACGGAGAAGACAGCTATGCACAGCGACCGCGAAGTGATCGAGAAGCGGCTCGACAGGGTGCTCAACCAGCGCGTCAAGCCGGCCGTACACGCCCGGTCGGTCCCGCTGACGGTCGGGATATGGAACGTCCCCGGCGAGCCGGTCCCGGTCGCCGAGGGCCTGGCCGCCGACTACCGGCCCGCCCGGGTCGGCGACCACTGGGGGCCCGCCTGGTCCACCAGCTGGTTCCGGATCAGCGGGACCGTACCCAGCGAGTGGGCCGGACTCACCGTCGAGGCCGTCCTCGACCTTGGCTTCGGCACCACCGAGCCCGGCTTCTCCACCGAGGGCCTCGTCTACCGGCCCGACGGCACCGCCGTGAAGGCCCTCAACCCGCGCAACACCTGGCTGCCCGTGATCCGGAGCGCCGAGGGCGGCGAGGAGTTCACCGCGTACATCGAGGCCGCCGCCAACCCGGTCGTCATGCACACCAGCCCCGGCGAACTGTCCTTCGGGCCCACCCCGGTGGGCGCCCGCGCCGCCTGGCTGCACGACGAGAACGCCCCGGCCGGCGAACCCCGTTACCGGCTGCGCCGGATGGACCTGGCCGTCTTCGACACCGAGGTCTACGAACTCGTCCAGGACCTGGAGGTGCTGGGCCAGCTCATGCGGGAACTCCCCTTGGAGTCGCCCCGCCGCTGGCAGTTGCTGAAGACCATCGGCCGCTCCCTGGACGCCATCGACCTCCAGGACATCGGCGGCAGCGCGAGCACCGCACGGGCCGTGCTCGCCCCCGCCCTCACCGCGCCCGCGACCGCCAGCGCCCACCGGATCTCCGCCGTCGGTCACGCCCACATCGACACGGCCTGGCTGTGGCCGCTGCGCGAGACGGTCCGCAAGGTGGCGCGCACGGTCTCCAACGTCACGCAACTCATGGACGACCACCCGGAGTTCAAGTTCGTGATGTCCCAGGCCCAACAACTCGCCTGGCTGAAGGTGCAGCGGCCGGAGGTATGGGCGCGGGCCCAGGAGAAGGTCAAGAGCGGCCAGTTCCTGCCCACCGGAAGCCTGTGGGTGGAGCCCGACACCAACATCACCGGCGGTGAGGCGCTGGCCCGGCAGTTCGTGCACGGCAAGCGGTTCTACCTCGACGAGTTCGGCGTGGAGACCGAGGAGATGTGGCTGCCTGACACCTTCGGCTACAACGCGGCGCTGCCACAGCTGATGAAGCTGGCCGGGGTCCGCTGGTTCCTCACGCAGAAGATCTCCTGGAACACCACCAACAAGTTCCCGCACCACACCTTCTGGTGGGAGGGCATCGACGGCACCCGGATCTTCAGCCACTTCCCGCCCGTCGACACCTACAACGCCGACCTGTCCGGCGGTGAACTCGCGCACAGCGTCCGCAACTTCCAGGACAAGGGGGCGGCCAACCGCTCCATGGTCCCGTTCGGCTACGGCGACGGGGGCGGCGGCCCCACCCGGGAGATGCTCTCGCGGGCGGCGCGGCTGAAGGACCTGGAGGGCTCGGCGCGGGTCGAGATCGAAAGGCCCGCCGACTTCTTCGAGAAGGCGCACGCCGAATACCCCGACGCCCCGGTGTGGTCGGGCGAGCTGTATCTGGAGTTCCACCGGGGCACGCTCACCAGCCAGCTCGCCGGCAAGCAGGGCAACCGGCGCAGCGAGCACCTGCTGCGCGAGGCGGAACTGTGGGCGGCCACGGCGGCGGTCCGTGAGGGTATCTCCAACCGGTACTCCTACCCGTACGAGGAGCTGGACCGGCTGTGGAAGACGGTGCTGCTGCACCAGTTCCACGACATCCTGCCCGGCTCCTCCATCGCATGGGTGCACCGGGAGGCGGAGGAGACGTACGCGGAGCTGGCCGAGGAACTGGCGGCGCTGATCGGGCACGCGCAGACGGCGCTGGCCGGGCCGGCAGGCGGCGGCGAGGTCGTCTTCAACGCGGCACCGCACGCGCGAGCCGGCGTGCCCGCGCTGGGCGGCTCCCCGCGCAGCACGTCCGCCGCGCCCCTCGCGCCGGTCACCGAGGGCGACGGCTTCGTGCTGGACAACGGGCTGGTCCGGGTGGTCGTCGACGGGCGCGGTCTGGTCACCTCGGCGTATGACCGCGACGCGGACCGCGAGGCCCTGGCGCCCGGCGCGGCGGCCAACCTCCTCCAACTGCACCAGGACTTCCCCAACGAGTGGGACGCCTGGGACATCGACGCCTTCTACCGCAACACCGTCCGCGACCTCACCAACGCGGACGAGGTCACCGCGACCGGCGAGGGTGTACGGGTGGTGCGGTCCTTCGGGGACTCGCGGATCATGCAGACGCTGTCGCTGCGCGAGGGGACCCGGCGGCTGGACATCGACACCGTCGTCGACTGGCACGAGAAGGAGAAGCTGCTCAAAGCGGCCTTCCCGCTGGACGTGCGCGCCGCGCACTCCACGGCCGAGATCCCGTTCGGGCACGTCGACCGTCCCACGCACACCAACACCAGCTGGGACGCGGCGAAGTTCGAGATCTGCGCGCACCGCTTCCTGCACGTGGGCGAGCGCGGCTGGGGTGCGGCGCTGGTCAACGACTCGACCTATGGGCACGACGTCACGCGGGACGTCCGCCCCGACGGGGGGACGACCACCACGGTCCGGCTCTCGCTGATCCGCGCGCCGCGCTTCCCCGACCCCGACTCCGACCAGGGCACGCACCGGCTGCGGTACGGCTTCGTGATCGGCGCGGAGGTCACGGACGCGGTGCGCGAGGGCTACCGGATGAACCTGCCGGAGCGGGTGGTACCGGGCTCCGCCGAGGTGGCACCGCTGGTCGCGGTGGACTCGGAGGCGGTGGTCGTGGAGGCGGTCAAGCTGGCCGACGACCGCTCGGGCGATGTCGTCGTCCGTCTCTACGAGGCGCACGGCGGCCGGGTACGAGCGTCGCTGACTCCTGGTTTTGCGCTGGAGTCGGCGGTCGTCACAGACCTGCTGGAGCGGCCGGTAACCGACCAGGACAGCTGCGAGGTCACCGAGTCCGGTGACCTACGCCTGCGGCTGCGGCCGTTCCAAATCCTGACCCTGCGTCTGACACCGCACCGGGGCTGAACCGGCGGGACGGCCACGGGTGGGCTGTGGCAGACACGCTTCGGGCGGTGCGGTGCGGGCCCCAGAACGGATCGATCATGCCCCCCCCGAGACTGCTATATCGCGTCAAGCAGCTTGGGGAAGATTCTTCCTTCCGTCGTTCCGTCCGAGCGTTCGAGCATCTTGAAGAGCTGACGGCAGATGGCGCGCTTCAGGCCAAGGCGGTGAAGTTATGGGCTGATGGGTCTTGTCAACAGGATGTCGATGCTGGTGGTGGCCTTGTAGGTGTGGCGGTCGACGCGCAGGCTCTTGTAGGCGTAGCGGGACATTGGGCGCTTCACGGCGCGGGGGCTGAGTCGCAGGCGGCGGGCGGGCGTGAAGTTGTCCAGGACTGCCCGGCCGATGGCGCCCACGAGGTCGATGGTGAGGTCGGCGATCACGCCCACGGCTTGGATGACCTGGTCGCGCGCGGCCTGCAGGGCGATGCTGACCGAGCTGCGCCAGCGCGCTGAGGAGATGGGCCCGCCCCGAATCGGCGTCCACGACCTGCGCCACTCGACGCTGTCCACCACCGTCAATATCTACGGCCACCTGCTGCCCTACGCCGCCCGCGACGCCGTCACCGCCATCGACAAGGCCCTGACCCGCGCCGACCGCAAGCACCGCCACCAGACCGGCCCGGCATCAGAAGACCAGGCGGCCTGAGACCGGCCGCCGGGCGATCACGGGCTGCCATCACGTGTCACACGAACGCAACCAGCGGGTCTGCCATATTCGGCAGACCCGCTGGTGAACACCGTCGGGACGACAGGATTTGAACCTGCGACCCCTTGACCCCCAGTTGGGTGGTCGGTGAGCGGCGTGCGACGGGTCGTTCTTCGAGGTCAGTGTTCAGCGTACTCGGCCGAGTAAAGGAGTCTGTGTACTCAGGCCTTCGCCGGACCGCCTCGTCGACTCACGCACCGCCTTCCGCTCCTCGTGGGGAACCGCAACGAACTCTGCTTTTCCATCGTCGCGCTTCGGCCAAGAGCCAGCAAGTCGGAACATGTATACGGTCTTTGCGCTCTGAGGCGACGCTGGCCGACGTGCCATCGAGACCCACCTGGCGGTCGAATCGTTGAAAGGAACGCCTTCGTCGAGCGCCCTGGCCTCTCACAGCGCCGAGCGCCCTCGACAACCCTCCGAGGTGAAGCGATCCCCAATTGGTGGACACTCTACGCGTTGACTCCAGCCCCGAGTTGGGGTTGCTGGACGTAGTCATCGGCTGCGTGTTCGGCAGACGGATATCACCGATCGCCGCGGGCAGACGCTGCTGTTGAAACCAGACGACCCATTACGCAGTGACGAGCGTGACTTCGGCGAGCTCCTTCCGTGCGCAGCGCAAAGCTGTTCCCCAAAGCGGTTACCGCGGCGAACCAGCTGATCCGGCCGATCGGCACTCAGCAAGATCGAGCGCGCAAGCGCCGGGCCACCCTCGATCTCGAACAGGCCGACGCCTGCACGCCGACACGGCCCACGACTACCGGGACCTATTGAAGATGGTTGCGCTGTGAGCGCGTTGGAGTCTGGATCACCCGCGAGGTCATCGAGTCCGGTCAACGACCGGGCCGCCGCAGGTGGGTGATCGAGTGGGCCGTTTCCTGACCGCCCGGCTCTCGTCGGCTGACTCCTTGCTACGACCACCATCCCCGTAACTACCTGGCCTTCTCGGACCTGCCGCGGCCCCTGCTGCTACACCCGGACTGAGCAAGAAAGTCACTCCACGTGACGTCAGGCATCCAAGTGGCATCATACGGATCGACCAGGACGATCACAGCGCTGAAGCGGCCCACACCGATCGCGGTCGGCATCTGTCGCCGGCCCTCCGGTCCGTGTCCGGACGGCATCTCACGAGCCGACTTGGGGATCAGTCGGTGTTCGGACCCCGGGCCGACCGGTGTCTTGTCCGCAGTCGCGTGACGACAGAAGCCCGGCTCGGCGGCACGCGCCTCAACTGTTCGATCGAGTCGGGTTGCCGCCCCCGCCACTTCGATCAGTCCGGCAAACAGACCCTCCGCTGACGGCATCATGGCCGGGGCCGGCCCCACGGGAGTCATCTCACCGATGCGGCGCGGCAGGCCGAACAACAGCACGCAATGGCCTGCCCGGGTGCAGGTGGCAGCGATCACGACGATGGTGACCAGCGGCCAGCCCTCGATCGGCCCTACCTCCGGGTGGCCCCGTTGGGAAACCGACCAGACGGACGCGAGCCGTTGAGGATGCCGACACCTGACACGGCGCCGACATGTACCAATTCCGGCGCTGCACGGTGGAGCGAACGGCGCGAGCAGGCTGGGCACGCGCCAGCCTGCGAAGGCCCGGTCCCGATGATGCCGTCTTGTCATCCCCCTCCTCCATGCGGTGCGTAGACACCCCAAAAGGCCGGAGTTCGGGGCCGTTTTGGACAACCTGCTGGCAACTTCTTCAGGCCCTGAGCACGTTCAAGATGCGCCCGACAATCGGGATCCTCGATCTACCGCGACACCTACCGAGCCAGCGCCGGGATTCGACCACCCATGCCCCAATTGGGCATGCGTGCGACCTTGTGTGCGCCCTGTCCCCGCCACGTAGCTTCCGGAATTGACGTGTAAAGATCGCGCGAGCGGCAGGGGGCGCATTGAAACCGGCAAGGAAGACGACCGAAGAGGTCCTACAGGATCTCGTGCAGCTGTCGAACGTAGCTGTTCACTCCAATTCGATGCTGGCCGGCAGCGTAGAGAGGGCAGCGGCGAAGGACGACAAGAAGCGGGAGAGGAAGGGCGACTGGCTGCGCCGGAAGGGCGACTTGAGGGCCCTGCCGAGCGCGGAGGCCGGGCAGTCGCTGCAGCTGACCCCGTGGCACGTGCTGCACGATCTCGCCCAGGCCATGGCCCTGTCTCGCCAAGGAGCGGGCCGCGGCCTGGCGGAACACTGGGGAAGCCTTAAGTACAGCCAGGCGCTGGATCCGGTCTCGGGCACCTTCCTGCAGTTGTCGGAGGAAGGCAAGGGTACGGCCCTGGACTACAAACGCCTCCAGTCCCGGGTGACGGTCGTCGACCTCCTGGGAACGCAGGCTCCTCGCACCGGGCAGCGTCTCCGGTGCAGTCGGTCGACCGGGCGGTGACCATCCTCGAGTTCTTGGGTCGCCACGCAGAGGCAGGCATCACGGAGATCGCCGCCGAGCTCGGCGTGCACACGTCGACGGCATCCCGCCTCGCCGGCGCGCTGGAGGCGGGCGGGCTCGTCGAGCAGACGGACGAGCGCGGAAAGTACCGTCTGGGCCTCGGCCTGGTCCGCCTGGCCAGTGCGGCCACGGTCCGCCTGAACCTGTCCCGGCAGAGCCGCCCGGCGTGCGAGCGTTTGGCGACCCAGGTCGCGGAGACCGTCAACCTGGCCATCCCCGACGGGGACGCCGCCATCAACATCGACCACGTTCTCGGCCCCTCGGTCATCACCACGCACAACTGGCTGGGGCGACGTACGCCGTTGCACGCCACCTCCAGCGGAAAGGTGCTGCTCGCGCAGCTGACCGATCATGAGCTGGAGAGCAGACTCACGGCACCGCTGGAGAGCTGCACACCGCACACCGTGACCGACCCCGAGATCCTTCGGGCGCAGCTGAGGCGCGCGCATGCGGACGGCTGCGCCTACACCGTCGAGGAGCTCGAACCAGGTCTGAACGCGGTGGCCGCGCCGGTTTTCGCCTCCCACGGGCAGGTGGTGGCCGCGCTCAGCGCGTCGGGGCCGTCCTTCCGGTTGACCGAGCAGCGGCTGCAGGAGGTTTCCGCCCTGGTGCGAGCCGCGGCCGAGGAGGTCTCGGCCCGGCTCGGCCACCTCGGCGGGGATTGACGCCCGCAGCCGACCGCCGCGCCGCCGCGCGCGTCCCGGCTCGGGAGCGCGAAGGACTCACTGGCTCGCGGGCATCCCGGCGGCCGGTTCCAGCCGCACCACGATGGACTTGGAGGTGGGGGTGTTGCTGATGGCCGCCGTGGAATCCAGGGGCACCAGGACGTTGGTCTCCGGGAAGTACGCCGCGCAGCAGCCGCGGGGCGTCGGGAAGACAACGGTACGGAAGCCCGGTGCCCGCCGCTCCACCCCGTCCTCGTACTCACTGACGATGTCGACGAGGTCTCCGTCGGCCAGACCGCGGGCGCCGAGGTCGTCCCGGTGCACGAACAGCACGCGGCGTCCCTGGTGTATGCCGCGGTAGCGGTCGTCCAATCCGTAGATGGTGGTGTTGTACTGGTCGTGCGAACGCAGCGTCTGCAGCAGCAGCCGGCCTTCCGGTACGCGCAGGGTCTCCAGTGGGTTCACGGTGAAGTTGGCCCGGCCGGTGGCGGTGGTGAAGCGGCGCTCGTCGCGGGGCGGGTGGGGCAGAGCGAAGCCGCCGGGTTGCCGCACCCGGTCGTTGAATTCCTCGAAGCCGGGGATCACCCGAGCGATGCGGTCACGGATGCGGTCGTAGTCGGTCTCGAAGTCCTCCCAGGGCACCCGCCGCGCCGGAACGGCTGATGTTGCCGCGCGGGCTCCGAGGGCGGCCCGGGCCATCCTGCAGATGATCGCCACCTCGCTGAGGAGGTGATCGGAGGCGGGGGCGAGCCGTCCTCGCGAGAGGTGCACCATGCCCATGGAGTCTTCCACCGTCACCAGTTGGGGCCCCGAGGGCCTCAGATCGGCCTCGGTGCGGCCCAGGCAGGGCAGGATGAGCGCCTGTTCTCCGGTGACCGCGTGTGACCGGTTGAGCTTGGTGGAGATCTGCACGGTGAGCCGGCAGCCGCGCAGCGCCTGCTCCGTCACCTCGGTGTCGGGGGCGGCGGCGACGAAGTTGCCGCCCAGCCCCACGAAGACCTTCACCCGGCCGTCGCGCATGGCACGGATGGTCTCGACCGCGTCGTGACCGTGGTGACGTGGCGGTTCGAAACCGAATTCGGCGCCGAGTGCGTCGAGGAAGTCCTCGCTCGGCTTCTCGTGGATGCCCATCGTCCTGTCGCCCTGCACGTTGGAGTGGCCGCGCACCGGGCAGAGCCCGGCGCCGGGACGGCCGATGTTGCCGCGCAGGAGGAGGAAGTTGACGACCTCGCGGATGGTCGGGACGGAATGGCGGTGCTGGGTGAGGCCCATCGCCCAGCAGACGACGATCTTCTCGGCGGCGAGTACCTCCCGGAACGCGGCCCTGATCTCCGCCTCGGACAGCCCGGTGGCCTCCAGGACGTCCTCCCAGGAGGTCTTGCGGGCTTGCTCGGTGAACTCCTCGAAGCCGTGCGTGTGCGAGGTGATGAAGGCGGTATCGAGGACCGTGCCGGGTGCGTCGTCCTCGGCTTCCAGCAGCAGTCGGTTGACGGCCTGGAACAGGGCCTGATCACCGCCCAGCCTGATCTGCAGGAAGAGGTCGGCCAGCTGGGTGCCGCCGCCGACGATGCCGGACGGCCGCTGGGGGTTCTTGAACCGGAGCAGGCCGGCCTCGGGGAGCGGGTTGACCGCGATGACGCGGGCGCCGCGCTGCTTGGCCCGCTCCAGGGCGGAGAGCATCCGCGGGTGGTTGGTGCCGGGGTTCTGGCCGACGACGAGGATCAAGTCCGCCTCGTAGAGGTCCTCCAGGCTGACGCTGCCCTTGCCGATGCCGATCGTCTCGACCAGGGCCGAACCGCTGGACTCGTGGCACATGTTGGAGCAGTCCGGCAGGTTGTTGGTGCCCAGCAGCCGGACGAACAGCTGATAGACGAAGGCGGCCTCGTTGCTCGCCCGGCCGGAGGTGTAGAAGGCGGCCTGGTCGGGGTGGTCGAGGACGGTGAGCTCCCGGGCGACGACCGTGAACGCGTCCTCCCACGAAATCGGGCGGTAGTGGTCGCTGCCCGCGGGACGGTACATGGGTCGGGTGAGGCGCCCCTGCTGTCCGAGCCAGTAATCGCTGCGGCCGGCGAGTTCCTCCAGACCGTGCTCGGCGAAGAACTCCGGGGTCACCCGGCGCAGCGTGGCCTCCTCCGCCACGGCCTTGGCCCCGTTCTCGCAGAACTCCGCACGATGCCGGTGTTCCGGTTCGGGCCAGGCGCAGCCCGGACAGTCGAAGCCCTCCGCCTGGTTGACCCGGAGCAGGGTGAGCAGGCTGCGACGCGCGCCCATCTGGGCGCCCGCGTGGCGCAGCGAGGAGGTGACCGCCGGAATTCCGGCGGCGTAGTCCTTCGGTGGGCCCACCCACAGTCGGGCGTCGCCGGGATCCTCAGCAGGTGCCTTGCGGGTCATCGATGGCGCTCCGCGGTGTGTGGGAATCGGTGGAAGCCGGCCCGCCGTCGGGCTTCACGGGCCACGCCGCATCAGGCGTCGCTGCCCGGGCGACGGTGGCGCGACCACGACAGCGCGTTGCTCATTACGCTGAGAATTTCTCATTACACAACAGGACCAAGAAAGCCCGCCTGGCGGACTTCTGTCAAGACACACCCTTGACCGGACACCCTCCCCCTTGGACCATGTTGCGTATTGCTCGCCTTGTTGCTCATTACGCACCGCTGGAGGATGCCATGCCACCTCGTCCCGACCCCGGTCGCGAGTTCGTCCTCAACCTCTCCTGCCCCGACCAGGCCGGCCTGGTCCACGCCGTCAGCGGCTTCCTTGTCGACCACTCCGGGAACATCCTGGAAAGCCAGCAGTTCGACGACCGCCTGCAGGGCCGCTTCTTCATGCGCGTCCACTTCGACGTCTCCGACCCCGAGACGTCACTGGAGCGCCTGCGCACCGATTTCGCTCCAGTGGCCGAGGCGTACCGGATCGACTGGCGGCTGTGGGACGCGGCCGCCCCCACGCGCACCCTGATCATGGTCTCCAAGTACGGCCACTGCCTGAACGACCTGCTGTTCCGCAAGAGCACCGGCGCCCTCAACATCGAGGTGGCGGCGATCGTCTCCAACCACCGGGACTTCGAGCCGCTCGCACACAGCCACGGCATTCCCTTCCACCACATCCCCGTCACACCGCAGACCAAGGCGGAGGCGGAGGCGGAACTGCTGGAGCTGGTGCAGCGGTTCGAGATCGACCTCGTGGTCCTCGCCCGCTACATGCAGATCCTCTCGGACGACCTGTGCAAGCGACTCGAGGGCCGGGCCATCAACATCCACCACTCCTTCCTCCCCAGCTTCAAAGGAGCCCGCCCCTACCTCCAGGCCCACCAACGAGGAGTCAAGCTGGTCGGGGCCACCGCCCACTACGTCACTCCCGACCTGGACGAGGGGCCCATCATCGAGCAGGACGTCGTCCGCGTGGACCACTCCCACGACCCAGACGATCTGGTCACCATGGGCCGGGACGTCGAGGCCCGGGTACTGGCGCGGGCCGTGCAGTGGCACAGCGAGAGCCGCATCCTGCTCAACGGCCACCACACCGTGGTCTTCCGCTGAGGAGCCGAGGTGCGTCGTCCGGCACAACCCGCACCTCTTCAGCCGGCTCCGCCGCACGATCCCCCACTGTCGAAGCCGCCGCCGACAACTCCCCCGCCGAAGCGTACGGCGCACCCTGCGCCCCAACACTAGGAAGCCGCAGATGACCGTTCTGAACACGTCCCTGCACGAGCTCGACCCCGAGGTCGCCGCCGCGGTCGACGCCGAGCTGAACCGTCAGCAGTCCACCCTGGAGATGATCGCCTCGGAGAACTTCGCTCCGGTCGCGGTCATGGAGGCCCAGGGCTCGGTCCTGACCAACAAGTACGCCGAGGGCTACCCGGGCCGCCGCTACTACGGCGGCTGCGAGCACGTCGACATCACCGAGCAGATCGCGATCGACCGACTCAAGGAGCTGTTCGGCGCCGAGTACGCCAACGTCCAGCCGCACTCCGGCGCCTCCGCCAACCAGGCCGCGCTCTTCGCACTGGCCCAGCCCGGCGACACCATCCTCGGCCTGGACCTGGCCCACGGCGGCCACCTCACCCACGGGATGCGGCTGAACTTCTCCGGCAAGCAGTTCAACGTGGTCGCCTACCACGTGGACGCCGCCACCGGCCTGGTCGACATGGCCGAGCTGGAGCGGCTGGCCAAGGAGCACCGCCCGAAGGTGATCATCGCGGGCTGGTCGGCATACCCGCGGCAGCTGGACTTCGCGGAGTTCCGCCGGATCGCCGACGAGGTCGAGGCGTACCTGTGGGTCGACATGGCGCACTTCGCGGGCCTGGTCGCGGCGGGCCTGCACCCGAACCCGGTCCAGTACGCGGACGTGGTCACCTCCACCACTCACAAGACGCTGGGCGGCCCGCGCGGCGGCATCATCCTGGCCAAGAAGAACTTCGCCAAGAAGCTCAACTCCTCCGTCTTCCCCGGCTTCCAGGGCGGCCCGCTGGAGCACGTGATCGCGGCCAAGGCGGTCTGCTTCAAGGTCGCCGCCTCCGAGGAGTTCAAGGAGCGTCAGCGCCGTACGGCCGAGGGCGCGAAGATCCTCGCCGAGCGGCTCACCGCACCGGACGCCCGCGAGGCCGGAGTCAACGTCCTGTCGGGCGGCACGGATGTGCACCTGATCCTGGTCGACCTGCGCGAGAGCGAACTGGACGGGCAGCAGGCCGAAGACCGTCTCCACGAGGTCGGCATCACGGTCAACCGCAACGCCGTCCCGAACGACCCGCGTCCGCCGATGGTCACCTCGGGCCTGCGCATCGGCACGCCCGCCCTGGCCACCCGAGGCTTCCAGGCCGAGGACTTCGCCGAGGTCGCGGACGTCATCGCGCAGGCGCTCAAGGCGGCTTCTCCCTTCGGGGAGGCCGACGCGGAGGCGCTGAAGGCCCGAGTCAAGGCGCTCGCGGACAAGCACCCGCTGTACCCCGGTCTGAACAGTAAGGAGTGACCGTGGCCATCTCGGTCTTCGACCTGTTCTCGATCGGCATCGGCCCGTCCAGCTCCCACACGGTCGGCCCGATGCGCGCGGCACGCATGTTCGCCGCCCGGCTGAAGGAGGACGGCGTACTCGCCGAGACCACCACGGTCCACGCCGAGTTGTACGGCTCCCTGGGCGCGACCGGCCACGGCCACGGCACCCCGAAGGCTGTACTGCTCGGCCTGGAGGGCAACGAGCCGCACACCGTCGACGTCCTCCAGGCCGAGCACGAGGTCGAGCGGATCAAGTCGACCGGAAGGCTGTGGCTGTTGGGCGTCGAGATCGGCGATGCTCAGGAGATCGCCTTCGACTTCGACAAGGACCTCGTCCTGCACCGCCGCAAGACGCTGCCGTACCACGCGAACGGCATGACGCTCTGGGCGTACGACGCGTCCGGCGCCGAACTCCTCTCCAAGACGTACTACTCCGTCGGCGGCGGCTTCGTCGTCGACGAGGACGCGGTCGGCGCGGACCGGATCAAGCTCGACGACACGGCGCTCAAGTACCCCTTCCGCACGGGCGACGAGCTGCTGCGCCTGACGCGGGAGACGGGCCTGTCGATCTCCGCGCTGATGCTGGAGAACGAGCGGGCGTGGCGCACGGAGGAGGAGATCCGCGAGGGGCTTCTCGCCATCTGGCGGGTGATGCAGGCGTGCGTCGCACGCGGCATGTCCCGCGAGGGCATCCTGCCCGGCGGCCTGAAGGTCCGCCGCAGGGCCGCCGTCTCCGCACGCCAACTCCGGGCGGAGGGCGACCCGTTGGCCCACGCGATGGAGTGGATCACGCTGTACGCGATGGCCGTGAACGAGGAGAACGCGGCAGGCGGCCGAGTCGTGACCGCCCCGACCAACGGCGCGGCCGGCATCATCCCGGCGGTCCTGCACTACTACATCAACTTCGTGCCGGGCGCCGACGAGGACGGGGTGGTCCGCTTCCTGCTCGCCGCCGGAGCCATCGGCATGCTCTTCAAGGAGAACGCCTCCATCTCCGGCGCCGAGGTCGGCTGCCAGGGCGAGGTCGGCTCCGCCTGTTCCATGGCGGCGGGCGCACTCGCCGAGGTCCTGGGCGGCTCCCCCGAACAGGTCGAGAACGCCGCCGAGATCGGCATGGAACACAACCTCGGCCTCACCTGCGACCCCGTCGGCGGCCTAGTCCAGATCCCCTGCATCGAACGCAACGGCATGGCCGCGGTGAAGGCCGTCACAGCGGCAAAGATGGCCATGCGCGGGGACGGCTCCCACAAGGTGTCCCTCGACAAGGTCATCAAGACCATGAAGGACACCGGCGCCGACATGAGCGTGAAGTACAAGGAGACCGCGCGGGGCGGGCTCGCCGTCAACATCATCGAGTGCTGAGCGGAGCCCCGGCATGGGACGAGTCACCGAGCGTCGGCGTGTGCTGCGGATCCGGGAGGGTGCTGTCAGCGCCCGACCGGACACGCTGGTCGCCGAGGAACCGCTGGAGATCCGGCTTGGCGGCAGACCGCTGGCCATCACCATGCGGACGCCCGGTGACGACTTCGCGTTGGCGGCCGGTTTCCTGGTGAGTGAGGGTGTCCTCGGCCGGGCCGAGGAGCTCGCGGGCATCGTGTATTGCGCGGGTGCAACGGGTGGGGGCACCGCCCGCTCATGGGGGTCCCCCCGCTTGAGCGAAGCCGAGAGTGGGGGAGGAGCCGAGAGTGGGGGAGGATCGAACACCTACAACGTCGTCGACGTGCGGCTCGCCCCCGGTGTGGTGGTGCCCGACATCACGCTCGAGCGGAACGTGTACACCACGTCCTCCTGCGGTCTGTGCGGCAAAGCGAGCCTGGACGCCGTGCGGACCACCGCCCGCTGGCCGATCGTCGACACTCCGCCGGTGCGGGTCGGACCCGATCTGCTGGCTGCCCTCCCCGACCGGCTGCGGTCCGCGCAGCGGGTGTTCGACCGGACTGGGGGTCTGCATGCCGCCGGACTGTTCTCACCTGACGGCGAACTGCTGGACCTGCGTGAGGACGTCGGCCGACACAACGCCGTGGACAAGCTGATCGGACGCGCGCTCCAGTCCGGCGAACTGCCCCTGTCTCAGACCATCCTGATGGTGTCCGGACGGGCGTCGTTCGAGCTGGCCCAGAAGGCGGTCATGGCGGGCATCCCGGTGCTGGCCGCGGTCTCGGCTCCATCCTCCCTCGCCGTGGACCTGGCGGCGGAGACCGGACTCACGCTCGTCGGCTTCCTGCGCGGCACGTCCATGAACGTCTACGCGGGCGAGCATCGCCTGGTCCTGCGAGCACAGGAGGGACTCGCGAGGTGAGCCAGTACCGCCGACGCTGTCCCCGCCGCGTGGCGATGCTCAGCGTGCACACCTCGCCGCTGCACCTGCCCGGCACCGGCGATGCGGGCGGGATGAACGTCTATGTCGTCGAGCTGGCCAAGCGCCTGGCCGCCGCCGACGTCGAGGTGGAGATCTTCACCCGGGCCACCTCCGCCGCGCTCCCGTCCGTCGTCGATCTCGCGCCCGGCGTTCTCGTCCGGCATGTGGACGCGGGCCCTTACGAGGGCTTGGCCAAGGAAGACCTGCCCGCGCACCTGTGCGCCTTCATGGACGGTCTGATGCGGGCGTGGGCCAACCGGCGCCCCGGGCACTACGACCTGCTCCACTCGCACTACTGGCTGTCCGGCCACGTCGGCCGGCTCGCTGCCGCGCGCTGCGGCGTCCCGCTCGTGCACACCATGCACACCATGGCCAAGGTCAAGAACGCCTCCCTTGCCGTGGGCGACAGCCCCGAGCCGGCGGCCCGCGTGACAGGCGAGGCGCAGATCGTAAGGGCCGCCGATCGGCTCATCGCCAATACCGGCAACGAGGCGGCCGAGCTGATCCGCCACTACGACGCCGACCCCGCGCGGGTCACCGTCGTCCAACCGGGCGTGAACCTGGACCGCTTCCGGCCGGACGCCGCTGGCGTCGAGGCCGGCCGGGCCGCGGCCCGTATGCGCCTCGGGCTGCCGCCCGACGCGCTGATCCCGCTGTTCGCGGGCCGTATTCAGCCCCTGAAGGCGCCGGACGTCCTGCTGCTCGCGGTCGCCCGGCTCCTGGAAGAGCGTCCACAGCTGCGCGAGCGGCTCGTCGTGCCGGTGGTGGGCGGACCCAGCGGATCAGGTGTGACCGAGCCGGAGAGCCTGCAGAAGCTGGCGGCACGGCTCGGCATCTGTGACGTCGTCCTGTTCCGTCCGCCGGTCGGACAGGGCCGACTCGTGGACTGGTACCGGGCGGCGTCCGTCCTCGTCATGCCGTCCTACAGCGAATCCTTCGGCCTGGTGGCCCTGGAGGCTCAGGCCTGCGGCACGCCGGTGATCGCGGCCGAGGTGGGAGGTCTGCCGGTGGCCGTGCGGAACGAGGTGAGCGGTGTGCTCGTTTCAGGGCACCACCCCGCCGACTACGCGCGGGCCCTGGGCCGCTTCGCTGCCGATCCGGCGATCTCGGCCCGTATGGGTGAGGCGGCCGTCCGGCACGCCGGATCCTTCGGCTGGGACGCGGCGGCCTCCGCGACCGTGGACGTGTATACAGCGGCGATGTATCAACGACCGCGTTCACGCCCGCTGTTCGATGCCACCGGCGACCCGCATGCCGGTGTCACCGGCCGCGGTACCGGGCATGCGCACGCGGTGTGAACCTGCCGGACCGTTGAGGCGCGATGCGACCTGCCAGAGGTCTGGTCGGCCGCACAAAGTACCCCCGGTCACTCGGCCCCTGTTCCCGGGCGAGCGCACAGAGCGCTGTGGGAGCCCCCGAGCAGCGCCCACAGCATGGACGGTGCCCACCCCCGTCGAGGTGAGGGTTCAGACGTATTCCGTCGCCGCGTCAAGCAGCCAGTCCGCCAGATAGCCGGCGAAGGACGAGCGGACCAGTACCCAGAACCCGGCCCTGGGCTCGTCCCGGGCGACCAGGACGATCTGGGTGCGGCCCAGGGTCGTCTGGGCGCAGCGTCCGGGGCCGAAGGCACGCGGATGCAGGTCCAGCGAACAGCCGTGGGCCAGCAGGTCGCGGGCGCGACGGCCCGTGATGAGGAGCGTGGTGCGCTGGGCGGAGACGTCGGTGACGGAGACGGGCTCGTCCCCCGCGGCCTCCCGGATCCGGCTTTCCAGGTCCCGTTCGCTGCCGGGCGGGCCCACCAGCAGCCATTCGTCCGGGCCCAGCCACAACGCGGTCAGCTCCCCGGCACGTACGACGGTGTTCGGTTCGAGGGGCAGTGGGAGGTCCAGCGCGAGCCCGACGGCGTCCGCCGCTGTTCCCTTGGCGTCGAGGCGCACGTTGATCTGAGTCAGGAAGGGGAGTTCGGCCAGCCGGATCGCGCCCCCGGACGTACGCGTCGCGGCGGCCAGGCGGTCGGCGGCGTGCGACAAGGGGCTACGGAGCGGGGCGGTAAGGGCGGTGTCAGCCATCGCGGCGGGCTCCCTCGGGGTCGTAGAGGACGGGGCTTGCCACGGTCACCGGAACCAGCCGGTCGCCCAAGGGGGCATACAGCCTCTCGCCGACACGGTCCCGGCCGCCCTTGATCAGGGCGAGCGCGAAGGTCCGGCCGAGGGCGGCGCTGCGGTAGCTGGAGGTGACATGGCCGAGCATCGGGACGGGCGGCGCGGGCAGCACGCCGTCGGCGACCAGGTGGGTGCCCTCGGGGAGGAAGGTTCCCGGGTCCTCGGGGAGCAGGCCCACCAGGTGCTTGCGGTCGGGGCGGACGCTGTCGGCACGCGCGTACGAACGCTTGCCGATGAAGTCGGGCTTCTTCTTCGACACCGCCCAGCCCATCCCGAGGTCCTGAGGAGTGACGGTGCCGTCCGTGTCCTGCCCGATGATCGGGTAGCCCTTCTCCGCGCGCAGGACGTGCATGGTCTCCGTGCCGTACGGGGCGATGCCGTACGGAGCGCCGGCCTCGTACAGGGCCTCCCACAGGGCGAGGGCCTCCCAGGGTGACACGTTGATCTCGTAGGCCAGTTCGCCGGAGAAGCTGATCCGGCACACCCTGGCCTCGATGCCCGCGACGGTCGTCTCCCGCCACGCCATGAACGGGAAGTCGTCGTTGGTGACGGCCAGTTGGGGCGCGAGTGCGCCCAGGACGTCGCGGGAACGGGGGCCCACCAGGGCGACGGTCGCCCACTGCTCGGTGACCGAGGTGCAGCGGACGCGCAGTTCGGGCCACTCGGTCTGCAGCCACTCCTCCATCCAGTCGAGTACGGCGGCGGCGTTGCCCGTCGTCGTGGTGACCAGGAAGCGGTCCTGGGCGAGGCGGATGACGGTGCCGTCGTCGAAGAGCATGCCGTCCGGGCGGCACATGACGCCGTAGCGGATCATGCCGACCTTCAGGGTGCTCATCATGTTGGTGTAGAGCCGGTCGAGGAAGATGGCGGCGTCGGGGCCCTGTACGTCAATCTTGCCGAGGGTGGAGGCGTCCATGAAGGCCACGCTCTCGCGGGCCGCCCGGCACTCGCGCAGCACCGCGGCCTCCATGTCCTCGCCGTCCTGCGGGTAGTACCAGGGCCGCTTCCACTGGCCGACGTTCTCGAACAGGGCGCCGTGCTCGACATGCCACTCGTGCAGGGCGGTCGTCCGGATCGGGTCGTGCAGCGCTCCGCGGTCGCGGCCCGCGAGGGAGGCGAAGGAGACGGGTGTGTAGGGCGGCCGGAAGGTCGTCGTGCCGAGCGCCGAGATGTCCACGCCGAGCAGTTCGGCGACGACACCACTGGCCAGGACGCCGGAGGTCTTGCCCTGGTCGTTGGCGGTGCCAGCCGTGGTGTAGCGCTTGGTGTGCTCGACCGAGCGCATACCGGCACCGGTCGCGCGGGCCAGATCGTCGACGGTGACATCTCGTTGGAGGTCGACGAAACGGGGGGCGTCCGGGGCGCCGGGCACGACGTACACGTGCATGGGTGGCGTCTGCGGCTGTGCGGCCACCTCTGGGAGGCGAGGTGCCTCGGGGGTGTAGCCCTCGGCCTCGATGGCGCGGGCACCGGCGGCCGCGCCCTGTGCCAGGACCGCGGCCAGGTCGAGGACGCCGCTCGCGCTGCCCACGACCTCGACCGCCTGGCGGCAGGTGTCGGGGACGAAGGAGCCCAGCGCCTCGTCGTAGCGCAGTTTGCCGCCCGCCTGGCTGAACAGGTGTGCCACCGGGTTCCAGCCGCCGGAGACCAGCAGGAGGTCGGCGGCGAACTCCCGCTGTCCTGTGGACTCTCTGTACGGGGCGACGGTCACGGTGGTGAGGCGCGCGTCGCCTTCCGTGCCGGTGACGGCATGCCCGGCCAGCACCTCGATGCCGGCCGCCCGGGCACGCTCCGCCCACTCCCCCGGTTCGGGGCGCGTGTCGACGATCGCCGTGATGTCCACGCCCGCGGCGTGGAGGTCCAGCGCTGCCGCGTAGGCGCTGTCATTGGTGGTGAAGACGACCGCGTGGCGGCCGGGCAGGACACCGTGGCGGTTGACGTAGGTGCGGGCCGAGGCGGCCAGCATCACTCCGGGGCGGTCGTTGTCCGCGAAGGCCAGCGAGCGCTCGTGGGCGCCGGTGGCAAGGACGACGCGACGGGCCCGGATGCGCCAGACACGTTCGCGGGAGACGTTCTCGGGGGCCTCGGCGCCGAGGTGGTTGGTACGGCGCTCGACGGCGAGGAGGTGGTTGTCGTCGTAGTAGCCGAAGACGGTGGTCCGGCGCAGCACGCGCACCTCGGGTCCGGCTTCCAGTCGCCCGGTGGCCTCCTGCACCCAGTCGAACTGTTCGCCCGTGCCGAGGAGGCTACCGCCCGGCTCCGGTTGGTCGTCGGCGAGGATGACGCGTGCGCCGCTTTTCGCTGCCGCCGCTGCGGCCGCGAGGCCGGCCGGGCCTGCGCCGACCACGAGCAGGTCGCAGTGCGCGTGTACGGCGTCGTAGCGGGCCGGGTCCGGCTCGTTGGCGAGACGGCCCTGGCCGGGCAGGCTGCTCGCGACCAGGCCGTCGTAGAGCTCGACCGTTGTCGCGGGGAGCATCGGCTCGGGGAACGGGGCCTCGATCTGGACGACCGCGTTGGGTTCCTCGACGCCGGCCGAGAAGATGCCGCGGGGGCGGCCGAGCTTGATGCTGGTGCCGGCCTGGATGGCGCCGTTGGCGAGGAGGGCGGAGGCGAGGGTGTCGCCCTTGTAGCCCTCGTACTTGGTGCCGTCGAAGGTGAAGGTGAGGGGGGCGTCGCGGTGGACTCGGCCGCGGGTGGGGTGGCGGAACGGCTGGGTTTCCTTCCCCACCCCGCCCCTTCCCGTAACCAGGGGCCCGCCCCTGGACCCCGCTGGGGGCTCCGCCCCCAGACCCCCCGTATCGGCCTGAACGGCCTCGTCCTCAAACTCCCCCACTCTCGGCTTCTCCCCCACTCTCGGCTTCGCTCGAGCGGGGGGACCCCCATGAGCGGGGGGACCCCCACGACGGGCTGGTTGTGCCGGACTCGGCTGAAAAGTGCGCGGATGAGAAGTGACCGGACGTGACTCGACCGTTTCCGGGCGTTCCTCCCCCGTCCGGTACACCGCCAGGATCTCGTTCGTCGCCGTGTCCCGCACCGCGTTGAACCACTTGCGGCAGCCCGCCGCATGGCTCCACCGCTCGGCGAACGGGCCCTTCGGGTTGTCGCGGAAGAACAAATACCGGGCCCACTCCTCGTCGGTCAGAGCCGACGGGTCCTCCGGATACGGCACGTGGGCCTGGCCGCCGTAGTGAAACTCGGCCTCGTCGCGGGGCCCGCACCACGGACAGGGGATCAGCAACATGGTTCGGCTCCCTAGTGGGCCACCGCGGCCGCGCCGTGCTCATCGACGAGCGCGCCGGTGGTGAAACGATCGAGCGAGAAGGGGGCATTGAGGGGGTGAGGGGTGTCGTGGGCGATGGTGTGGGCGTAGACCCAGCCGACGCCCGGGGTGGCCTTGAACCCGCCCGTGCCCCAGCCGCAGTTGAGGTAGAGGTTGTCGACGGGAGTGAGTCCGACGATCGGCGAGGCGTCAGGGCTGACGTCGACGATGCCGCCCCAGGTGCGCAGCACGTGGGCGCGGGCGAAGACCGGGAAGAGCTCCAGGGCGGCCGACATCTGCTCTTCGATGATGTGGAAGGCACCGCGCTGGGTGTAGGAGTTGTACGCGTCGATGCCTGCGCCCATCACCAACTCGCCCTTGTGCGCCTGGCTGACGTACACATGGACCGCGTTGGACATGACGACCGTCGGGTGCACCGGCTCCAGGAGTTCGGAGACCAGGGCCTGCAACGGGTGGCTCTGCAGCGGCAGTTCGATACCTGCCATGGCGGCGAGGACCGAGGTGTGGCCTGCCGAGCAGAGCGCCACCTTGCCGGCGGCGATCGGGCCGAGCGTGGTCTGTACGCCGACCACCCGGCCGCCGACCAGATCCAGTCCGGTGACCTCGCAGTTCTGGATGATGTCGATGCCGGCGGCGTCCGCTGAGCGGGCCAGGCCCCACGCCACGTGGTCGTGCTTGGCGATGCCGGCCCGTGGCTGGTAGGTGGCGCCCAGGACCGGATAGCGCACGTCCGGGGAGATGTTGACGATCGGGCAGACTTCCTTGACGCCATCCGCGTCCAGCCACTCCGCGTCCACGCCGTTCAGGCGGTTCGCCTCCACCCGGCGCACGCTGTCGCGGACGTCCTGGAGGCTGTGGGCCAGGTTCAGCACGCCGCGCTGGGAGAACAGGATCGGGTAGTCGAGTTCGTCCGCCAGTCCCTCCCACAGCTTGAGGGCGTGCTCGTAGATGCCGGCGCTCTCGTCCCACAGGTAGTTGGAGCGGATGATGGTGGTGTTGCGGGCCATGTTGCCGCCCGCGAGCCAGCCCTTCTCCAGTACGGCGACGTTGGTAATGCCGTGGTTCTTCGCCAGGTAGTGGGCGGTGGCGAGGCCGTGTCCGCCGCCGCCCACGATGACGACGTCGTACGACCGCTTCGGCTCGGGCGTGCGCCATAGCCAGTCGGGGTGCTCGGGGAGCTCGGCGCCGGGGATGCGGGGGCTCATCGGATGTCTCCGTTCAGCGCGTTCATACGGTGTTCGCGTTTCTCTCGGCGGCCTCGACGACATTGGCGAGCAGCATGGCCCGCGTCATGGGTCCCACGCCCCCGGGCATGGGCGCGAGCCATCCGGCGACCTGGGCGGCGTCAGGGTGCACGTCGCCGACCAGCCCGTGGCCGGTGCGGGTGATGCCGACGTCCAGGACCGCCGCGCCGGGGCGCAGCATGTCCTTGGTGATCAGCCCCGGCGAACCGGCGGCCGCGACCACAATCTCCGCCTCGCGTACGTGCCAGGCCAGGCCCTTGGTGCCGGTATGGCACAGGGTGACAGTGGCGTTCTCGGACCTGCGGGTGAGCAGCAGTCCGATGGGACGTCCGACGGTGATGCCGCGGCCGATCACGCACACCCGTGCTCCGGCGAGGGGCACGTCGTGGCGGCGGAGCAGTTCGACGACTCCGCGCGGGGTGCACGGCAGTGGGGCATCGACGCCGAGGACGAGTCGGCCGAGGTTGACGGGATGCAGGCCGTCGGCGTCCTTGGCCGGGTCCATGCGTTCCAGTACGGCGCCCGCGTCCAGGTGGCGCGGGAGCGGGAGCTGGACGATGTAGCCGGTGCAGGCCGGGGCGGCGTTGAGTTCGTCGATGACGTCCTCGACCTGCCGCTGGGTGGCGTCGGCGGGCAGTTCCCGGCGGAGCGAGGCGATGCCCACCTGCGCGCAGTCCCTGTGCTTGCCTGCCACGTAGGCACGACTGCCGGGGTCGTCGCCGACGAGGACCGTGCCGAGCCCCGGCGGGCGGCCGCCGTTTGCGGTCAACTTGGCCACGCGCTCCGCGAGTTCGCGGCGGATCTCGGCGGCGGTGGCCTTGCCGTCGAGGAGTTGTGCGGTCACCGGCGGTACCTCTTCTCCACAGTCAGCCACGGAGGCGGGACATGGTCGGGTCGAACAGGGGCTCCTCGGCGACGACCGCCTCGACGCGCTGGTCGAAGTAGCCGATGTGCACGGTGGTGCCGGGGGTGGCGAGCTCCGCGGGGAGCCACGCGTAGGCGATGCCCTTGCCGATCGTGTAGCCGTAGGCGGCGCTGGTGACGTAGCCGACCGCGCGGTCGCCGTCGTACACCGGTTCCTTGCCCATGACGACCGACTGGGGGTCGTCGATGGTGAGGCAGGTCAGCTTCCGCCGTACGTCGGCCTTTCGGCGTTCCAGCGCGGCCTTGCCGATGAAGTCGTCCTTGTCGAGCTTGACGGCGAAGCCGACGCCGGCCTCGTAGGGGTCGTGCTCGTAGGTCATGTCGGTGCCGAAGGAGCGGTAACCCTTCTCCAGGCGGAGGCTGCTGAAGGCGCCGCGGCCGGCGATGATGCCGCCGAGCGGCTCGGCCGCCCGCCACAGCGTGTCCCACAGCTTCTGGCCGAGGTCGGCGGTGGTGTACAGCTCCCAGCCGAGTTCACCGACGTACGACAGGCGCATGGCGGTGACGGGGACGCTCCCGATGTGGGCGCGCTTGGCGCGGAAGTATTTCAGGCCGTCGTTCGAGAAGTCCTGGTCGGTCAGGGGCTGCAGGACCTCGCGGGCGAGCGGTCCCCACAGGCCGACGCAGCAGGTGCCGGGGGTGATGTCGCGTACCTGGACCGTGCCGTCGGCGGGGAGGTGGCGGGTGAACCAGTCGAGGTCCAGGTTGCCGTTGGCGCCGACCTGGAAGAGGTCGCGGGCGAGGCGGGCGACGGTGATATCGCTGCGGATGCCGCCGTCGTGGTCGAGGAGCAGGGTGTACGTCACCGAGCCGACGGACTTGGCCACCTTGCCGGTGACCAGCCGCTCCAGGAACGCGGCGGCACCAGGGCCGCTGACCTCCAGCCGCTTGAGGGCCGTCATGTCGTACATCGCGACGGTCTCGCGGGTGACCTGCGCCTCGGCACCGACAATGGGCGACCAGTACTGCGCCGCCCAGTCGTTGGGGGTGGCGATGGAACGGCCTTCGACCAGCCCCGCGTTGGCCTCGTACCACTGCGGGCGCTCCCAGCCGTTCGCCTCCAGGAAGAAGGCACCCAGCTCCTGCTGGCGGGCATAGAACGGGCTGGTGCGGATCGGGCGTGGGTCCCCCGACGGCTGCAGCGGGTGCAGGATGTCGTAGACCTCGACGAAGTTCTGGCAGTCGCGGGCCAGGACGTACTCCGGGGACAGCTGGTGCGGCTCGAAGCGATTGACGTCGCACTCGTGCAGGTCGAAGGAGGAGCAGTAGCCGTCGACCAGCCATTCGGCCATGGCCCGGCCCACACCCGCGGAGTGGGTGACCCAGACCGCCTCGGCGACCCAGAAGCCCTTGACATCGGGGGACTCACCGAGGAGCGGATTGCCGTCGGTGGTGAAGGAGAACAGGCCGTTGATGCCCTCCTCGACCTTGGCCTCCTTCGTCACGGGGAGCAGCGACTGGGTCTCGATCCAGGCGTCCTCGAAGTCCTCTTCCGTGAACTTCAGGACCGAGGGCATCTCCTCGGCCTCGTCGACGGAGAGGATGTCGTCGGCCGAGATGGGCAACGGGCGGTGGCCGTAGTAGCCGATGCCGATGCCGTCGAAGCGGTCGCGGTAGTAGAGGTCGGCGTCCTGGTGACGCAGGATCGGGCGCACCGCCTCCTCGGTCTGGCCGGCGAGGGCCGGTACCGGGCCGGTCCAGGCGAGCTGGTGGGCGAGCGGGGTGAGCGGGAGGTTCATGCCGGCCATGCGGGCGATCTTCGGGCCCCAGATGCCGGCGCAGCACACGACGATGTCGGCGGGGATCTCGCCCTGGTCGGTCAGGACGCCGGTGACGCGGCCCTCGCTCTGCTGGACGTCCAGGACCTCGTGGCGGGCGAGGAAGCGCACGCCGCGCTCGGTGGCCCGGCGGATCTGCGCCTCGACGGCGAGGACGGCCTTGGCGAGGCCGTCCGTGGGGACCAGGAGGCCGCCGAGGACCCTGTCCCGGTTCACCAATGGGTGCTGTTCGACGCACTCGTCGGCGCTCAGCAGCCGGGCGTTGATGCCCCAGGCGGTGATCCAGCCGTGGCGGCGGCGCAGTTCCGCGAGGCGCTCGGGGGTGGTCGCCACTTCGAGGCCGCCGACCTGCAGGAAGCAGGGCTTGCCGTCGACGTCGAGGGAGCAGAACTTCTCGACGGTGTAGCGGGCCAGTTCGGTCATGGTCTTGGAGGCGTTCGTCTGGAAGACCAGGCCCGGGGCGTGCGAGCTGGAGCCCCCGGTGACGGGCAGCGGGCCCTGGTCGACCACGGTCACTTCGGTCCAGCCTCGCGCGGAGATCTCGTCCGCGAGTGCCGCGCCAACGACGCCCGCTCCGATGATGACCACTCGGGGTCCCGCCATCGCCGCACCTCCGGTGTGAAAACCAGTCCAGCCGGTTTAGTTGCTGTCTACGCAACATGCTCCAAGTTGCGCAACTCAATGTGCCTGGCGTGCAGGTGGGTGTCAAGAGGGTCCGGGACGTCGGAAAACGGGCCGGAACACGGCAATGCCCGGTGGGCGGAGCACACAGGTGCGCTCCGCCCACCGGGCACGTTCGACCGGCTTCCGACTCCGCCTTCCGGGGTTACTTGAGCCAGGTATCCACCTTGTCGCGGTTGGCCTCGACCCACTTCTTCGCCGCCGCCTCGGGGGTCATCTTGTCCACCGCGATGTACTTCGCCACGACGTTCTGGTCATCGTTCGTCCAGGTGAAGTTCTTCACCAGGTCATAGGCCGGGCTGCCCGACTCGGCGAACTTCTTGCTGACGATCTTGTCGAGCTTGTACACGGGGTAGTCGCATGCGACCTTCTCCGCGTCGGCGTCGCAGCCCTCCTTGTACTCGGGCAGCTTGACCTTGACGAGCGGCACCTCGGACATGAACCACTGCGGCTCGTAGAAGTAGCCGATCATCCATTCCTTGTCCTTCTCCGCCTTGCGGAAGGCCTGGATGAGCGCGGTCTCGCTGCCCGCGTACACGACCTTGAAGTCCAGCTTCAGGTTCTTCACCAGGGCCTCGTCGTTGGTGACGAACGACGGGTCACCGTCGAGGAGTTGCCCCTTGCCTCCCGACTCGGAGGTCTTGAACTCGGCCGCGTACTTGTTGAGGTTCTTCCAGTCGGTGACTTCCGGGTGCTCCTTGGCCAGCCATGGCGGCACGTACCAGCCGATGAGGCCTTCGTTGCCGGTCGGGCCGGCGTCGACGGCGGTCTTCTGGTCGGTGATGTACTTCTTCTTCAGGTCGTCGTGACCCCAGTTCTCGATGACGGCGTCGACCTCGCCCGTCCCGAAGCCCTGCCAGGCGATCTCTTCCTTCAGGTCCTTCTGGACCACCTTGCAGCCGAGGTCCTGCTCCGCGACGTAGGCGACGACCGCCGCGTTCGCCTCGTAACCCACCCACGGGTTGACCGCGAGGTTGAAGGTGCCGCACTTGCCGGAGCCGCCAGAACTGTCGGACCCCGAGGAGCTGTCCTCGACCGTCGCACCGCCGCAGGCGGTGAGGGTGAGGCCGAGGGCCGCTATGCCGGCCGCGCCGACTCTCCACTTGCTTGCTTGCCTTGCCATGGTCAGTTGCTCCTTATGCGCCGCTGGTACGCCGCGCCGCTGCCTGAGTGATCCGGTCGAACATGACTCCGAGAAGGACGATGGCCAGCCCTGCGGCGAGCCCTTTCCCGTACAGCTGTCCCTGCGAGAAGCCGGCCACGACGTCGTAGCCGAGGGCGCCCGCGCCTACCAGGCCGCCCACAACAACCATCGACAGCACATAGATCAGGCCCTGGTTGGTGGCGAGGGTCAGGGCGCTGCGTGCCATCGGGAGTTGAACCTTGGTAATGATCTGCCAGGTGTTGCACCCGGCGGAGGTGGCCGCCTCCACGGTGGTCTCGGGGACGTTCCGCACCCCGTCCGCGACGATCTTGATCGCGACGGGTGTCGCGTAGACCACTGCGGCGACGATCGCGGTGAAGCGGGTGGCGCCGAACAGCGCGAGGAACGGCACCAGATAGACGAACGGCGGCATGACCTGGGCCGCGTCGAGCGTGGGCCGCAGTACCCGGTCCACCCGCAGGCTGCGTCCCATCCACACCCCGAAGCCGATGCCGAACGCCATCACCAGCACGGTGGCGACGACGGTCGACGCCAGCGTGGTCATGCTGTCCGACCACAGGCCCGTGCCGACCAGCAGGCCCACACAGATCGCCGCGGTGAGCCCGGCGCGCCAGCCGCCGAGAACCACTCCGAGCCCGATCAGCGCCGCGCCGACCAGCCACCACGGGGAGTCGGTGAGCAGTGTCTGGAAGGGGTTGAGCAGGCCGTTGGTGAGGACGTCGCGGAAGGCGTTGGTGAGGCCTGACAGGTTGTCCTGCGTCCAGGTGGTCGCGGTGTCGGCGGCCCGGGCGATGGAGCTGCCGATGTCGCCCTCGCCGGGGAACTCCGCCGCCCACAGATAGGTGTGCGACATGTAGATCAGGACTGCGGTGGCCACCGCTCCCGCTCCCAGCAGTGGCCGCCGCCAGGTGAGGAAGCGGCTGCCGGAGCGCCGGGCCGGATCCTCTCGTCCGCTCGCCGCGGTCGTGACCCGGTCCAGGACGATGGCCATGACGACGATGGCGAGCCCCGCGTTGAAGGCCGTACCGACGTCGAGCGACTGCAAGGCTTGGACGACGGTCTTGCCGAGGCCGGGCGCGTCGATCAGGGCCGCGATGGTCACCATGGCCAGGGCGGCCATGATGGTCTGGTTGACGCCCATCACCACGGTCCGCTTGGACATCGGCAGCAGGACCTTGAGCAGCGCCTGCCATCGTGTCGCACCCAGCGAGTCGGCCGCCTCGACGGTCGTCTCCGGTACGGAGCGGATGGCGTGCGCGGTGATGCGGATGGCCGGCGGTGCCGCGTAGATCAGGGTGGCGATGGTGGCGGAGGCCGGACCGATGAGGAAGAACAGGGTCAGGGGCGCCAGGTAGACGAAGGTCGGCATCGTCTGCATGAAGTCCAGGAAGGGCGTGATGATCCGGTTGACCCGGTCGGACAGCCCCGCCCACACGCCCAGCGGGATCGCGAACAGCAGCGCCACGAACACCGCGGAGAGGGTGAGCGCCAGGGTGTCCATGCTCTCCTGCCACAGGCCCTGCAGCCCGAGGAAGGTGAAGCCGGCCACGGCCAGCAGTGCGACCCGCCAGTTGCCGACGGCCCAGGAGACATAGCCGGCGATGCCTACGACGCCCAGCCAGCCGATCTGCGGAACCGGGCGGCCCTCGGGCGGCTGGGAGATCAGCCCCTGGATGAAGGTCACCAGGTTGTCGATGACCAGGCGGATCTCGTTGAAGAAGTAGAGGAACAGGGGGTTGGAGTTGCGGTTGGCGCCGATCGAGTCGTTGACGTCGTTGAACCAGCGGTGCAGATCGGTGAGGTCCGCCGCCGCCAGGGTCAGGGTGTGCTTGCCGCGCAGCACGGCGAACAGCACCAGCCAGACGACCAGGATCGCGGCGACCACCATGCGCCGGCTGACCCTGCGTACGGCCACGACGGGCGCGGTGGATTCCACGGCCTCCGTCTTCTCGGGTTTCTCCACGACGACGGTCATCACATGTCGCCTTCCTGCCCGGCGACCACCGCGAGGATCTCCTCGTCGCCGACGATGCCGAGCAGCTTGCCGTTCTCGACGACCTTGACCGGCTTCTCGGCCACCAGCACTGCCCGGGTGGCCTCCTTCACCACGACGTCCGGGCCCATCTCGGGGCCGTCCAGGGCGTCGCCGTCCGCCGGCGGCCGCATGATCCATCGCAGGGTGAGCACATCGCCGCGCGGCACGTCCTTGACGAACTCGCGCACGTAGTCGTCGGCAGGGGCGCCGACCAGTTCGTCGCCCGTGCCGCACTGGACCGTCTTGCCGTCGCGCATGATCAGGATGCGGTCACCCAGCTTGAGCGCCTCGGAGAGGTCGTGGGTGATGAACACCATCGTCTTGCCGACCTCGTGATGCAGACGGATGACCTCGTTCTGCATGTCACGGCGGATCAGCGGGTCGAGTGCAGAGAACGGCTCGTCGAAGAAGAGCACGTCTGGATCGCCGGCCAGGGCCCGGGCGAGGCCCACGCGCTGCTGCATACCGCCGGAGAGCTGGTCGGGGTAGGAGTGCTCGTAGCCGGCAAGGCCGACCAATTCGACGACCTCCAGGGCCCGCTTGGTGCGCTCGGCCTTGCCCATGCCGCGGATCTCCAGCCCGAACGCCACGTTGTCGACGACGCGACGGTGGGGCAGCAGACCGAAGTGCTGGAAGACCATGGAAAACTTGCGGCGGCGCAGCTCGCGCAGACGCTTGTCGTCCGCGCCGCGGATGTCCTCGCCCTCGAAGACGACCTCACCGGCAGTGGGTTCGATCAACCGGGTCAGACATCGCACCAGCGTGGACTTGCCGGAGCCGGACAGGCCCATGACGACGAAGACCTCGCCGGGCGAGACCTCGAAGTTCACGTCGCGTACGGCGGCCGTGTTTCCGGTGCGGTCCATGAGCTCGCGGCGGGTGAGCCCGCACAGCTCCTCCGACTCCGGTACCTGCTCGGCTTTCGGTCCGAACACCTTCCACAGCTTGCGCACGGATATGACCGGCGTGCTGTCCGAGTCCTGGGGCGTGCCGCGCCGCTGCGGCGCCTCGGTCTGTGTTGGGGTCACGATCGACCTCTCTTCGGCGTTCAGCCGCGGAACCAGTGCTGCGGCCGGGGTTGGATGTTCTGCCAGATGTGCTTGGGCTCTCGGTACTCGTCCAGGCCGGTCGGTCCCAGCTCCCGGCCCACGCCCGAGTGCCCGAAGCCACCCCATTCCGCTTGCGGCACATAGGGGTGGTAGTCGTTGATCCACACCGTGCCGTGACGCAACCGCCGGGCGACCCGCTGGGCCTTGCCGCCGTCCTGCGTCCAGACGGCTCCCGCGAGTCCGTACTCGGTGTCGTTGGCGATGCGTACGGCGTCGTCCTCGTCGGTGAAGCGCTCCACGGTGAGCACGGGCCCGAAGGACTCCTCGTGCACCACGCGCATGCCCTGTCGGCACTCGTCGAGGACGGTCGGCGGGTAGTAGTAGCCGTTCGCCAGGGCGGGGTCGTCCGGCCGTTCACCGCCGCAGCGCAGTACGGCGCCCTCGGCGAGGCCTGCCGCCACGTACGCCTCGACCTTCCCCAGATGCTGGGCGGAGATCAGCGCTCCGGTCTCGGCCTCGGGGTCGAAGGGGCCACCGAGGCGGATCTGCCGGGCGCGGCGGACGACCTCGTCGACGAAGGCGTCGTGCAGGGAGTCCTCGACAATCAGGCGGGCACCGGCCGAGCAGACCTGTCCGGAGTGCAGAAAGACGGCCGTGAGGGCAAAGTCCACGGCCGTCTCGAAGTCGGCGTCGGCGAAGACGACGTTGGGGTTCTTGCCACCCAGCTCCAGCGCCACCTTTTTCACGGTCGCCGCGGCCGTGGCCATGATCCGCTTCCCGGTCTGCAGGCCTCCGGTGAAGGAGACCATGTCGACAGCGGGGTCTTCGGAGAGTGGTGCGCCCACTTCGGGCCCGGCGCCCAGAACGAGGTTGGCGGCGCCGGCGGGGAGACCGGCCTCCTGAAGTGCCTTCATCAGCAGGATCGAGGTGGATGGGGTGAGCTCGCTGGGTTTGAGGACGATGGTGTTGCCCGCGAGGAGGGCCGGGGCGACCTTCCAACTAGCCTGCAGCAATGGGTAGTTCCAGGGAGTGATCAGTCCGCACACGCCGATCGGCTCGTATACGACGCGACTTACGGCGTCGTCGCGGCCGGTGTCGATCACGCGGCCGGCATCGGTGCCCCCGAGCCCGCCGTAGTAGCGGAAACAGGAGACGACGTCGGCGATGTCGTACTCGCTCTCCACCAGCCGCTTGCCGGTGTCCAGCGATTCGGCGCGGGCGAACTCCTTGGCGTCGCGCTCGATGAGGTCGGCGGTGCGCAGCAGCAGCGCGCCGCGCTCCCGCTCCGGGGTACGCGGCCAGGGCCCCTCGTCGAAGGCACAGCGGGCCGCGGCGACAGCCTCCTCGGTGTCGGGACGACTCCCTTCCGAAACGGTCGCGGTGAGCGTGCCGTCAGCGGGACAGCGGATCTCGCGGTGGCCTCCGGCCAGGGGTTCCCGCCACTCACCGTCCACGTACAGATCTGCCACGCGCCCAGCCCTTCAGCCGCAAATCGTTGCGCATCATGCATCCAATTGCTCGTGATGGAACACCATGGCGAATGCGCACACACGCGTCAAGGGGCTGACGGATGACGATTCTGCAAGGGGCCACCAGGCCCTTCTCTCTTGGCCGAGGCCCCCTGCCAACCTGCGTCAGGTTGCACATCGCTCACCAAGTTGCACAAAACGCACCGATGGTTTCCGATCCGAACGCGGATATGGAAAATCTGCGTTACCGGTTGCGTCCCGTCGACCAGACCCACCGCAGTCGACCGCTGTTGCCGTATACGGCCTCCGGCGCACTGTCCCTCGGTCAGAGCGGATTGGGCGGCCAGGGACGCATCCTGGCCCGCTGGCGAGCGGGCGACGGCACGCCAGACATACGAGGAGCCTTCAGCCGCCCAGCCGGTCCAGCAGCACGCGGCGCCACCGCTCCGTTTCGGCGATCTGGTTGAACGTGAACAGGTGCAGACCGGCCACCCCCGCCGAGGGTGCGGTGAGGGCCTCCTCCGTGCGGGCCAGCAGCCTCTCGGGGGAATACCCTCCGGGTGCCGCGAAACGCACGAACCACGAGGCGTGCTTCGTCAAGAAGCGCGTCGACTCCCCCACCCCGATCTTCGTGGCCATCGACAGCAGCTTCGCCCGCTGTACAGGCCCCGCAATGCCCACATGGACCGGCAGGGTGACGTCCCGACGCCGTATCCGGGCGATCCACTCCCCCAGCACACGCGAGTCGAAGCACAGGTTGCTCACGATGTAGGTGGCGTGTTCGCGCTTGTCCCACATCGCCTGGACGGTGACGTCGTCATGGATGAGCGGATGGCTCTCGGGATAACCGGTGACCCCGACGTGTGTGAAAGGCCTGCCCAGCTCGCCCAGCCTGCGCAGCACCGGCAGCGACCCGTCGTAGGCCCCGGCGGGCGGGTCCGCGTCGCCCGCCGGCACGAAGACGTCGTCCACACCCGCCTCGCGGAGCCGGTCGACGACTTCCTTCAGATGCCCGTCGTCCCGGACCAGGCGCGCCGGGACGTGCGGGACCACACGGTAGCCGTATGCCGCGAGCCGGGTAGCGAGGCCGAGCGTCGGTTCCAGGCCCTTGCCCGGCGACGCCGTCACGGTGACGACGACATCGCGCGGGACATTGGCGAGGACCTTGTCCTCGGTCGCCTTCGCGGGCAGCACCTCGTAGCGGACGCTGCGCAGCAGCGTCCGAAGTCCTGCGGTACCCAACGTCTACCCCGCCTGCTTCTGTGCGTCGCGGTGGCGGTAGTACGCGGCCTTGGACGGCGCCGGCGGTTCCTTGCCGAGGATCAGGTCGGCGGCCTTCTCGGCGATCATCATCACCGGCGCGTAGATGTTGCCGTTGGTGACGTAGGGCATGACGGAGGCGTCCACCACCCGCAGGCCCTCCAACCCGTGCACCCGCATGCTGGCCGGGTCGACGACGGACATCTCGTCGGTGCCCATCTTGCAGGTGCAGGAGGGGTGCAGGGCGGTCTCGCCCTCCTTCGCGACCCAGGCGAGGATCTCCTCGTCCGTCTCCACCGTCGGACCGGGCGAGATCTCACCGGCGTTGTAGGGAGCGAGCGCGGGCTGGTTGAGGAGCCTGCGCGCCACGCGGATCGCCTCGACCCACTCGCGGCGGTCCTGCTCGGTGGACAGGTAGTTGAAGCGCAGGGCGGGGTGCTCGCGCGGGTCCCCGCTCTTGATCTTCACCGAGCCGATGGCGTCGGAGTACATCGGGCCCACGTGCACCTGATAGCCGTGACCGCCCGAGGGGGATGAGCCGTCGTAGCGGACCGCGACGGGCAGGAAGTGGAACATCAGGTTGGGGTAGTCCACGTCCTCGTTGCTGCGGGCGAAGCCGCCGGCCTCGAAGTGGTTGGTGGCGGCCGGACCCTTACGGAAGAGCCACTGCAGCCCGATGAAGGGGGCGCGCCACTTCGCCATGTACGGCTGCATGGACACCGGCTGCTTGCAGCCGTACTGGATGTAGACCTCCAGGTGGTCCTGCATGTTCTCGCCGACGCCCGGGAGGTCGTGCACGATGTCGATGTCGAGGGCCGACAGCTCCTCGGCGTTGCCGACGCCGGAAAGCTGCAGCAGCTGCGGGGAGTTGATCGCGCCGCCGCACAGGATGACTTCCTTGGCGCGGACCAGCTGGAGCGCGCCCCGGCCGCGCCGGTACTCGACGCCGACGGCGCGCTTGCCCTCGAAGAGGACGCGGGTGACGAGGGCGCGGGTCCTGACCGTGAGGTTGGTTCGCTTCATCGCGGGCTTGAGGTACGCCTTCGAGGCCGACAGACGACGTCCGCGGTGGACGTTGCGGTCGAACTTGGCGAAGCCTTCCTGCCGGTAGCCGTTGACGTCGTCCGTGGGCGCGTAGCCCGCCTCCTCGGTGGCCTTGAGGAAGGCGCCGAAGAGCGGGTTGGTCGCCGGGCCGCGTTCGAGGACGAGCGGCCCGCTGTGACCACGGAACTCGTCGTCCGGGTCGGCGGCAAGGCAGTTCTCCATCCGCTGGAAGTACGGCAGACAGTGCGCGTAGTCCCAGGACTCCATCCCGGGGTCGGCCGCCCAGCGTTCGTAGTCCATGGGGTTGCCGCGCTGGAAGATCATGCCGTTGATGCTGCTGGAGCCGCCCAGCACCTTGCCTCGCGCGTGATAGACGCGCCTGCCGCCCATGTGAGGTTCGGGCTCGGACTCGTACTTCCAGTCGTAGAACCGGCTGCCGATCGGGTAGGTCAGCGCCGCGGGCATCTGAATGAAGACATCCCACGGGTAGTCAGACCGGCCGGCCTCCAGAACCAGCACCCGGTTCGCCGGGTCCGCGGAGAGTCTGTTCGCCAGTGCGCTGCCGGCCGATCCGCCGCCGACGATGACGAAGTCGTAGTGGAAGGGAGCCATGGTGCCTCGTCTCGCTCGCGCCATAGATACGCGAGCATGCTAGCCTCAGTATCGCTATACGCACCAGGTTGCGCTGAGCGCAACTTGCAAGGACTTTGTTTCGCCGTCATTACTTGCAGTAGCGTTGTTTACTCTGGGTATAGTTGCGTTGTGAGCAACTACGACATTGATACCGGAACCTCAAATTCACATGCTGGCGGAGTGCAGTCGGTCGACCGCGCCATCAGCGTCCTAGAGATCCTGGCCCGCCGCGGCGAGACAGGAGTGAGCGAGGTGGCGGCCGAGATCGATGTTCACAAGTCCACCGCGTTCCGCCTGCTCGGCGCCCTGGAGGCGCGCGGCCTGGTGGAGCAGGCGGGCGAGCGTGGCAAGTACCGTCTCGGCTTCGGCATCGTACGGCTGGCCGGAGCGGTCACGGGACGCATCGACATCACCCAGCAGGGCCGCCCGGTCTGCGAGGACCTGGCCGAGGAGATCGGCGAGACCGTCAACATCGCCGTGCTGCAGGAGCATTACGCCGTCAACCTCTACCAGGTGCGCGGCCCGGGGGCCGTCACCGCACAGAACTGGGTCGGCCAACTGACCCCGCTGCACGCCACCTCGAGCGGCAAGATCCTGCTGGCCTACCTCCCCGCCAAGGAACGCGCCGCGGTGCTGGCCACCTCCGGCCTGAAGAAGGTCACCAAGCACACCATCACCGCGAAGACGAAGCTCGAGAAGAACCTCACCGACATCCGGGAGAGTGGCTACGCCTGGGCCCTGGAGGAGCTGGAGCTCGGCCTCCACGCCATGGCCGCTCCGATCCGCAACCGGGACGGAGAGGTCGTCGCGGCACTGAGCGCCTCCGGGCCCGGGTACCGGCTCACCAAGGAGCGCCTGCACGAGCTCGCTCCCGTGCTGATGAAGGGCGCGGACGAGATCAGCCACCGCATGGGGTACCTGGGCTGAGCGGCCCGTCCGCCACCGGCACCGCCCGCATCGCTGACGTACGGTCAGACGCGGGCCGCGCATGCGACCGCCGCTACTGCGACTGCTGGGTACCCAGTCGCTCGTGCACCCAGTCGTGGAAGGCACCGATGTGGTGCTCGCTGGGCACCAGCACGCCCCCCTTGGCGTACATCCGGGAGTTCATCGCGGGCTGGGTGCGCTCGCAGGCGTCGAAGTCCTGCCGGTTGACCCGGTCGAAGAGCTCCACGGACCGGCTGACGTCCTTGCCGCTCTCGACGACATGGGGGAGGTAGAGCCAGTCGCACTCCACGATGGTGCGGTCGACGGCCACCGGGTACATGCGGTGGAAGATCACATGGTCGGGGACGAGGTTGATGAAGACCTGCGGCCTGACGGTGATCGCGTAGTAGCGGCGGTCCTGGTCCTCGGCGACGCCCGGAATGCGGTCCAGGCCCTCGCTGCCGTCGACGGTGAAACCCTGGACCTCCGCACCGAACTCGGCGCCGTGACCGACGTAGTACTGAGCGGCGAAGCCGTCGGCGAACTCGGGGAGCACCTCGGTCAGTTCGGGGTGGATGGTGGCGCAGTGGTAGCACTCCATGAAGTTCTCGATGATGAGCTTCCAGTTGGCCTTGACGTCGTACACGATCCGCTTGCCGACCGAGAGGGCCGCGATGTCGTAGCGCCCGATCGCCTCGGCGTCGCCGAGGCGGCTGACGACATCACCGATGACGTCCTCCTCGAAGGAGGGCGGGTTCTCCGCCAGGCAGACCCAGACGTAGCCGAGCCATTCACGGACGGCGACGCTCACCAGGCCGTACTCGGTACGGCCTATGTCGGGCATCTTGGTGAGGTTGGGCGCCGCGACGAGCTTGCCGTCGAGGCCGTAGGTCCAGGCGTGGTACGGGCACTGGAAGGCCCGCTTGACCTCGCCGCTCTGCTCCGTGCAGAGCCTGGCTCCGCGGTGCCGGCAGACGTTGAAGTAGGCCCGGATGGAGAGGTCCCTGGCGCGGGTGACCAGGATGCTCTCGCGGCCCACGTCGACGGTCCGGAAGGCGCCGGGCTTCGCCAGGTCTGACGCGCGCGCGACGCAGAACCACATGGTCTCGAAGATGTGCTCCTGCTCTTGGGCGAAGACCTCGGGATCGGTGTAGGCGGAGCCGGGGAGGGTGGCGATCAGGCTGTTTGGCAGGCTGGTCGAGGTCACGGTGCACTCCTCGGGGACGTCGTGGAGGGGTCATTCACGCGCCGGGAAGAGCCACTCCGGACGGCGTTGTGTATGGAGCAACGCTGCGTGCCATGTGAAACCGCAGCATGGGATGCCTCAGGGGCGGTGTCAAGAGGTGGTGCGGGCGAGTTCCTTGCGCCAGCGGGTGAACAGCCGCGGCTGGTTCATCCCGAGCGCGGCGACCGGCTGACCGGCACGCCGGTAGACGGCCAGGACGTTGCGCTCGTCCGCCGCGCCTTCCTCGATCGTCACGCTGTCGGCTCCGGCCGCATGACCGGCGAACTGGATCTTCACGCCGTACTGGTCCGACCAGAAGTACGGCGGCCGGGGCACGCCCGGTTCCACCGCGCCGCCCGCCAGCAGCGTGGCGACGGCGGCGTCGGGGCGCTCCCTGGCACCGGTCCAGTGTTCGACGCGACGATGGACACCCGCACGGGGGTCGTACCAGTTGGCGCAGTCACCGACCGCGACCACACCGGCCAGGCTGGTGCGGCCGTCCGCACCGCACTTGACGCCGTTGTCGAGTTCGATGCCGGATCCTTCCAGCCACTCGACGCACGGCCGTGCGCCCACACCGACCACGACGATGTCGGCGGAGACGCTGCGGCCGTCCTCAAGCAGGACGGCATCCACACGGCGCTCCCCGCTCAGCCCCTTGACGCCCACGCCGCACAACAGCCGTACGCCGTGGTCCGCGTGGAGAGCGGAGACGATGGCACCCATGGTCTCGCCGAGCGGTCCGGCGAGCGGCGTCGAGGCCGCCTCGATGACCGTCACGTCGAGTCCGAGGGCGTAGGCGGTGGAGGCGACCTCGGCACCGACGAATCCGCCGCCGATCACCACCAGCCGTCCGCCGCCGGCCAGTTCGTCCCGTAGCGAGCGGGCGTCGTCCAGGGTGCGCAGGACGTGCACTCCGGCCAGGCCCTCGGAGCCGGGCAGGGTGCACGCGGCGGCGCCGGTCGCGACGACGATGCCGTCGGCGCGGACCTCCCGGCCGTCGGCGAGCCGGATGGCGCGGTTCGTGCGGTCGAGTCCGGTGGCGCGGACGCCGAGCAGCCACTCCGCCCGCAGGTCCTCGTCGTCCGCCTCCAGCACGAGTTCCGCTTCGCCGATGGTTCCGGCCAGGAACTCCTTGGACAGCGGTGGCCTGTCGTACGGGCGGTGGAGTTCGTCTCCGATGACGACCAGCCGCCCGTCGTAGCCCTGTTTCCGCAGCGAGCGCGCCGCTGACAGCCCGGCCAGCGAGGCGCCCACCACGGCCACCGTCCTCACGCGGGAGCCCCGGCGAGCCGGGCTGCGACACAGGGCGGCAGGTTCGGGGCAGCCGTGGACAGCCGGACGTAGATCATGCCGTCCTCGACGAGGACCTCATGGGTCCGGACGGGACGCTTGGCCGGCGGGGCATCGACGGCACCGGTCTTCAGATTGAACTTCGAGGCGTGCAGCGGGCATTCCACCTCGCAGCCCTCCAGCCAGCCGTCGGCGAGCGAGGCGTCCTGGTGGGTGCACGTGTCGTCGATGGCGAAGAGCTCGCCGTCATCGGTGTGGAACACCGAGACCGGCGGGTCGATGTCGAGCCGGAAGGCCTCTCCTCGCGGGAGATCCGCGAGACGGCACACGGGAATCATCATGACCACCTCGGTGCGTATAGCGAAACGGATTGCGGTAAGCGCAACATCAGTCTGAAGTCGGCCAGAACCCTTGTCAAGGCGTTCCGAGGGCCGTTTGAGCCGCCGATCTGAGTTGCCCATCACACAACTTCACACGCGATAAGAAACAAGCGCGAGAAGGGGCGCAACGCCGGAACCACCGCCTTCGCCCCGGTCAAAGGGGGGGTGGCCCAGCCGTCGGATCCCCTCCCGCGTTGGACAGATGCACGCACGCCCGCTCTCGGCCGGGATGGCCGAGAGCGGGCGTGCGCCGTTCGACGGGCGGTGGTCAGAACCCGCGGTCGATCCACTCCTGAAGGTGCGGGGCCTCGGCGACGATGGTCGTCGTCTCCCCGTGGCCGGTGTGCACGACGGTGGCGTCCGGCAGAGGCAGCAGCCGGTACCGGATGGAATCGACGATGGTCGGGAAGTCGCTGTACGACCTTCCCGTTGCCCCCGGGCCGCCCGCGAAGAGAGTGTCACCGCTGAAGAGGGCCGCGAGGGCCGGCGCGTACAGGCACACCGCACCGGGGGCATGGCCGGGGGTGTGCAGCACGGTCAGCTCGACACCGGCCACCGTGAGGATCTGGCCGTGGGCCAGGTCGCCGTCGGGCATCCGGTCCGGGTGGGTCTGCTTCCACAGCGGCAGGTCGTCGCCGTGGAGCAGGATCGGGGCGCCGGTGCGCGCCGCGAGTTCGGGCGCGGCGTCGATGTGGTCGTTGTGGGCGTGGGTGCACACGATGGCGCGCAGGGTGCGCCCACCGAGGGCTTCGGCGATCGCCTCGGCGTCGTGGGCGGCGTCGATGACGACCGCCTCGCTGTCGTCGCCGATGATCCACACGTTGTTGTCGACATCCCAGGTGCCGCCGTCGAGCGTGAACTGGCCCGAAGTGACGAGATGTTCAATGCGGGCGACGGACGTCACAGGATCACCACCGAGCGCAGCACGTCACCACGGTGCATCCGCTCGAATGCCTTCTCGACCTCGTCCAGCGCGATGGTCTCCGTGACGAAGGCGTCCAGGTCCAGACGGCCCTGCAGATAGAGGTCGATGAGCATCGGGAAGTCCCGGCTCGGCAGGCAGTCGCCGTACCAGGAGGACTTCAGCGCGCCACCCCGGCCGAAGACGTCCAGCAGTGGCAGTTCCAGCTTCATCTCCGGGGTCGGCACGCCGACGAGGACGACCGTGCCTGCCAGGTCGCGGGCGTAGAAGGCCTGCTTGTACGTCTCCGGGCGGCCTACCGCCTCGATGACCACGTCGGCGCCGAAGCCGCCGGTCAGGTCACGGATCGCCTCGACCGGGTCGGCGTCCTTGGAGTTGACGGTGTGGGTCGCGCCCAGCTTCTTGGCGTTGTCCAGCTTGAGGTCGTCGATGTCCACCGCGATGATCTTCGCCGCGCCCGCCAGGTTCGACCCGACGACCGCCGCGGCCCCGACGCCGCCACAGCCGATGACCGCCACGCTGTCACCGCGCCCGACATTGCCGGTGTTGATGGCCGCGCCGATACCCGCCATCACGCCACACCCCAGCAGACCGGCGGCGGCCGCCGACGCGGCCCGGTCCACCTTTGTGCACTGCCCCGCCGCCACCAGCGTCTTCTCCGCGAACGCACCAATGCCCAGCGCAGGCGACAGCTCCGTGCCATCGGCCAAGGTCATCTTCTGCTTCGCGTTGTGGGTGCTGAAGCAGTACCAGGGCCGTCCGCGCAGGCAGGCCCGGCACTGCCCGCACACCGCACGCCAGTTGAGGATGACGAAGTCACCGGGGGCGACGTCGGTGACCCCTTCTCCCACCGACTCCACGACACCCGCGGCTTCGTGGCCCAGCAGGAAGGGGAAGTCGTCGTTGATACCGCCCTCGCGATAGTGCAGATCGGTGTGACAGACCCCGCAGGCTTCGATCTTCACCAGCGCCTCTCCCGGGCCCGGGTCGGGCACGGTGATCGTTTCCAGGCTGACGGGGGCGCCCTTCCCCCGCGCGACGACAGCACGTACCTGGTGAGTCATGGCCACTCCTTGGCTGGTACTGAATCATGTGTTGCCCATTACGGCACACACTTCATGTGCCGCAACACAGCATCGTGGAATGCCGACCGGGGGGTCAAGGATCTCGGCTTCGACAGGGATCCCCCATCGAGCACCGCGGCTGATACCTCCGACCGAGACCGCCTGGCCAGCCCTCGGCCAGGAAATCCACCAGGTCTCAGGGGAGGGAGTGCACGACGAACCCACCGTGCTCGAAGATGTCGTCGCTGTGCGCGGTGCCGGCGCCGTGGTGAGCGTCGTCGACGTGCCGCACGGTGCACTTCCTGTCGGCAGTACTCGTCAGTTCCCCACGGGCCGCGGGTCGGCAGCCCTGCGATCCCGAGATTCCGACCGACCGACCGACGATAGTGTCACCTGGAATTAACGGAGATCCGATGGAACGACGCCAGCTGGAACATTTCATCGTCGTGGTCGAGCACGGCGGATTCACAGCCGCGGCCATTGCGCTCCATGTTGCACAGCCCTCGCTGTCCCATGCGATCCGGGCTCTGGAGCGTAAATTCGGCGGAAGCCTGTTTCACCGCCTCCCACACGGCGTCGCACTCACCGCGGCGGGTGAGGCGCTGGTCCAGCCGACGCAGCAGGTCCTGCGGGATCTGTCCACGGCCAGTTCCCTGGTCCGTGAAGTCCTCGGGCTCAGTGGTGGCCGGCTCGACATCGTTGCGCAGACAACCCTTTCGGTCGATCCGCTCGCCGGCATGCTGGGGCGCTTTCATCGCGAGCATCCGAAGGTTTCCGTGCGCGTGGTCGACCCGGAGCGGGGACCTGACGTGGCGCTCATGGTCGCGGCCGGCCAGTGCGAACTCGGACTGGTGGACGCTTCGGTAGCCACAGCGGACCTCCGCGGGCTCGACCTGCCGGAGCAGGAGATGCACGTCGTACCGCCCCCGCAACGGACAACGACGGAGGGACGCTCCCGGGCAAGTCCGTCACAGCCCTGCTCCCGCCCACTCAGGCGGTGCCGGAGTGATGGCGACACAGCTCCCCCGCCGCGACGTTGGCCCAGGCCGGGAGATACCGCCCGCGGAGGCAGCTCGGTTCGAGCCTCGCGCCTTCACGATCCGGCCTGACGAGGTCAACCACGAATTCGCTGATCTCGGCACTCGTGTCAGAGGCCTCCAGGACCTGCAGCATGGGCGCCCCCTTCAACTCCCGCTGGGCGGGAACCTGTTCGATGCTGTGATCACCGCGAACGGCCCCGACGCGTGCTCGGTCGTGAACGTTCTGGACGAAGTGCAGCGCGAAGACGGCGGCCCGGTCGATGCCTGCGGCCCGGTCTTCGAGGACCCCGCACGGTCGTTGTTTGTATGGCTGGTCGCGCCTGGCACGAGTGACCGGTGGCAGCCGCACCGGTACGCCGCGTGTCTGGGCCGGCCTCGCCAGATCGTGTTGCCGCCGCTGGACAAGACGAGACCGCCCGGCGGGTACTGGCTGCGGCCGTTTCGGAGCGACCGGATTGTGCCTCCGGCTTCCCTGCGGGAGCTGCTCGACCATTTCCGGCCCGGGCCCGTGCCTCACGACAGGCTCTTCGGGGCGGCGTCGAGCGCGACCCTCTGATCTCCGCGCGCGACGGCGGTGATCGCCTCGGACCCGCCGTCGCGCGCGGGCGCCACACCCCGCCGTCGAGGCCAAGTCCTGGCTCCCCTCTCGGCGGCGGGGGCGGGACATGCAGCACAAGACCCCCTTCGCTCCCCGGGGCATGACGGTGGCCCGGGGAGCGAAGGGCCCGACCACACCGACCGGACCAATCAATTCTGGACAGGACCACCAGTGACCGCATTCACCGTTCTCGACGGCACCCGCCGCCACTCCGACCTGGGCGAACGGATCTCCGAGATCCTGCATACGGTGGCCCCGATAGTGGAGAAGACCACCAGCCTCTACCTCCCGCCGGAGGTCCGTTTCCGCCTGCTGCCCCCGACGATGTGGCGGGACGAGTTCCGGCAGAACCGGGAACGCATCCTGGCTCGTGACATCGCCGACCTGGTGGACCTCAAGCCCGAGGAGATCGGCCGCGTACGTGCCGCGCTCAAGGTCACCAGTGTTGTCCCGGTCCTAGTCTGGCCCTTGATGCTCGCCATCACCGTGGAGGCTGCCGACGGCCAGAGCGAGACGATCCTCGCGCCCCGGGCCCTGCGCCACGGCGGGGTGGCTGACGAGCCCTTTCTCCACCAGGTGGTTGCTCATGAGCTGGTCCACCAGTTGCAGGCCGAGGCCCGCAGCGGCGTGGTGTGGCGGACCTACTTCCCCCACCTGAGGGAGATCAGGCCGAACGCCGTCGTAGCCATCGCCGAGGGACACGCTCAATGGACCGACCAGCAGGTCACGGAGCGGTTATTCGGTGAGCCGGCCGATCACCACAAGCAGGCCCGGCGGTCCTTGCGCTACCGGCTCCACGAGCGCATCCCGCGCGTCCGCCGACTCGGCCCGCCCCGCGCACTGTACGAGCAGGGAGCCCGCCTCATCGCACGCACCGTCGAAGTGGGCGGCACCGACCTGGTCAATCGGGTGTGGAAGGACGCAACGCTGCTGCCCACCGACGGGGAGATCGCCGACCCCGATGCCTGGACCGACCGCCTCTCCGGACGACAGGAACGCATCGGGACGGAGCAAAACGGATCCGGTGGTCAGGGCTGTGTCCACTGTGGCACCACCACGGGTGGCTGTACCGACCCGAATCGCCACGGCCTGATGTAAGTCGTGTGTCCCGCCCGGACCCGGGGCTCTGCGTCGAGCCTGCCGGACGGCAGATCGACCCCCTCAGCCGCTATCTCGGCCCCGACGCGGCAGCGTTCGCCGAACAGAACCTGGAGATCACCATGTGCATCGCCCCCCTTCGCCCAGACGAGTTCGCCCAACCCGTCGCAGTGGTCACCGGTGGCTGGTCACAGGAGCGCGATCGTTCTCTCCTGTCCGGCACCACGGTCACCGACGCCCTGACGGACATGGGCATCAAGACCCGCTCCCTCGACCTCGCGGAACGCGAGGAACTGCTCGACGGTCTGGACAGCGTCGGCGTGGCGTTCCTCGCCATTGCAGGCCGCGGAGCGGAAGACGGCCGTCTGCAAGGGCTGTTGGAGACGCTCGGCGTCCCCTACACCGGCTCCGGGGTTCTGGCCTCCGCCGTCGGCATGAACAAGCTCCACTCGAAGACGTTAGCCGCGGCCGCCGGTGTCCGTGTCCCCAGAGGGGTCAGGATCGCCCCTACGGCTACGGCCGAAGACGAAGCCGCACGCATCGAGCAACTCGTCGGCCTGCCAGTGATCGTGAAACCGGTCAGTGAAGGCGGCTCGATCGGGCTGCAGGTGGCCACGACCGTGGAAAGTCTCGCCGTCGCGCTCCTGGACGTCGCCGAGGGAGAGCTGATGGCGGAAGCGTTCCACCCGGGGCGGTCCGTGAGCGTCGGCGTGCTGGAGGATCCCCTCGGGGCTGTCCACGTGCTGCCGCCCCTGGAGGCCCAGACACCCAACGGCGTGTACTCGTACGCCGCGAAACGTGGCACCACCGCGTGCGACTACCACTGCCCGGCGCGGGTCAGCCCCGAGGCTCTGAAGGATCTACAGCGCCAGGCCGAGACTGCTCACCGAGGACTGCACTGCTCCTCGCACTCGCGGCACGACTTCGTCGTCAGCGATGACGGTCAGGCGTGGTGGCTGGAGGTCAACACCCTGCCCGGCCTGTCGCGTGAAGGGAACTTGGCCCGCATGGCGCTCGCCGACGGCATCTCGTACGAGGAACTGCTGCTTCACATCCTGCGCGGCGCGAACATCGACCGCCGCGCGCGCCCGTAGAAGACGAGGCCCCTTCCGTGACGATGACGCTCACTCACGTCCTGTACGCCGTTGAGTCCCTGCGCGGTGTGACCGTACGCACGCCCATGCTCACCTCGACGGCCCTGGACCAGCAGGTGGGCCGCAGGGTGTGGGTGAAGGCGGAAAACCAACAGCTCACCGGCAGTTTCAAGGTGCGTGGCGCGTACAACGCGCTGACTGCCCTGGGCGCCAAGGACCGGCGTCGCGGTGTCATCGGCGCCTCCTCCGGCAACCACGCCGCCGCCCTCGCGATGGCTGCCCACCTGTACGAGGTGCCGGCCACCGTGGTCGTCCCCGAGGACGTGCCCGCCGTGAAGAGGCAGGCGATCGAGGCCCTCGGCGCGCGCATCGTCACCTACAACCGGTACACCGGCCGTCGGGAAGCCCTGGTCCACGAGCTCGCCCGCCGTCACGGCCTGGCGATCGTGCCCTCCGCAAACGACGAACGGGTCATCGCCGGGGCGGGCACGGTCGCCTGGGAGATGCTCCAGGAAGTCCCCAACCTGGTGGCGATTCTCGTACCCGTGGGCGGGGGCGGACTCGCGGCGGGCACCGCGCTCGCCGCAACCGGCCACGACCCGCACCTCCAGGTGTTCGGGGTCGAGCCGGCCGTCGCCGACGACACCCACCGCTCCCTGCGCGTCGGCCGCCGCATCCCCATCCCGCCGCCGGTCACCATCGCCGACGGGCTCGGCCACGCGGAGCCCGCCCGCATCCCCTTCGAGGTCAACCAGCGCCTGCTCACCGACATCATCACCGTCCCCGAGGACGCGATATCCGAGGCGATGGCGTACCTGTGGCACCACTTCCGCCTGGTGGCCGAGCCGTCCGGTGCGGTCGCGCTCGCCGGACTGTTTCAGGCCACCGACCGCTTTCCGGATGGCTCGATCGGCGTGGTCGTCTCCGGTGGCAACGTCGGCTGGACCACGTACCGCACCCTGTTGGACATCGCCATGAACCGAATGGAGACCCCGCCCCATGCCGCCGCTGTGCTGCGCTGACCCGCACACCCCCGCTCCCATCCACGATCCGGTGCCGATCGTCACCCAGTACGCCACCGCCGATTTGATCGGCCCGATCGCCTACGACGGGTACGACCCCGCCGATGACCCGAACTGGCAGACGACCGGCGCACCCTCCCAGCCTGCGTATGGCCGCTGGTGCCGCCACATGTGCGGTATCGCCTGCCTGCGCATGGCACTCCTGCATCGCGATGGCCAGGCACCGAACCTCTTCCAACTCCTGGCCGGCGCCCGCCAGTACGGCGCGTACGTCAAGCAAGACGACGGCACGGTGAAGGGTCTGATCTACGCGCCGTTCGCGACGTACGCGCACGACACCCACAACCTGCCGGTGACCGTGCACGGCACGCTCGACATGGGCGAACTCGTCGACCTGCTCGATTCCGGGCGCATGGTGATGGCCTCGGTCTCCAAGGAGATCCGCCGCCCCCAGTACGAACCCGCACGGCGCGGCGGCCACCTCGTCCTCGCCATCGGCCGCCAGAAGGACGGGATCGCCTTCCGCAACCCCTCCGGCCACACCCCGCTAGCCCGCGAAGCCACCCTGCCCCTGGGCCGGTTCGGTGACTTCTTCGGCGGCCGTGGCCTCTCGCTCGACGTGCGCCGCTCCCCATGGCACGCCTCGGCACACGCCCCGGCCGTAACCGGCATTGCGTCCACCGGACCGGTAGCGTCCACACAGATCACTTGACCAGGGAGAACACTGTGCAGCCCATGCTCTTGTCGACCATCGCCGAGGCCGTCGAGGGACGGCTCGCGGACGCCCCCGACCCTCATGTGGTCGTCGACCAGCCTGCCGTGTTCGACTCGCGCGAAGCGCGGCCAGGGGCGCTGTTCATCGCCTTGTCGGGAAACACCGCCGACGGCCACGACTACGCGCATGCCGCCGTCAAGAACGGCGCCGTCGCGGCGCTGACCACCCGCCCGGTCGGCGTCCCCGCCGTCGTCGTCGACGGCGACGTCCTGGCCGCCTTCGGGCGGCTGGGCCGCTACCTCGTGCGCCACACCCTCACGAACACACAGGTTGTGGCGATCACCGGGTCCGCGGGCAAGACCTCCACCAAGGACCTCATCGCCCAGCTCCTTCCCGCCGCGGGGCCGACGGTGGCCACGCCGCAGTCCTTCAACAACGAGATCGGCCTGCCGCTGACCATCACCATGGCCGACCCCACCACCCGCTACCTGGTCCTGGAAATGGGCGCACGCGGCATCGGCCACATCCGCGACCTCACCCGCATCACCCCGCCCCACATCAGCGTGGTCACCAACGTCGGCACCGCCCACGTCGGCGAGTTCGGCAGCCGCGACAACATCGCCCAGGCCAAGGGCGAGATCATCGAAGCCCTCCCCGCAGGTGGGCTTGCCGTCCTCAACGCTGACGACCCGCTGGTGCGCGCGATGGCCAACCGCACCCGCGCCCGCATCGTCACCTACGGCCTGGCCCCGGAAGCGACCGTCCGGGCCGCCGACGTCACCCTCAACGAGCAAGGACAACCCACCTACACCCTGCACACCCCCGAGGGCACCGCCGACGTGCACCTGAAGTTCGTCGGCCGACCGCAGGTCCACAACAGCCTCGCCGCAGCCGCCGTCGCCCGCGACGCCGGACTCCCTGTAAGCCAGATCGCCGAACTCCTCTCCGCCGCCACCACCCAGTCACCCTGGCGGATGGAGACCCACACCCGGGCCGACCACGTCACCATCGTCAACGACGCCTACAACGCCAACCCCGACTCGATGCGCTCCTCACTCGACGCCCTCGCCGCCATGGCCCGCGGCCGCGACCAACGCGCGATCGCCGTGCTTGGCCGGATGAACGAGCTCGGCGACGACGCACGGACCGCGCACGAGGACATCGGCCGCCACGCGGCCACGCTCAACCTGGACCAGGTCATCGTGGTGGGAGGGGACGAGGCCGGATGGATGCAGCAGGCCGCCAGCGATGCCGGGGCTCACGCCGTACACCTGCCCGACCAGGAGACCGCGCTGCAACTACTGCACTCCACCCTCCAGCCCGGCGACGTCGTCCTCGTCAAGGCAAGCCGCGGGGTCCAGTTGCAGCAGCTCGCCCAAGCACTGCTGCAACCGGACCCCGGGACCGCGGGCGCCTAGACAGCCGCGGCGGCCAGCTCTACCAGCGCGGCTCTGAGCACCGGACCGGACTCGATCAGGTCACCGGTGCCGATGAGCACCACCACGTCACCCGGCCGTGCCGCGTCAGCCGCCCACACCGCCGCCTCGGCCCGCGCCATCTCCACCGCCCGGACCGTGCCCCCGGCCTCGCTGACGAACCCGGACAGCGCCCGCAGCGACCTCTCCCGGACGCTGCGGGCGCTGCCCGTCAGCACCACCTCGTCGCAGCCGGCCAGCGCCGTCCCGAACTCGGCCCCGAACGCGTCGAGCCGGGCCTCGCCGGAGGGCTGGAACACCGCGAGCACCCGGCCCTGCCCGCCGACGAGGGTGCGCGCGGCCGCGACATCCGCGGTCACCTCGTCGGGGCTCAGCACGCTGCCCGTAGAGGACCTGCCCACACGCTACGCTGCCGGCCGTGTCGACTCTCCGCTGAACACCATCGCCGAACAGTGGGACGAGATCGCCCCCAGCACAGAACGCTTCGCGGCAATGAATGACCGGGCACTCGCAGAGATCGAACGTCTCGCAGCCGTTGACGACCGAAGGAACATCTTCGCCCAGAGCCAGCGTAGCTACACCCTCCGGCACATCCGGGAGTTCGATGGCAAGGACTTCGAGGTTCTCGTCGCGTGGCTCACCCAGCGCGACGGACTGAAGGTGATCCGGCAGCATGGCGGTACCGGAGACCGGGGTGCGGACGTCATCTCTCAGACGCCAGACGGCCGACGTGTGGTGGTGCAGTGCCAGCAGGGCAGCCAAGCAGACTGTGACCAGTACGAACGTCCAGACATTCAATGGAACCGCTCGCCTTGAGCACAAGGCCGACATCGCTCTGATGGTCACCAACGGCACTTTCTCCGAACCGGCGCGCGACTTCGCCAACGATCACGCGATCCACTTGATCGGTGCAACGGAACTGGAGCACTGGGCTACGTGGGGAGACTCCCTGTACGAGGTCGTGGGCCTCTCGGGGAAGCGCCCTTGAGGCTCAGCCTGATCACGCTGCTCTGGCACGGGTGGATAGCACCACCACGCGCCCAACCTGGCTCCACGCGGGGCGGAGCGGTCTTCGCTGTGCCCGGCAGCAGTGTTGTGTTGCTGCCGGTCGGTCTCAGCAGGTCAGTCGCCGGGGCAGCTGGTCGGCGGTGAGCTCCACTCGGCCGGTTTGCGGGTCATATCCGAACATGCGTGTGGGTCGGTTGAGGTACTCGGACTGTGACGGGTAATGGAAGTAGAGGATCTGCCCGCGCACGGGGGCTACGTCTCGCATCAGTGTGCCTTGGCACGTGCCCAGGACGGTGATGCCGTGGGCCGTGGCGACTTTGGTGATCGCGCTGAGCACTTCGCGGCGGTGTTCTTGGCCCAGGGAGTCGCCTAGTTCGTCCAGGACGAGCACTCGGCCTTGGGTGTGAGGAGCTGCCAGGAGAGCGGCGAGAACGAGGTGGATGAAGAAGAGCTTTTCCAGGGAGAGCAGGCCGCGTACGTCGGAAAGTTCGTGGAAGACGAGTTCGGCACGGGCCCAGCCGTCATCCATGGGGCGGGGTGGGGCGACCATCTGGGAGGCGAAGAGACGCTGGAAGATCTCCTGTTGCTCGCGGTGGACGCGGATGCCGTCCGGCAGGCTCTCGAAGCGTTCTCGCAGTAGGGCCCAGGCGGTTGCCAGGTTCTGGCCGGGACGGCGGTGCACGGGTTCATCGGGCGAGCCCCTCAATCACGAAGAGGTTCTCCAGCCGGGGCGGGATTCCGCCGCGAGGATCGGATCCCTGTTGGCCGGCGTACTTGGCCGGGCCGCAGAGTAGAGAATTACTCTGCCGCCCCGCCATTCACGCATGGCCCGCTTCCCTCGCCGAGGACGGGTGCGTCCACTGCTTCACCGACAGGACGACCACGCCGGCCGTCGTCAACGCCTTCTGCCGAGGCGCTGCCGACGGTGCTCATCGACGGGGACTGGATCACCGCGAAGTGCGTCTTCGAGGCCGCGGTTCCCGCCCCGCCTCCGGGGCCACCGGGGGTGTCTGTTTCCGCTCGTAGTCGGACCGATCAACCGCGACGCCGTCGAGCGCGTCCTGGATGTGCAGTGGGATGGGGACGGCCGGGCGTCGGGGCTTATGCCCGGGCCCGAGCGTCCATGACGTTCCCCGAATCTGCCTCGCTGACCCGGTCAACCGGCCGTCAGGGCCGGTTCGGTTGCCCGCTGGACCTGCTCGAACGTGACGTCGGGCGCGAGTTCGCGCAGGACGAGGCCGTCGTCGGTGACATCGATGACGGCCAGGTCGGTGATGATCCGGTCGACGACCGCGCGCCCGGTCAGCGGCAACGAGCAGTCCTGGAGGATCTTGGGGTCGCCGTCCCGGGTGGTGTGCTCCATGACGACGATGACGCGCCGGGCGCCGTGCACGAGGTCCATGGCGCCGCCCATCCCCTTGACCATCCTGCCGGGGATCATCCAGTTGGCCAGGTCGCCGTGGGCGGATACCTGCATGGCGCCCAGGAGAGCGACGTCGATGTGGCCGCCGCGGATCATGCCGAAGCTCAGGGCGGAGTCGAAGAACGAGGCGCCTGGGCGGACCGTCACCGTCTCCTTGCCGGCGTTGATCAGGTCGGGGTCCTCCCCGCCCTGGTACGGATAGGGGCCGACGCCCAGGATGCCGTTCTCGGAGTGCAGGACGACCTCGACGCCGTCCGGCAGGTGGCCGGGCACCAGGGTGGGCAGGCCGATGCCGAGGTTCACGTGGTCGCCGGGGCACAGTTCCCGGGCGGCACGGGCGGCGAGCTGGTCGCGGGTCAGGCTCATGCGGGCACGCTTCCGGGTCGGGGGCGGACGGTGAGGCGCTCGATTCGCTTGGCGGCCGGGCCGTGCAGGGGCAGGACGTGGTCGACGAAGATGCCGGGGGTGTGAATGCGGGCTGGGTCCAGCTCCCCAGGCTCGACGAGCTCCTCGACCTGCGCGATGGTGACCCTGGCCGCCATCGCGCACAGGGGGTTGAAGTTGTGCGCCGAGGACGCGTAGACGAGGTTGCCGTGCCGGTCCCCCCGCGCGGCGTGCACCAGGGCGACGTCGGCGGTGAGGGCCTCCTCCAGGATGTGCTCCCGTTCGCCGAAGGTGCGTGTCTCCTTGGGAGGTGAGGCGACGGCGACCGTGCCGTCGGGGTGGTGGCGCCAGGGCAGGCCGCCGTCGGCGAGCGGAGTTCCGACGCCGGCGGGTGTGTAGAAGGCGGGAATGCCGCAGCCTCCGGCGCGGAGTTTCTCCGCGAGGGTGCCCTGCGGGATGAGTTCGACCTCCAACTCGCCGGTGAGGTACTGGCGGGCGAACTCCTTGTTCTCGCCGACGTAGGAGGCGGTGACGCGGGAGAGCCGACGGTCGCGCAGCAGGATGCCCAGGCCCCAGTCGTCCACGCCGCAGTTGTTGGACACCACACGCAGGTCGTCCACGCCCGTGGCGTGCAGCGCCTGGATCAGGGACATGGGGGTGCCGCAGAGGCCGAAACCGCCGACGGCGAGCGTCGATCCCGGGCGTATCGCGGCGAGCACCTGTGCGAGTGCGGAGTCGTCGATGGTCTTGTCGATTCGCACGTTTCCTCCAGAAGCGCGCAGCGGACAGGGGGTTACCGGCCGTCGGGTGTCGCGGCCGCCTCGACGGCCGTGCGGACGCGTTCGGCGTCGTCCACCTCGTGGGCGAGCAGCAGGGCGAGCCGGCTCAGGTAGAGCAGCGCCCCGTCCTCGCCCGCCGCGGTCATCCGGTGGCAGATCTCCGAGTAGATCTCGTCCAGTTGTTCGGCGTTCACCGCGTGTCCCTTCCGATGCCGCGTCCGGCGGTCATGGCCTCCGTCCAGGCCCGGACCTCGCCGGGCCTCGGGTGCTGTCGGCGTGCGTACAGGTGCCCGTCCGGGCGGATCAGACAGACGGTTCCCGGCTGGGCGCCGTAGAGGGGGAACAGGCGCCCGGTGTGGTCGTGGGACGCGATCCGCGTCGGCGCGGCGGAGATCACGGCCGTGGTCAGCGGCACTGGTCCGGCGGCCAGCGCGTCCAGCTCCGCCCGCAGGCCGGGGGCGAGTTCGCCGTCGGCGGTGAAGGCGAGCACCGTGATCCGCGAGCCGAGCAGGTCGGTGAGGTGGCCCGTCTTGCCGCCCGTGAGGGTGAGTGGGCATTCGGGCAGTACGTCGCCTGGGCGCGGGCTGTCGTCGAAAGCGTCGGCGGGCCCCGTGAATCCGCAGCCCCCGTAGGAGATCGGCTGTGTCTGCCGCGGGTTGATCAGCGAGGAGGCCCAGGTGTGTCCCTCGGCGGTCAGGCCGAGTACGGCCGTGCGCATGGTGTCGAACGCGAAGGAGGGCGGCGCCATGAACTCGGTGCTCTTGGAGGCGTACCGGATGTTCTCCCGCCCCGCGTGCACCCGCTCCGTCGAGTAGGTGTCCAGCAGTTCGACCGGCGAGTGGCCGCTCACCACGAACGCCAGCTTCCAGGCGAGGTTGTGGGTGTCGTCGATGGCGGAGTTCATGCCCCGCACGCCGAAGATCGGGACCAGGTGCGCGGCGTCCCCGGCGAACAGGACACGGCCGTGCCGGTAGGAGTCGAGCGTGAGGGCGTTGGCCTTGTAGACCGAGATCCACACCGGTTCGACGTCGTCGCGTTCGCCGATCATCCGCAGGTGGCTGCGCACCCGCGGCATCACGTTCTCCGGCCGCACCGCCTCTTGGGGATCCTCGTCCGGCCGCAGCTGGTAGTCCAGGCGCCAGATGTCGTCGGGCTGCCGGTGCATGAGCAGCGTGGAACCGGGGTTGGACGGCGGGTCGAACCAGGCGTAGCGCAGCGCGGGCCGGTCGGTCTTCAGCTCGACGTCGACGATGACGTACCGGCCCTCGTACGCGGTCCCCGCGAGGCGCAGGCCGAGCTGCTCGCGCACGGTGCTGCGGGCGCCGTCGCAGCCCACCAGCCAGTCGGCGGTCATCGTGTAGGTGTCGCCGTCATCGGTGCGCACCTCCAGGTCGACCCCGTCCGGGTTTTGCCGCAGGGCCTCGACGCGACTGCCCCAGCGGACCTCGACCAGGCCGTCGCCGTACCGGTCGGCGGCGTCGAGCAGGTACTGCTCGGCGTAGCACTGCTGAAGGTTGATCATCGGCGGGAACTTCTGGTTCTCGTCGTGCGGCATGGCGAACCGCAGCACCTCGGTGTCGCGGTAGTAGCTCACGCCACCGGACCAGGCCAGACCCTTGGCCAGGTAGGCGTCCGCCGCGCCGAGCTGTTCCATGATCTCCAGCGTGCGCCGCGACAGGCACGCGGCCCGGCTGCCGACGCAGACGGTACGGTCGGACTCCAGCACCACCGAGGGCACTCCGTACCGGGCCAGTCCCAGGGCGAGGGCCAGACCGGTGGGGCCGCCGCCGGCGATGACGACTCGATGGCGCACGGGGTCTTTCCCGCCGGTCGGTCCAGGGAGGTGGACGGGATGGGTGACGTAGTCGAAGTACATCGGTGAGGGCCTTTCCTGCGTACGCCCCGGGACGTCGGCCGTCCCGTCGCCCAGTGTGGTGGAAGGGGTGACGTGGAGGTCATGCCGGCACGTCGTCCAGCCAGTCCAGGAGCGTGTCCACCATGAGGGCGGTGAGCTCCGGCTGGCCGACCAGGTAGTGCTTGCCGCCCTTGATGGGTGTCAGCGCCTTGCGGTCGTGCTGGACCGCGTCGTACAGGGCCCGGGCGTGGGAGGGGAAACAGCCCTGGTCGGCGGTGCCGTACACGACGTGCACGGGGGTGTCGACGGTGCGCAGCCTGGCCGGGCCGTCGCCGCGGGAACGGCTCAGGGACCATTGGGACAGCCATGAGCGCAGGGTCGTGTAGTGCCCGAGCGCGGCCGGCTGGAAGTTCGCGTTCCACGCGTCGCCCCACAGCGTCCCCGGCTCGCGGTCGGACGGGTCCAGCGACAGGTCCAGGAACCGGGGGTCCGCGCAGACGCCGTGCACCAGGAACGGCATGTCCGCGATCCCGCGCTCGTCCAGGTGGGCCAGCTTCTTCTCGGCCCAGGCGGTGATCGCCTCGCTGCGTGCGACCTGCGCGGCGCGGTAGCGGTGCAGGAACTCCGGTGTGTACGGCGGTCCGTTCCGGGCGTCGAACAGGTCCAGGTCGGGGTCGCGGTCGAACGGGTCCTGCTCGCTGCGGACCGCCGGGTCGAGCCACTCGGCGAGCAACTGGGCCCGGCCGGGGTGGGCCATCGCGAGGACGAGCGCGTCGGCGGGGGGCAGGTCGGCCTGGGTCAGGTCGGGTCCTCCGCCTGCCGGGGCCGCCGTGATCGTGGGGTGTTCGGCCTGGTTCTGGTACAGCGAGACGAGGCCCCCGCCCCCCGAGTTGCCGAAGAGCACGACCCGCTCGTAGCCCTCCTCCCGCAGGTGCCGGACGACCGACCCGATGTCGACGACACAGTTCTCCAGCAACAGGGCGGTGTCGTTGCCGATGTAACGGGTGGTCATGCCGATCGCGTCCACGCCCGCGCGGGCGAAGGCGCCCAGCGCGTAGTGCCCGAGGAAGTTCGAGGACGGGTGGACGGCGACCACCGCGGTGGGGGCGATCTTCCCCGGCCGTGCCCGGTGCCGGGTGCACCACAGCGTCCCCGCCATCCGGGCCACGCCGGAGTAGATCTCGTTCGCGGAGGCGGGGGTGCGCATGGGCACCGCCAGCAGCTCCCGGTCGGGTGTGTTCATCGCCGGACCCGCCAGCTGCTCAGGTATTCGGGGTCCTCACAGTCCATGGCGGCCGTGCCGAGGCGCAGTGGCCGGTAGGTGTCGAGCATGACGGCGGTCTCCTCGGTCCGCCGGGCGCCGAGCGCGGCCTCGATGCTGCCCGGGTGCGGGCCGTGGATGAATCCGGCGGGGTGCAGTGAGACCGAGCCCTGGCCGATGCCCGTGCCCTTGCGGCTCATGAAGCTGCCGTCGGCGTAGAACAGCACCTCGTCGGAGTCGACGTTGGCGTGGAACGGCGGGACGGGCACCGCGTCGGGGTGGTAGTCGAACAGGCGGGGCACGAAGGAGCAGATGACGAAGCCCGGGCCCTCGAAGGTCTGGTGCACCGGCGGCGGCCGGTGCAGGGAGCCGGTGACGGGCGAGAAGTCGGCGATGTTGAAGGCGTACGGGTACAGGCAGCCGAACCAGCCCACCACGTCGAACGGATGCGTCGCGTGCACGTAGCGGGTGACGCCGTCCCGGTTGCGCACCAGGACCTCGATGTCGGTGCCTTCGGCGAGCAACGGGCCTTCGGGGCGCCGCAGGTCCATCTCGCAGTAGGGCGCGCTCTCCAGGAACTGCCCGGTTTCGGAGAGGAAGCGCTTGGGCGGCCGCACGTGTCCGGAGGCTTCGAACACCACCGCGTGCAGTGCGTCGCCGTCGGCCGGGACCCAGCGGTGGGTGGTGGCGGTGGGCACGATCACGTAGTCGCCCCTGCCGACATCCAGGGTGCCGAACACCGACTCCAGCCGTCCGCTGCCCGCCTCGATGTACACCAGCTCGTCGCCGATGGCGTTGCGGTAGAGCAGGGACGGTACGTTCGCGACCGCGTAGGTCATGACCACGTCGTCATTGCCCAGCAGCACGTGCCGGTCACGGACCAGGTCGCCCTTGCCGGCGAGGTTGTGCGGGCGCAGGTGCCACGGCTTGAGCGGGAAGTTCGCGACCAGCGGTGGCCGGGCTCCTTCGACCGCCTCCACCGTGACCACGTCGGTCGGTGCCTCCCGGTGGTACAGGAGCGAGGAATCCGAGACGAAGCCCTCCTCGCCCATCAGCTCCTCGCGGTAGAGAACACCGTCAGGCCGACGGAACTGGGTGTGCCGGGTGCGGGGTGTCTCGCCCAGGTGCAGGAAGTAAGGCACGTGATCCAACTCTCCCCTATGGTTCGTTAAACGAACATACAAGTTCGATTCTTGACTCATCGTGGCTCTGCAACCAAGGCTTTGTCAACGCACATGGCCCAGGCGCAAGAGCTTCTGGCGCAGGGCGAGATGATGCTCCGCGCTATCGTTCGTTTTGCGACTCACCAAGTTCGAGGGGGCTAGGGTGGAGATCTCCAAGACCGCCGACCAGGCATTGGTCCTGTTGCTGCGGATCGCCGATCAGGGTGCACAGACCCCGGTCGAACTCGCCCGGGCAACGGGCCTGAACCGCACCGTCGTGCACCGCCTGCTGGCCACGCTGCAGGGGCGGGGGTTCGTGCTCAAGCGCGGCGACCGCTACGCTCTCGGCGCCGTACTGATGCGCATGGCGGGTCAGTTCGAACCCGAGTTCCGGGCGGTGGCGCGGGAGGTCATGACCGCTCTCGCCGACAAACTGAAGGAAACGCTGGTGCTCGCCGTCCGCGAGGACGACCAGGTGGTGATCGTCGAGCAGGTGACCGGCTCGCACCACCTCGTACGCGTCCAGTACGACCTCGGCTACCGCCATCCGATCACACTCGGCGCCAGCGGGCTGGCACTGCTCGCCTTCCTCGACGCGCCGGAGCGCGAGGCCGTCCTCGCTCGCGTCGAGGAACCGGAGCGGATCCACCGGCGCCTGTCGGAGGTCCAGACGCTGGGCTACGCGGTCACCCACGACGAACTCCGGGTCGGCGCCTACGGGCTGGCGGTGCCGGTCCGCGACGGCGACGGTTCGGTGATCGCCAGCCTGGCGGTCATCGTGCCGACCACCCGAACGCCGGGCTTCGCCGACTACGCGCATCCGCTGACCACGGCCGCCGAACGGATCACCGAGCTGCTCGCCGGAACGGCGGACGAGTAGAACGGGGATCGTTCGCAGACCGGCTCCCGGGGCGCAGTTCACGGTGCCTGCGGCGCGCCGTCCCCAGCGAGGGCCCCATGGATGTCGAGCCAAGCAGTCGGCTCAGCAACTCCACCGGCAAGGTCGGACGTCAGGGCGTCCCAAGGAACCGCTGCCGCGCGGCTGCCTGCCGCAGTTCTTTCCCATCGCGCCGCCCTGCCGTCGCACGAGTGCGTCGCACTTTTCGGTCGCCGTGAGTTCGATCCGCTGACCGTCCGCCAGCAAATGGGTCCTGCCGCACCGAATCGAACCACCTCGAATCAACCTGACCGAATACCGGTGCCCTGTGACTGCCCTGGCGGATGGGGCAGCGCGTTCTCGGCGGGGAGATCCGTCCGCGTTGCGACTCTTGACACCGCTGCAACCACGCCGCAATATTCCGAACACGCAAGTTCGACAAACGAACGCTATCCCAATGGTTCTCCAGGGCGGGAAGCCGTCTTGATCGGTACGGGAGTACGCATGACCGAGGGAACATCCACCTATGACGACGTAGTCGTCGGCGCCGGTTCAGCGGGCTCGGTGCTCGCTCGTCGGCTCGTCGACGCGGGCCGACGTGTCCTGCTCGTCGAAGCCGGCCCGCTGGATACACGGCCCGAGATCCATGACCCCGCGAGCTCGCTCGCGCTGTGGCACACCGAGGTCGACTACGCCTACGTGACCGAACCGCAGGAGCATGCCGCCGGACGACGTCTGGGATGGCCGCGGGGCAAGGTCGTGGGCGGATGCAGCTCGATCAACGGCATGATCTACGCCCGCGGGGTTCCCGAGGACTACAACAGCTGGGCGTACCGCGGCTGCTACGGCTGGGACTGGGACTCGGTTCTTCCCTACTTCAAGCGGTCCGAGGACCACGAGGAGGGCGCGTCGGAGCTGCACGGCCACGGCGGACCGCTGCCGGTCGGCCGGATCAAGAACCCGAACCCCCTGGCCGCAGCATTCGTCGCGGCGGCGACCCAGGCCGGGCTGCCCTTCATCTCCGACCCGAACAGCCCCGAATACCTCGGAGTGAGCTATACCCAGCTCAACGTGCGGGACGGACGTCGCCGCAGCGCCTGGGCGAGTTTCGTCGAGCCTGTCCTCGGCAACCCCGCGCTGACCGTGGTGACCGGCGCCGTCGTGTCGCGTCTGCTGTTCGACGGCGAGCGCTGCGTGGGGGTGGAGTACGTCCTCGACGGGCGTACCGAGCAGGCGCGGGCGGAGAACGAGGTCGTGGTCAGCGGCGGTGCGATCGGGTCGCCTCAGCTCCTGCTGCTCTCCGGCATCGGGCCGGCCGATCAGTTGCGGGCTCTGGGCATCGACGTGCTCGCGGATCTTCCCGGTGTCGGTGGCAATCTGCACGACCACCTGATCTGCCCGGTCCTGTGGGAGACCACGCAGCCGCTGCCGCAGCCTTCGGCGCAGGGCCTTGAGGTGAACATCTTCTGGAAGAGCCACCCCGATCTGACCGCACCGGACACCCAGCCGTTGCTGGTTCATGCGCCCTACCTCGGAGATGACCCGAACGTGCCGCAGAACGGGTTCACGTGCTTGGGCGGGCTCGTACGCCCGCTCAGCCGGGGGCGCCTGTGGCTGCGGTCGGCCGACCCGACGACGCCGCCCGCGCTGGACCCGCAGGTGTTCGCCGAGCCCCACGACCTCGAAGTGATGGTCGACTCCGTCGAACTGGTCCGCGAGATCGGCCGCCAGCCTGCTCTGGGCGAGTGGCGCAAGGACGAGTGGGCTCCGGGCACCCACGTCACCAGCCGGGATGCCGTGCGCGACTACGTCCGCAACCGCGTGCAGACCTATCACCACCAGGTCGGTACCTGCCGGATGGGCGTCGACCGGGAGGCGGTCGTGGATCCGCAACTGCGCGTCCACGGCGTCGAGGGGCTGCGAGTGGTGGACGCCTCCGTCATGCCTGACATCCCGTCCGGGAACACCCATGCCCCCACCGTCATGATCGCCGAGCGGGCCGCTGACCTGCTCATCGGGAAGTGAGTACCGACATGTACGAGAAGGGCCAACTGCTCATCGGCGGGGAATGGGTCGGCTCCTCCGGCGAGCGATTCGAGACGATCAATCCGGCGACCGGTGAGACCATCGGTGACCTCGCGCTCGCGGGCTCCTCTGAGGTCGACGCGGCGGTTGACGCGGCGGGACGTGCGTTCGAATCCGCGGAGTGGGCCGACATGATGCCCGACGAGCGGGGCCGGCTCTTGTGGCGGCTGGCCGACCTGGTCGAAGAGAACGCGCGCGAGCTGGCCGAGGTCGAGACCCTCGACAACGGGATGCCGGTCACGCTCAACGAACAGTTCGTCCTCCCCAACGTGATCAGCGTCCTGCGGTACTACGCCGGTTGGACCACCAAGATCACCGGTGTCACCTCGCCGGTGTCGGTGCCCGGCTTCGCCCACCACACCCTGCGGGAGCCACTGGGTGTCTGTGGACTGATCACGCCGTGGAACGCGCCGCTGATGATCCTGGCCTGGAAACTCGCCCCAGCGCTGGCCACCGGCAACACCGTGGTGATCAAGCCCGCGGAACAGGCACCGCTGTCCACATTGCGCCTCGCCGGGTTGGCAACCAGAGCCGGCTTCCCGCCCGGGGTGGTCAACGTGCTCACCGGCGACGGTTCGACAGGGGCGGCCCTGGTCCGGCACCCCGGGGTCGCGAAGATCTCCTTCACCGGCTCCACCGAGGTCGGCAAGGAGATCCTCCGCGCCAGCGCGGACCGTCTGACGCGCGTGTCGCTGGAGCTCGGTGGCAAGGCGCCCAGCATCATCGCCGCAGACGCGGACATCGACGCCGCGGTCATGGGCAATCTGCTGGGCGGGCTGTTCAACGCCGGCCAGATCTGCGCGCAGTACGCGCGGATGTACGTCCATGCCAGCCGCATCGACGAGTTCGCCACGAAGATCACTGCCGCCGTCTCCGGCATGGGCCTGGGCAACGGCATGGACCCGGCCACCCAGCTCGGTCCGCTTGTCTCCGCCGAGCAGCTGGAGCGCGTGATGCGCTATGTCCAACTCGGCGTCGACCAAGGCGCGACCTTGCTGACGGGTGGTGAGCGGGCCACCTCAGGTGACCTCGCGAAGGGGTTCTTCCTCCGGCCGGCCATCTTCACCGACGTGGCCGACTCGATGACGATCGCCAAGGAGGAGATCTTCGGCCCGGTGCTGTCGATCCTGTCCTACGAGGACGAGGACGACGTCGTCGCACGCGCCAACGACACGCCGTACGGCCTGGTGGCCAGCGTCTGGACCCGCGATGTCGGCCGCGCCAACCGGCTCGCGCGGCGGCTGAAGGCCGGCGCGGTGTACATCAACTCCCTGCCCGTGCAGGATCCGGCAGCGCCGTGGGGCGGACGCAAGGCCTCCGGCATCGGCCGCGAGATGGGGTGGCAGGCCATCGAGGCCTACACCGAAGTCAAGGGCATCTGGACGAACCTATCTTGACCGGCCGCCCCCAGCCGACGACGTCCGGGGCCAGCCCGTCCAGCCCGACCACTCCCGAAGCACGCGGCACAGATCCGGCAAGCCCCTAGCCGCGACGAGGGGCGGAGACGCAGACGGCCGGCGGGTCGCCGCACGGCCGCCTGCGGGCGCTTGCCGGTAGGCCGACGATGACGATCTGCCTGGCCACGATCGTTTGTTCACCCTGAGCCCGGCTCCGGCTCCGGCTCCGGGGAGCCTGTCGCGGAGCGCGATCGCAGGCATGCTGCCCTTCGCCGCGATCATGGCGCTGGCCTCGACCGGGCAGTCCCTTGTGGTGCGCCAGCGTGGCCTGGACCTGTCGGGCGCAGTCACCGCCCGCGGGCCGGAGAGCCAGGCCCTGTGGTACCGGCCTGGGCGGCCGCAGGGCGCATTCGACCGTTACGTAGATCGCCGCGAACAGGACGGCCCGGCAGGCAGACGGGCGGCAAGACCGGTTGGCGCAACCCGACGAATGCGATGGCGGTCTCGATGCAGACCTGCCATTCGGCACAGGTCGGTAGGTGCGGTCAGGCCCGCGCACCGTAGAGCGCGGTGAGTTCGGCGGACACGGCGGCGATTTCGGCGCGGGCCTCGGGCGGGTCGAGGACCTCGACAGCGGCGCCCAGGGAGAGCAGGCCGCGTACGTCGGGAAGTTCGCGGAAGGCGAGTTCGGCACGGGCCCAGCCGTCATCCACGGGGAGGGGCGGGGCGACCATCTGGGAGGCGAAAAGACGCTGGAAGATCTCCAGTTGCTCGCGGCGTACCCGGCAGCGGACCCGGATGCCGTCCGGCAGGCTCTCGAAGCGTTCGCGCAGCAGGGCCCAGAGGGTTGCCAGGGTCTGGCCGGGACGACGGTGGACGGGTTCGTCGGTAACCTCGGCGGCCTTGACCCGGTCGGCGCGGAACAGCCGGGACGCACCGTCCCGGTCGGCGACCAGATACCAGACACCTGCCTTGCTGACCAGCCCGTACGGGTCCACCGTGTAGCGGCGCGGCTCGCGGGCGTCGCCGCTGCGGTAGGTCAGCCGGAGCCGGCGGTCAGTGAAGGCGGCGTGCTGGAGCTCTGCGAGATGGGCGTCGGAGGCCGTTTCGGTGCCGTGCATCCAGCGGACGGGGTCGACGAGGACGCGCTCGCTGGTGCGTGCCGCGTCGCCGCGGTGCGGGGCGGGCAGCGCGGCCATGACCTTCCGTAGCGCCGAGCGGAACGCCTCCCCGAGGCCGAGGGCATCGTGCGTGCCCTCGGTGGCGAGGACGAACAGGGCGCGTGCCTCGTCGTTGGTCAGCCCGATGACATCGGTGCGGTAGCCGGGCAGCAGCCGCACCCCGCCGCTGCGTCCGCGCTCCTTCCACACCGGGACGCCGGCGGCGGACAGTGCTTCGACGTCGCGGTAGACGGTGCGGACGGAGACCTCCAGGTGCTCGGCGAGCTCGACGTGGGAGATCCGTTCGCGGGTCTGCAGGAGCAGCAGATGGACAGCAGTCGGTCGGCTTTCACACGAGTGAGCGTAAATCCTGACGGCCGGTGTCACGTAGGGGTGGAATGCTCACTTCCGCCCAGCTGACCTCGCACCATGGGAAGACAGGCTCACGCCATGACAGACGCACTTCTGACCGATACCGCCGCGGGAACCGTTCGCGGATGTGCACTTCCCGGCGGGGGTCGTCTCTTCGCCGGTATCCCCTTCGCCGCACCCCCGGTGGGGGAGTTGCGGTTCCGTCCGCCCCAGCCGCCCCGGCCGTGGCAGGGTGTCCGCCGGGCCGACCGCTTCGCACCGGCGCCCGCACAGGGCGCGTCCTCCCTGGTGCCGGGGGCGAGCCAGACGTCCACCTTCCCCGCCTTCCCCACGGCGGAGATCCGGGAGACGTCCGAGGACTGCCTGTATCTCAACGTCTGGACGCCCACGACGACGGCCGAGGACGCCCGCCGGCCTGTCATCGTGTGGATCTACGGCGGCGGATACGACGCCGGCTCCGCCGCACCCCCGTACAGCGACGGGGCCGCTCTCGCCCGGCAGACCGGCACGGTCGTCGTCACCGCCAACTACCGCCTGGGAGCCCTCGGTTTCCTGCACCTGGCCGACCTCGGCAGCCAGTGGGCCGGGTCCACCAACCTCGCCCTCCAGGACCAGATGGCCGCCCTGCGCTGGGTACGGGACAACATCACCTCCTTCGGCGGTGACCACGGCAACATCACCGTGGCGGGGCAGTCCGCCGGTGCCTTCTCCGTCGGAGCCCTGCTGGCCGCACCCGCAGCCGCCGGCCTCTTCCACAAGGCGATCCTGCAGAGCGGCAGTACGTCCCGGATCTTCGACCGGGCCACCGCCACCACCATGGCCGAGGATCTGATCACCGCACTCCGCCTCGACGGCCCAGAGGACCTGCTCACCGTCACCTGCCGGCGGATCCTGGACGCGCAGAGCACCGTCGTCACCGGCGACATCGGACAGCGCAACCTGCCCGGCGGCCGCTCCTGGGGTGCCGTACTCGACGGCGGCGTGCTGCCCGTCGCCCCGCAGCAGGCCGTCGCCGACGGCGCCGCCGCAGACATCCCCCTGCTCGTCGGCGCCACCCGCGACGAAGCCCGCGTCTTCCAGATGATCGGCGGCGACTCCTTCCGCCCCGAGGGCGAAACCACCCTATACACCGAGATGCGGTGCGCCGGTATCACGGAACCGGAGAAGCTCCTCGACGCCTACCGGAGCCGCACCGCCGACCCCGACGACCTGTCGGCCCTGCGCGGTGCCTTCCTCACCGACGCCCTCTACCGGATCCCGGCCACGCGTCTGGCCCGGGCCCAGGCAGGGGCGGGAGGCCGCGCCTACCACTACCTCCTCGTCGACGAACCGTGCGGACCGGCCATGGGCGCCTTCCACGGCGCCGACCTGCTCCTCGTCTTCGACAAACTGTCCCTCGTCGGCGCCGACACCCCCGAACACCTCACCGCCCGCGACACCCTCGTCGGCGCCTGGGCCGCCTTCGCCGCCACCGGATCCCCAGGCTGGCCGCCGTACGCCCCGGAGGCCACGGGCAACTCCCGCGCCATCGGCGGCTCCCCCGCCGAAGCCGACCGCATGATCACCGAACCCCCGGCCGACGACGTCACCGCACTCTGGCCCACCCGGCCATCCTGACGCGCCCGGGATCGAAAGCGGCCGGCCTGCTTTACGGAAGCGCCGTGAGATCCCTGACGCGGGATGTCACGTATGGCGCGGAATGGTGTCTGCAGTCCCGAAGATCGCGCGAGCGAGACGCTTCCGAGGAGCAGAGCACCCATGTCCTACGCCTTCGATCCCGAGCTGGCCCATGTTGTCCTGATGATCAACGATCTGCCGTTCACCGACATCGCCGCCGCCCGCGCGGCCGAGAAGGAGATGACGGCGCACCTGCCCGTCTACGAGCCGGCCCGGCAGGTCGACGTCCGCGACACTCTTGTTCCGGGCCCCTGAGGGCGCACCGCAGGTCCCGGTCCGGATCTACACCCCGGCCGGCACCGAGGCAGCGGACACCGGCCTGCCCGGCCTGGTGTACCTGCACGGCGGCGGCTATGTGCTCGGCAGTCCGGACTTCTGCCACTCCGACCTGCTGCTATCGCCGACCAGGTCGGCGCGGTGGGGGTCTCGGTGGACTACCGGCTCGCGCCCGAGTACCCCTTCCCGACCGGACTGGAGGACTCCTACGCTGCGCCGGCCTGGACGGCCGGACACTCAGCGGAGCTGGGCATCGACCCGGCACGGCTGGCTGTCGGCGGCGACAGCGCCGTCGGCGGCGTCGCCACGGCGTGGCCCTGCTGGTCCGGGACCGCGGCGGCCCGGCGCTACGTATGCAGTACCTGGGCATTCCGATGTTGGACGACCGGCTGGAGACACCGTCGATGCGGGCTTCACCGACACCCCGGTGTGGAACCGCCCCACCTCCGAGATCCGCTGGAGCCACTAATCCAATCCACGGCGGGCGGACAGCCGCAGGCCGCGTTTGCTGAGCCGACGACGCAGGTGGTCGTAGTTCGTCGCCCTTGTCGGCGTGGAAGTCGGCCACTGCCCCCGGGAGCAAACAGCGTTACCGGGTGGAAAGGTCGGGGAGGTCCGCCGCTGCCGATTCCGGAGATCCCCACGGTTCCTCCAGTGCGGCCCGTAGTGCGGTGACGGTATCCGCGCCGACGCGTTCGGCGATTGCGGCTTCGAGTCCGGCCAGTATCTGCATCGTCTCGGCGCGGCGCCGGACACCGGCCACCGTGAGGCGCACGAGCTTCGACCGGGCGGAGTGCGGATCGCTCTCCACGGTCACCACGCCCAGGGCGACAAGTTCATGGACCCATTGGTGCGCGGTCGGGGCGCTGACGCCCAGACGCCGGGCCAGCTCGGCGATGCTCGCCCCCTCTGACGGGAGCTGACTGAGCAGGGTCACGTGTGCCGCACTGACGGCCGGCCCGTCTTCCTGGGCCTCGAACGCAGTGGTCAGGGCGGCTCGGAACCAGTTGTGTGCGCGCCACAGCAGCCGGATGAGCGGCTCGGATTCAGACGGGGAGGAGGCCATGGGGTTCTGCTTTCACGGTGAGGCGGTCGGTCCGGCGCGGTCTGCCGATCGTAGGCCGGTCAGGTCTGGTGCCCCACATCACCGGGAGCTTCCGAGATCAGCATTCATTAGGTAGCCTATGATTAGGTTACCTAATAGTGGACTCAGATCGATCCCACCCCTCCGACTCATGCCCCCGATTCCCGTCAAACCGATGGAAGGCAGGACGATGACGACAGGATCGTCTGTATCCCCCCTCGCCGCGGGCACCTCGCGGCGGCGCCTGCTGGCCGCCGCGGCCGGCGCCACCGCAGGCACAGCAGGCCTCACGGCCCCGCCCGCCGCCGCCCAGGCCGTCACCTCCACGTCGGCCGGGACCGCCGTCGGCCGCCCGGGGCGCGGCATGAAGGTGATCGCAGTCGAAGAGGCGTTCTCCGTTCCGGAGCTGATCCCATGGCCGGGCGAGGCCCGTATGCCCCCCGGCTGGGGGGAAGAGTGGGGGCGCCGGCTCGCCGACTTCACGGAGCTGCGGCTGGCGGACATGGACGAGCACGGGGTGGACGTGCAAGTCCTGTCGCTCACCTCACCCGGCGTGGAGGCCATCGAGGACCCCTCCGAGGCCGTGGCCACGGCCCGCCGGGTCAACGACCGCCTGGCCGACGTGGTCGCCGCCCACCCGACACGGTTCGCCGGCTTCGCCGCCCTGCCGTTGCAGGATCCGAAGGCCGCGGTGGTGGAGCTGCGCCGGGCGGTGGAGCAACTGGGCCTCAAGGGGGTCCTGCACAACGACCACGTCCAGGGCCACTACCTCGACGAGCCGCAGTTCCGGCCCGTGTGGGCCGAGCTTGAACGGCTCGGCGTGACGCTCTACCTCCATCCCGCGCTCTTCCCCGCCGATCAGTGGCGGGTGTTCCAGGGGCATCCCGTGCTGAGCGGGCCGTCCTGGGGATGGACAGCGCAGGTCGGCGCCCACGCACTGCGCCTGATCTACGGTGGAGTGTTCGACGAGTTCCCCGGGGCCTCGGTGACGCTGGGGCACATGGGAGAACTGCTGCCTTTCCAGCTGGCCCGGCTCGACAGCCGCTACCACCAGGCCGACCCCAAGAGCAGGCCACGACAACTGCCCTCCCACTACCTGCGGCACAACCTCTACGCGACCACCAGCGGCGTCTTCTCCCACGCGGCCCTCCTCGGAGCCGTCCAGGCCATCGGCGTCGACCGGCTGCTGTTCGCCGTCGACTACCCCTACGAATCAACGGCCGAGGCAGTCGAGTTCCTCCGCACAGCGCCGTTCTCCCGCGCCGACCTCAAACGCATCGCACACCGCAACGCGGCACACCTGCTGAACCTCTGACCAAGACAGCAGCAGGTGGGGAATGCGGCTGGGCCGACGGCCCAGCACCGCGAGCACCGGCACCGGATGCTCGGTCCTGAGCCAGAGGCAAGGCACCGGCCACCGCCAGGGGGCGGACGGCGACCGCGAGCGCCAGGGCACGCGCACCACCCGCGCCGTACCGTCCCGGCGGAAGGGGGCGGGCCCATGGTCTCTGCGATGACGGCGAGGGCGATTGTCTTTCGGTCCGGGCGACTGGCTGCAGGTGGCCATGCGGTTACGGCGCCCATCCGGCACTGAGAGTCTGCGCGTCCGCGCGGAACTTCATTCGTTGGCGTCGCGGAGCGTGCGCAGGATGCGCTCGAGGTGGCGGCGATCCTCGGATGAGAGCGGTCCGGTGACGTGGCTGCGGAGCTGGGAGACGTGGGCGGTCAGGGCGCGGTCGAGCGCCTCGGCGCCCTGGTCGGTCAATGCGGCGAGTGCGGCTCGTCGGTCGACAGGGTCGGGATCGCGGCGGATCAACTCATCCTTCGCCATGCGGTCGGCGAGCGGGGTGAAGCCGCCCGAGCTGAAGGACACGGCCTCCGCCAGGTCCGTCATGCCCCCGGCGAGCGCACCGGCACCTTCCGCCTCGGCGGCGACGACCTGCTCATCGCATGGGACGGCACCAGCTTCATCAGCGCCGAGGACTACGCGGTCGCCCTGGTCGACGAGGCCGAGAAGAGCACCGCGATCCGTCACCGCATCACCGTCACGTACTGACGGACGTCTCTCCACGGCGTCCGTTTCGACGTCACGCTGACCGGCAGGGTCAAGGTGACGCGAACAGGGCCGATGTGAAGGGCCCACCGCTCTCGCTTCGCCTGCACGGGTGGAGTCACTGGAGTCGCCGAGCCCAAGGTGCGGCGACCGCCCTGGGCAGGGCACTTCAGTCGGCCGCCGACGGGGCCGACGAGAATGGCACTGTGCCGCCCCGGCGCCACCGACGCGTAGGGCGGCGGCTCGGTACGAGGCAGGGTCCGGAATCACCCGGCAGGTGTGGGCCAAGGTGTGCGCCCTAGTGCTGCTGGATCAAGCCCGCCACGCGGGACGTGATGTCGTCGGCATCCAACGACAATATCCGGATCTTCCGCTTCCCTGCCTGTCCGTGCACCGGGGCGGTGTTCTGGCAGCCCGTGACTGACGTGTTCAGGCCTCCAGGAGGCCCCGCATGAGCACTCTCTCCTTCAAGGTTCCCTCGCCGGCGCGCAACCTGAGGCAGCATGAAGATCCTCATCGGCGGCGACACGGAGAGCGCCACGAGGGTGACCTCACCGGCCGGCGTGCTGCCGGGACCCCGCAGTGGGAGCGGTGCCGGGCGATGCTCACCTCGAACGTCAACGCCGCCGTGCTCGGTTTCTTCGACGGCGGCGCGCCCCCACTGGACCATGCGCAACCTGCTCCTCGAACCGCTCGATGAGCGGGCGAACGTGACCGCGTTCGTGGTCCGCCGGCTCATCGCGCGCGGCCTGCTGACCGAGCTCAGCGGCAACCCGGACGGCTCACTCCTCAACCCACCCAGGTCGACGCCGCGGGCCGGCGCGAGGACCCGGCCGACCTGGTCGCAGCCGCCACCCCACTCGGTCCCGACCAGGCCGCCGAACGTCTCGGGGTGAGGCGAGTTGAGTTCGACCACATGCGGACCGGGGATGGATCAAGCCCACGGAGTGGCGAGAGGTGGGGTACGGCACCTCCGGGCCGGGACGGTCGACGTGCCGATCTTCACCACGGCGTCGGTCGACGCGCACCCCGAGGTCGACTGGGAGCAGCTGCATCAGGGCAAGCATTTCCGACTGCCCCATGGGCCCTCCGAGACGAGCGAAGTCAGGAGTCGGCGGTGTCACCAGTGCGAGGACCGCGGCGAGAGTCACCGTGGCTCGTTGTCTAGTTGTTCCAGGATGCGGTTGGAGAGCCGTGCGAAGGTGTCGAGTTCGTCGCTGAGGGCGTCGATGACCAGGCGGCGGACCATGGCGACATGGTGGGGTGCGGCGGCCTCGATGATTTGGCGGCCGGCCGGTGTGATGGCGACGAAGGCACCGCGTCCGTCCTCGGCGCATTCTTCCCGGGTCACCAGGCCGCGTTTGGTCATCCTGGCGATCTGGTGGGACAGGCGGCTCTGTTCCCACTCGATGGTGCTGGCGAGGTCCTGGAATCGTTGCCGACCGTCGGGGGTGTCGGTGAGGGCGACGAGGATCTGGAAGTCGGCGCCGGACAGCTTGTGCGCCTTCAGGTCACGCTCCAGCGTGGCCCAGAGCTTCTGGTGCAGGCGGATGAAGGCACGCCAGGCGTGCTGCTCGGCGGGGCTCAGCCACGCGGGTGTGTCGTTCATACGCAACGAGTTTACTGGGCGCTTGACATGTCATACACCTGCATCTAACGTCCATGACACATCACATGACACGTCATGCACTTTCGGATGTGGAGGTACATGATGCGTCATGCAGTGGGGGTGTGCTGCCCCTGACCCAACAAGAAGGAGAAGGCCGTGGCGGAGAAGAAGGTCATCGCGGTGGTCGGCGCGACCGGTGCCCAAGGCGGCGGGCTGGCCAGGGCGATCCTGGCCGACGCCGGTGGTGAGTTCGCGGTACGTGCACTGACCCGCAGCCCCGACTCGGACACCGCACGCGAACTCACGGCGCTGAGCGCCGAGGTGGTGAAGGCCGACATCGGCGACCTGCGGAGCCTGACGGAGGCGTTCGACGGGGCGCATGGGGCGTTCCTGGTGACCAACTTCTGGGCGGACATGTCGCCCGAGCGGGAGAAGCAGGAGGCGGCGACCATGGCCCGGGCCGCCAAGGCCGCGGGCGTGGCCCATGTGATCTGGTCGACGCTGGAGGACACCCGCGACTACATCCCGCTCGACGACGAGCGCATGCCCACGCTGATGGGCAGCTACAAGGTCCCGCACTTCGACGCCAAGGCCGAGGCCAACCAGTTCTTCACCGATGCCGGGGTGCCGACCACCTTCCTGCAGACCACTTTCTACTGGGAGAACCTGCTCGGCCCGATGGCGCCGCGACGGGGAGACGACGGCCGGCTCGTGCTGGCCATGCCGATGGCCGACAGTGCGCTCGCCGGCATCGCCGCCGAGGACATCGGCAAGACCGCTTACGGCATCTTCCGCCGCGGCGGTGACCTCGTGGGCCGCACCGTGTCCATCGCCGGCGAGCACCTGACCGGCAAGCAGATGGCCGAGCAGCTCAGCGCGGCCCTGGGTGAAGACGTGGCGTACGTGCCGGTGCCCTTCGACGCGATGCGGGCGCAGCCGTTCCCCGCCGCGGCCGAGTCGGGGAACATGTTCCAGTTCTACGCGGAGGTGCCGCAGTTCAACGCGGTCCGCGACCTCGACGCCGTCCGCGGTCTGAACCCGCAACTCCAGACGTTCCAGCAGTGGCTGAACGCGCACAAGTCCGCCTTCGCCGGCTCCTGACGGGCGACCCGGCGGATCTTATTCCACGCATCTAATCCCCAGGGCCCCGGCGTTCTCGCGAAATGCCGCTTTCATCCCGCACATCGGGACGCATCACGAGAACGCCGGGGCCCTGTCTGCCCCCCTTGATTGGTCAACTCATGAACATCGCTTTGTGGATTCTGGCCGGCCTGCTCGCCGCGCTCTTCCTGGCCGCCGGCGGCGCGAAGCTGGCCCAGCCGAAGGAGAAGCTCGCCGCCTCGCCGAACATGGCGTGGGCCGAGGACTTCTCTCCCGGCATGCTCAAGCTGATCGGCGCCCTGGAGGTGCTGGCCGCGGTCGGGTTGATCCTGCCCGCCGCGCTGGACATCATCCCCGTCCTGGTGCCGCTGGCCGCCGTCGGCCTCGTGCTGCTGATGGCCGCGGCGGCGACAACCCACGCCAGGCGCAAGGAGTCCAGCGCGATCGTGCCGAACCTTGTGCTGATCGTGCTGGCCGGTGCGGTGGTGTGGGGCCGCTTCGGCCCGTACTCCTTCGCCTGATCGCCTGATCGCCGGCAGCGTCCGTCCAGGGAGGAGCACCATGCCCGCCATCACCGTCGAGGACGTCCTCGTCCTGCCCCGCCTGCCCGGACTCGCCCCTGCCAGGACCCGGATCCGCGCGGTGCGCCGGCTGGTCACCGCACCGCGCGGCTACGAGGGTGAGGGCTTCCCGGTGCGCCGCGGGTTCGCCGATGTGCCCCTGTCCGAACTGGATCCTTTCGTCCACTTCGATCATCTCGGCGAAGTGGACCTGGGCCCCGGTGAGCCCAAGGGGACCCCGTGGCATCCGCACCGCGGCTTCGAGACCGTCACGTACGTCATCGACGGCATCGTGGACCACCAGGACTCCAACGGTGGCCGTGGGCGGATCGCCGACGGCGACACCCAGTGGATGACCGCCGGGGCGGGCATCCTGCACATCGAGGCGCCGCCGGAGAGCCTGGTGATGAGCGGAGGCGTGATCCACGGCACCCAGCTGTGGGTCAACCTGCCCCGGGCGAAGAAGCTGGTCCCGCCCCGATACCAGGACATCCGCGGCAGCCAGGCGGCGCTGCTGACCACACCGGACGGCGGCGCGCTCATCCGGGTCATCGCCGGCGACATCGTCGGACACGCCGGACCGGGGGTCACACACACGCCGATCACACTGGCGCACATCACGGTCGAGCCCGGCGCCCAGGTCGACCTGCCCTGGCACCCCGGACACAACGCGCTGGTCTACGCCCTGGCCGGCGTCGGCACCGTCGGCGCCGAGAACAGGCCGATCCAGGTCGGTCAACTCGTCGTGCACGGGCCCGGGGACGGCCTGCGCCTCACCGCCGCGCCGCGGCAGGCCTCACACACCCCGAAGCTGGAGCTGTATGTCATGGGCGGGCAGCCGATTCGTGAACCGGTCGCCCACTACGGCCCGTTCGTCATGAACACCCGCGACGAACTGGTCCAGGCCTTCGAGGACTACCAGGCCGGCCGGCTCGGCGTCATCCCCGCCACCCGACTGCCGCACACCGGATAGCCGGCCACCGAATCTCCCGGGCCCCGGCTCCGACCGCACGCCGGGTCCTGT
>NZ_BAAGPS010000010.1:100444-271450 GCF_054783935.1 Streptomyces pseudoechinosporeus
CAGTTCGCGGTGACAGGACCCGGCGTGCGGTCGTGGTTCAGTGACGGCTCAGCCGGGGTATGCGCGCGCGCAGTTTCGGGAACTGGGCGAGGGCGTTGGTCCGCTCGAGAGCGATCCTCTGCTGCGGGCTGTAGACGCCGTCGACGGGTGGTTCGGGGTCGCCCGCCCGCGGGTCCGGCAGACGTCCCTCGATGAACGGCATCTTCTCCGCGTTGTCGGCCTCGAAGAGGTTGTGGACGGCCGGCCAGTCGCTGCCGAACATGATGTGGTCGGCCGGCACGAGCGACGCCAGTGGCAGCAACTGGGCGGCGGTGAACGCCTGCGCGTCGTCGAAGTACAGCTGCGAGATGTGGTCGAGGGGGCCTTCGGGCAGTACGGAGTCGAACGGCGGGAAGAACGCGTGCAGCGTCACGAGCCGGTACGACAGGAACGGCAGCGTCCCGCCGCAGTGCGTGAAGTGCCAGCGGATGTTCCGGTGGTCCCGCAGAACACCGTTGTAGATCAGGCTCGTCATCGCGCGGGTCGCGTCGAAGGTGTACTCGTAGACGAAGTCCAGGGCCGGAATGTCGGGGCCGTAGCGGAGCTGCGGGGCCGGATTCACCTCCGGACCCGTCGGGTGGACGTAGACATAGGCGCCGTGGTGGTCGAGGACCTCGTACAGCGAAGCCAACGAGGGGTCACCCAGGTAGCGGCCCTGGTAGTTGGTGAGCAGACAGATGCCGTCGAGGTCCAGCTCACCGAGCGCGCGGTCCACCTCGGCCACCGCGCCCTCGATGTCCGGCATCGGGGTGACCGCGAAGACCCCGAACCGGTCACCACGGGTGCGCACGAGGTCGTGGGCGTAGTCGTTGACCGCGCGGGCGGTGACGCGGCGGTCGTCGACCGTGCCGAGGGTGAGCTGGAGGTCGCCGAACGACAGGACGCTCGCCTGGATCCGGTACCGGTCCATGAACGCCAGGTGCGCATCCAGCGACCAGGGGCCCACGTGGGCCAGGGTGTCGGCGAGGCGGCCGTGGCGCTCCAGGTAGTCGTAGTACACGTCGGGGAAGTAGTGCGCGTGGGTGTCGATGCGTCAGTTGCCCTTCGGCAACCCTCGGCCGGACGGTGCCGCGGCGGCGGCGGCCGGCACCGCACCCGCCGCCGCGACGAGGGGCGCGCCCGATGCCGCCTCGGTCAGTCTTCGAGGTGAGGTGCTCCGTACGGGGTCCATGTCTGGGGCTCCTCTTCTCACAGGCCCGTCGTCGTCCGGACGGATTGGTGGATGGGGCCGGGGACGCGGGACAGGGGCAGGCCGGTGCCGTTGTGGGTGTGGGCGATGATCTCGGCGGTGATGGAGATCGCTGTCTCCTCGGGGGTGTGGGCGCCGAGGTCGAGGCCGATGGGTGAGTGCAGGCGGGCCAGCCGGTCCGCGGGTACGCCGGCTTCGCGCAGGAGTTGCAGTCGGTGCTCGTGGGTACGGCGTGAGCCCATCGCGCCGACATAGCCGACCGGCAGGCTCAGCGCCAGGCGGAGCAGAGGGACGTCGAACTTGGCGTCGTGCGTGAGGGCACAGATCGCGGTACGCCCGTCCACCTCGGTGCGCTCCAGGTAGCGGTGGGGCCAGTCGGCGACGACCTCGTCGGCGTGCGGGAAGCGGGCCGGGGTGGCGAAGACGGGGCGGGCGTCGCAGACGGTGACGTGGTGGCCGAGGAACTGCCCGGCCCGGCTGAGGGCGCCCGCGAAGTCGACCGCGCCGAAGATCAGCAGGCGGGGGCGGGACGCGTGGGTGTGGACGAGGACCGACAGGCGCTCGGGGCAGGTGTCGGCGTCGCCGCCCACCTCGACACGGCGGGTGCGGCCGGCCCTCAGCTGCGCGCGGGCCTGCGCTGCGACAACCTGGTCCGCGTTCGTGTCGCCCACGGTTCCGCGGTGAGGACCCGTGCCCTCGGGGACGTGGAGGGTGCGGCCGAGGAGGTCGTCCGGGCCGTCCACCACCTGGGCCACAGCGACGGGCCGGCCCCCTACGACCGCGTCGAGGGCGTCGATGAGATGCGGCTCGGCGGCGGGCTCGACCCGCTGCACCAGGACGTCGATCTCGCCGCCACAGGTCAGGCCGACGGCGAAGGCGTCGTCGTCGGAGTAGCCGAACCGGGCGCGGGTGGGCTTGTCGCCGTCCTTGAGCACTTGGACGCACAGCTCGTAGACGGCTCCCTCCACACAGCCGCCGGAGATGCTGCCGACCGTGTGGCCGTCCGTGTCGACGGCGAGGGCGGTACCGGGTGGCAGGGGTGCGCTGCCGCTGACGTCGACGACGGTGGCGAGGGCGAAGGGACGGGCCTCGCGGCACCAGTCGTACAGCGTGTCCGCGATGTTGAGCATGGGCGTTCGCTCCGGGGGGGGTGGGGGCTTGAGGACCGCCGCCGCACTGTGGCAGGACAGGGTGCGACGGCGGCCTGGTGCCCGGCGGTGGACCGTCGTCGACCGCCGGACGCTGGGGGGGAGCCCGGGTGACCGGTGGCGACGCGGCCACCCGGGAGTTCAGAGCAGGGCCTCGGGCTTGATCGGCAGTTCGCGGATCCGGCGGCCGGTGGCGTTGAAGACCGCGTTGGCGATGGCGGGCGCCACTCCGACGAGCACGATCTCACCGAGCCCCTTCACGCCGATGGGGTCGGCTTCGTAGTCCTCTCCGTCGATGTAGATCGCTTTCAGTTCGGGGATGTCGGCGTGGGTGGGCACGAGGTAGTCGGCGAGGTTGGCGTTGACGATCCGGCCGTCGCGGTGGTCGGTGACCGTGTGTTCAAGGAGGGCCTGGCCGATGCCGCCGGTCATGGCGCCGAGGGCCTGGCTGTCGGCGAGTCTCGGGCTGATGATCCGGCCGGCGTCGTACACGCCGACCATGCGCCGTACCCGTACCAGGCCGAGGCGGGCGTCGACGGCGACTTCGGCGAAGGTCGCTGCGTAGGCGTAGAAGGAGAACTTCGCCGATTCCGGCGCCCCGGCGTACGAGCCCATCGCTTCGAGGTGGGTGCGGTTGTTGCGGGCCAGGAGCCGCTGGTACGTCTCCCCGCGCGCGGGGTTGTCCTTCACGTGCAGTCGGCCTCCTCGTACGACGATGCCGGCGGGGTCGACGCCGTGCAGCGGTGACTCCTCGTCCCCGACGGCGAGTTCGATCGCCTGCCGCCGCAGCTTGTCGCAGCCGTCCTGGACGGAGGATCCGACGCTGGCCATGGTCTGCGAACCGAAGTGGCCGGCGGCCGGAGGCAGACGGGAGTCGCCGAGCCGGAAGGTCACCCGGCGCATGGGCAGGCCGAGGGCGTCGGCGGCGAGCTGCGTCATGGACGTGGCGGTGCCGGCGCCCATGTCGGCGGTCGCGGCCTGGAGCAGGGCGGTGCCGTCGGCGTCGAGCCGGACGGACGTCCGGGACTCGGACCGCTGGGTGTCGTAGACGCCGGCGGCCATGCCCATACCGATGAGCCAGTCGCCCTCGCGCCTTGAGCGCGGCTTGGGCCTGCGCCGCTGCCAGCCGAACTCGCGGGCGCCCACGCGGTAGCACTCGCGCAGGCGGCGCGTGGAGAACGGCAGATTGGTGGACTCGTCGTCGGCGGGCTCGTTGCGCAACCGCAGCTCGATCGGGTCGAGTCCCAGTTCGTGGGCGAGCTCGTCCATCGCCGACTCGACGGGGAAGGCACCGCTGGCGTAGCCGGGGCCGCGCATCCACGTCGGTGTGTTCACGTCCAGCGGTACGTGCCGGTACGCCTGGCGGACGTTGGGGGTGCTGTAGAGCATCCGGCCGGGGACCAGCACGTCCTCGATGTGTGTCTCGTATCTGGAGGTCTCGGCGCGCACGTCGTGCGCCGACGCCGTGAGACGCCCCCGGCGGTTGCTGCCCAGGCTCAGTTCGTACTCGTACGCGGGCCGGTATCCCACGCCGAAGTACAACTGCCTGCGGGTGAGGGCGAGTTTGACGGGGCGCTGCACCTCGCGCGCGGCCACGGCGGCGATGACGGAATGTGGCCAGGTGCTGAAGGCGTTGCCGAAGGCCCCGCCGAGGAACGGGGAGATGACGTGGATGTCGTCCGGTGGCATGCCGAGCGCGCCGGACATACCGAAAGCGGCGAACTGCGTCGCTTGGCTCTTCTCCCAGAGGGTGAGCTTGTCGCCGTCCCAGCGGGCGACGAGGCCGGCCGCTTCCATGGCGTTGTGGTGGTTGCGGGCCGTGCGGTACGTCATCTCCAGCCGGACGGGGGCCGAGTCCAGGGCTTCGTCGGCGTTGCCGCGCGCATAGGTCTCGGGCTCGTCGGCGGGGTCGGCGGCGGCCAGATCGGTGGCGGGATGCTGGGCGTCGTAGGAGACCTTCACCAGGCTCGCGGCGTGCTGGGCGGTCTCCAGTGTGGTGGCCACCACGACCGCGACGGGCTGTCCGAAGAACCGGATGCGGTCGTCCTGGAAGGGTTGCAGCGGCTTGCCCGGCGGCCATTGCCCTTCAACGGGCGGGAGTTCGGGCGCGTTGAGGTGGCTGATCACCTTCAGCACGCCCTTCTCGGCTTCGGCGGCGCGGGTGTCGATGCCGGTGATGCGGCCGCGGCCGACGCTGCTGTCGACGATGACCGCGTGCACGACCCCGTCGGGGTTGTTGTCGGCGGCGTACTTCGCCTGCCCGGTGACCCTCAGCCGGGCGTCGACTCGGGGGACCGCCGCTCCGACGGCTGCCTGTGGCTGCGGGCTCACTTGCCACCTCCTACGACGCGCAGTTGACGCTCGACGGTCCGTTTGAGCAACTCGACCTTGAAACGGTTGTGTTCGAGGGGCCGGGCCCCGTCTGCCGCCCGCTCGGCGGCCTTGGTCCACAGGGCGTCCGACGGCCGGTGTCCGATGAGCTCCCGCTCGACGGCGGGCAGTTTCCAGGGGACGGTGCCCACGCCTCCGGCGGCCACTTTGGCTTCGCGGATCACGCCGTGTCGGAGGTGCAGGGCGACGGCCGCGGAGGTGAGCGCGAACTCGTAGGACTGCCGGTCGCGTACCTTCAGGTAGCCGGACTTCAGCGGGCGCGGGTAGGGCGGGATCTCCACTGCGGTGATCAACTCGCCCGGGCGCAGGGCCTGTTCATGGTGGGGCGTGCTGCCCGGCTTGAGGTGGAAGTCGGCGAAGGGCACGGTCCGCTCCCCCGCCGGGCCGAGCAGGTGGACGGTCGCCTCCAGCGCCGCGAAGGCGACGGCGGCGTCCGAGGGGTGGGTGGCCACGCAGTCGTCGGAGGTGCCCAGGATCGCGTGGCTGCGGTTGTAGCCGTGCAACGCGGCGCATCCGGAGCCGGGCTCGCGTTTGTTGCAAGGGGCGGTCACGTCACGGAAGTACGTGCACCGGGTGCGCTGCATGATGTTGCCGCCGATGGTGGCCATGTTGCGCAGTTGGGGCGACGCGCTCAGTTCCAGCGCCTGCGAGACGACGGGGTACAGGGCATGGACCTTGGGGTGGGCGGCGGCCGCGGCCATGGTCACCAGGGCGCCGATGCGCAGGCCTCCGCCCTTGGTGGCGGTGACCGAGCGCAGGGGCAGGGCGCTGATGTCGACCAGCGAGCCGGGGTGTTCGACGGTCTCCCGCATCAGGTCGACCAGGGTGGTGCCGCCGGCGATGTAACGCCCGCCGCGCCGACCGGCATTGAGGGCTTCGCGCGTGTCCGCGGCCTTGGTGTAGGTGAAGGGATGCATGGGAATCGGCCCTCACTTCCGGCCCGCGGTCTGGTGGACCGCGCGCTCGATTTTCACGTAGCAGCCGCAGCGGCACAGGTTGCCGCTCATCCACTCCCGGATCTCCTCCGCCGAGCCGGCGTGGCCCTCCTGGACGCAGGCGACACCGGACATGATCTGACCCGGGGTGCAGTAGCCGCACTGGAAGGCGTCCTGGTCGATGAACGCCTGCTGCAGCGGGTGCAGCCGGTCCCCCTTGGCCAGGCCCTCGATGGTGGTGACCTCGGCGCCGTCCAACCGGACCGCCAGGGTCAGGCAGGAGTTGACGCGGCGCCCGTCGACGAGGACGGTACAGGCGCCGCAGGCCCCGGCGTTGCAGCCCTTCTTCGAACCGGTCAGGTCCAGGTGCTCGCGCAGCAGGTCGAGGAGCGAGGTGCGGTTGTCGATCGTGACGGTGTGCCGCTTGCCGTTGACCGTCAGGGAAACGCGGCTGCCGGGCGGCGCCTCGGCGGCAGCCGCTTCCCCGGAGCCGGGCAGGGGCGCGGCGACCAGGCCGCCGGCCAGGGCGGCCCCTCCGACCACCGTGGTCGTCGCGATGAACGTACGCCGGGTCGGTGCCGAGCCGGACTCGGCGGGGGGAGACACGGCTGAGTCGGGAAGTTCGGTGGACATGCCCACTCCTCGGTGCGGGGTACGGATGGTCCTGCTGATCGGCGCGAACCTGGCGGGGCGGGGCGTACGGGGCGTCTCCTGCCGCACCCTCGCCCCGCCCCCGAGCCGGACGCCGACCCGCGGTCTCGCGTGTGCGCCCGCCTCCGCCTCGGCTGTCGCGGCAAGGGCGGTGCGGGGGCTGCTGCTCAGGCGACGGGCAGGTGCCCGTAACGGGCGGCCGGGGAAGAATGGTTGCCGGTCAGAAAGGCGGATTCGCCGGTCAGGAGGGCGTCGAGCGCGGCAGCCTGGTCCTCCAGACCAGGGACGCAGACGGACTCCCCCAGGCGGACGCCGGCGAGACTGGCATGCGCCACACCCTCGGCCGTCATGGCGGCAGGGTAGCCCTGGCCGTAGCCGCCGTGGAACTCCGTCGCCACCACCCCCGGGCACACCACCTGGGCATGGACGCCGGTGCCGGCGAGTTCGTGGGTGAGCGTCCGCGTGAAGGCGACCGTGGCGGCCTTCGCGCCCGCGTACAAGGTGCGCGGAATCGGCATCTCCTGACCGGCGCTGAAGGCCAGCAGGGAGGCAAGGGTGATGACGGTGCCCTCACCGGCGGCCAGCATCCCGGGCAGGGCGGCCCGCACCAGACGCATGGGGCCGACGGCGTTGAGTGTGAGGAGACGGTCGATCTCGACGGCATCGATGTCGGTGAGCGGCGCGAAGCCGCCGACTCCGGCGTTGCAGATCAGCAGCCGGACGTCTCCGGTGGCCAGGCGGTGGGTCACGGCGTCGAGGCCGTCGTGCGTGCTGAGGTCGGCGGGCAGAACGTCGACGGCGGCACCTGCTTCGCGCAGTTCGGCGGCCAGCTCGTTCAGCCGGTCCACCCGCCGGGCCACCAGGACGAAGTCGCAGTCGGACGCCAGGAGCCGGGCATAGGCAGCGCCAATGCCGGACGAGGCCCCAGTGATCAGAGCAAGAGTTCGGGACATGCGCCCAGCTTTAACCAGGCGCCTGCCAAGAATCAAGCGTTTGATAGCAAGTGATTGATACACGTGAATTCCCGTATCCTGCTCGCGTGACCACGGAAGACGAGAAGACGCCTGGTGGCGGTGTCAGAGCGATCTGGGCCCTGCGGAGGGCGGAACTCGCCGTGCAGGCGCTCAAGGGACAGCGGCTGCGCACCCTGGACATGGCGCCCGCGCACTACTCCCTGCTGTTCTGCATCCATGACGAACCCGGTCTCACAGGCGCGGAGGCCGCCCGCCGCCTGAACGTCACCCCTCAGGCCGTGGCATCGCTGGTGGCGCGACTGGAGGGGCGCGGCCAGCTGGAGCGTCGGCAGCACGCGCTGCACCGCCATGTGCAGGAGCTCCACCTCACCGACGCCGGCCGTGAGGCTTTCGGCTCCGCCAGTCGCGTCGTCGCGGACATCGAGCGCCGCGTCGTCGAGCGGCTGGGCTCGGACGGCGCTGCGCACCTCACCGCCTTGCTCGGGCAGGTGGTCGAGGCGGTCCGGGAGCCGTAGGTCACCGCTGCGGTCAAGTCAGCGGTACTCGGCGATGCTGTCGGCGATCGTCGACGTGCGGCGGGCGGCGAGGACAGCCGTGTCAGCGTCGTGGCGAGCCAGGAGGGACCGGACGCACTGGGTCGCGGGTGGGCCGAGGGTGTCGACGTTCGCCACACGTAGAGGGCGGCGACCCAGATCCGCAGCGCGGACGCCGGATCGGGAAGGTCGGGCCGAGCTCAGGGGTGTGGGGAACTGCGCGACACGGCGACCCCGTTGCGCTAGCCAGGAGTCAGTGCTTTCCTTCAGAAGGTGTGAGGTTGAGCTTTCAATCTCTGCCGCATCTTCTTGCCTAACTTCTCGAGGAGAGCACACCGCCCCCCCCACCGCCCCTGCCCGCAGGGCACTCGTCGCTTTCGTGGCCTCCGCCGCCCTGCTGGGCGCCGTCGGCATACCCGCTGTCGCGGCGCCGTCCGCCGCTTCCGCCGGGCACTCCGGTTACGGCGACTCCGCCCGCCTCAGCCACCAGAAGGCCGTCACCGTACGCGTCCTCAAGGGCCCGTTCGAGCGGGGCGACACCAAGGTCGTCGATCGCTACGTCCGCCCGGACTACATCCAGCACAACCCGCTCGCGCCCGACGGTGCCGAGGCGCTGAAGAAGCTCGGTACGGTCCTCCACCAGCGGTTCCCGGACGCCAAGTACGACATCAAGCGGGTGATATCCGAGGGTGACCTGGTGCTCGTCCACTCGAACGTCGTCATGACGCCGGGCGAACGGGGCGCGGCGGTCTTCGACATCTTCCGGTTCCAGGGCGGGAAGATCGCCGAGCACTGGGACGTCGGGCAGAACGTGCCCGAGACTTCCGTGAACGGCAACGACATGTTCTCGACGGAGAGTTGGCCGCGCACTGAGCAGCCGGGGCCGGCGTGGCTCACCGAGTACAACAAGAAGCTGGTCACCAAGGCCTTCGACGAACTCATGGTCCACAAGGACCTGTCGGCGATCGACCGCTACTACGGCCCCGAGTACCACCAGCACAACCCGAACGTCCCCGACGGCGTGGAGGGCGCGAAGGCGGGACTCGGCGGACTCTTCGAGGCCCTCCCGCAGCTGGAGGTCTCCCGGAAGCGGGTGATCGCGCAGGGCGACCTGGTCGCGGTCCACCAGCACTTTGTGGAAGCGCCGGGTGCGCGGGGTCAGGCGATTGTGGATCTGTTCCGGGTGCGGCACGGGAAGATCGTCGAGCACTGGGACGTGATCCAGGCCGTGCCGGAGACGTCGGCGAACGACAACACCATGTTCTGAACAGGGTTGGGGGCGTCCCCGCCCCCTCTCTGATCACCGGACCAGTCCAGCGAAATGCATGATGCGTCATATATGCTCCTGATGTGTCATGCACGATCGCCGGTCCGCTCGGCGGGTCCTGTACGCGAGGAGCAGCCATGAAGGCCGTCACCGTCACCGCGTTCGGCACTCCGCCCGTCCTGCGCGAGGACGTTCCGGAGCCGACCACGGGGCCCTGGCAGGTACTGGTCCGCGTCCAGGCGTCGTCAGTGAACTGGCTGGACGCGGACATCGCCCACGGCGGCCTCAACAACGTGGCCCCGCACGAGCTGCCGATCACACTGGGCCGGGACTTCGCCGGGATCGTCGAGGCCGTCGGTGAAGACATCAGCGAGGTGGAGGTCGGCGACGAGGTCTTCGGGGCCGTACCCATGGCGGAGACCGTTCGCGACGGGGCCTGGGCCGAGCTCGTCGTGACCGGCGGGCACACGCTGACCCGCAAGCCCGCCCAAATCGACACCGCGACCGCCGGTGCGGCCGCGCTGACGGCCAGTACGGCGCTCATGACGGTCGACGCGCTGGACCTGGCACCCGGCGACACCGTCCTTGTTGTGGGTGCGACCGGCGGGATCGGCGGCATCGCCGTACAACTCGCCCGGGCGGCCGGTGCGACCGTCCTGGCGCCGGGACTGCCCGAGGACGAGGAGTACCTGCGCGCCCTGGGCGCGAGCGACGTGCTCCCGCGCGGGGGTGACCTCGTCGCCGCTGTACGCAGAAAACACCCCGGCGGGGTGGACGCGCTCGTCGACGTCGTGACCGCGTACGAGATCACGCCGTTCGCGGGAGTCGTCAAGGACGGCGGCCGTATCGCCTCGCCGACCTACGCCGCAGGTCATGGCCCAGACCGCACCAACGTCGTGCACGGGCCGTGCCCCGAGATCCTCGGGCTCGCGGCGCGGCATCCCGCCGATGGCACGATCAGGATTCCCGTCGGACGGACCTACGCGCCGGCGGACGCGGCCACGGCGCTCCAAGCCCTCGCGACCCGCCACACGCGCGGCAAGATCACCCTGCACGTCGCCTGATCCCTGTCCATCCCCCCTTCATCACCCCGTCTCCTTTCGACAGCCGGGCATCGGCATCACGGAGCAACCATGACCGCACAGTTGACGGGTGAGCGCACGCTGACCCGCATCACCAAGCAGCAGCTGGGCCCCGACGCGCAGGTCGACGACAAGGCACTCGTCTTCGTGCCGACCGACCCGGCCCTGACCGACCCCTTCCTCGCCCTGGTCGAGGACTGGTTCTCCACCCCCGGCTTCGAGTGGCACCCCCACCGCGGCCTGGAGACCGTCACCACCGTCGTGGACGGCGTCCTGGAACACGGCGACAACCTCGGCCACGCCGGGGCGCTGCAGGCCGGTGAGGTGCAGTGGATGACCGCCGGGCGCGGCATCATCCACCGTGAGCTCGCCTACTGCGACGAGCACGCGCACGTGCTGCAGATGTGGCTCAATCTGCCCGCCGAGAAGAAGCTGACGTCGGCGCGCTACCAGGACCTGACCAAGGCCGCCATGCCACGCGTGCACGCGCCGGGTGTGACGATCGACGTCCACGCCGGCACCGTCGGCGGCGTCACCGGCGCGACCGACACCCGTCACCCGGTGCAGGGCGTCGTCGCCACGCTCGACCCCGATGCCTTCTACGATCTGCAAGTCCCCGCCGAACACCGGCTGTTCGCCCACGTCATGAACGGGCGCCTGCTGATCGGCGGCCGGGAATTGGACGCGGGGCAGACCGGCTGGTCCGACCCCGTCACGAGGAGGAGCGGGGATGACGGCGGTGCTCCGGCGGCCACCTCGCTGCACCTGGCGGCCGTCGACCCCGAACAGCCCGCCCGCGTCATGGTCTACAGCGGCACTCCACTGCGCGAACCCGTCGCCGTCGGCGGCCCGTTCGTGATGAACAGCAAGGTGGAGATCACCAAGGCGTTCACCGACTTCCACGCCGGTGCCTTCGGCCCGGTGCCCCGCCAGGCCCGCCTCGCCTACGACCGATGACCGGACGTCTGCGACACGGACCGAGAACAACCCAGGTCACCAGAAGGACCAGAAACAAGAGACAGCGAACATGATGAACAAGAACACAGACATGACCCAGCCCGAGTCGTAGGCCGGCTCAACGTCCCCGGAACCGGCTGGTCACAGGGCGAGGACGTTCGGCCGCCGACGGGTACTCGCCGGTGCTGCCGGCGCGCTCGGCGCCACGGCCGTGGGAGTGGGCGTCGGCCTGCGGGCGGCCTCCCCGACCGCGACGGCATCCCCGGTACCGGCGGCCGCGCCGGTGACGTTCGCACCCGGCCGGCCCGTCCTCTTCCGCCGGACGACCGTGGTCACCATGGACCCCCGCCGCGGGTACTGCCCGACACCGACGTCCTGGTCCGCGGCACCGGACATCGAGGCGCTCGGCCAACGGCTGTCCGCGCCCGCGGACGCCACCGTCATCGACGCCGCCGGAGCCCTGCTACTGCCCGGCTTCGTCAACACCCACCAGCACATGTGGCAGGCCGCGATGCGGGGCGTGGGCGCGGACTGGGCCTGCCGGGCCACTTCCGCCTCGAGGATGTGGGAACGGAAGTCGACGACGGGTGCGATGTGTCGCCTCCTCAGGACTGTGCCTACCGCTGGTACCGCGTTGCGAGGGACGGGCGGCCGCCGCCGTTCATCACGGCGCTCTCCGCGTCCAGCAGGGCCTTCAGCCCGGCGTCCTGGTCCTCCAGGCCCGGGACGCAGACGGTCTCGCCCAGCCGCAGGCTCGCCAGGCTCGCCGAGGCCACGTCCTCCGGGGACATCGCCGAGGGGATGCCATGGCCGGAGCCCCCGTTCCATTCCGTGGCCACGATGCCGGGACACACCACCAGTGCGCGCACCGCGGTGTCCGCGAGTTCGCCCGCCAGAGTGCGGGTGAAGGCGACGGTGCTGGCCTTGGCGGCCGCGTACAGGGTGCGGCGCGGCATGCGCGGGTCGTCCCAGCCGCTGCTGAACGCCAGCAGCGAGGCCACGGTGACGACGGCTCCCTCGTCGGCGGCGAGCATGCCGGGCAGGGCGGCGCGTGCCAGTTGGATCGGGGCGACGGCGTTGAGGGTGAGCAGCCGGTTGACCTCGTCCGGGGCGACATCTGTGAGCGGGGCATAGCCGCCGACTCCGGCGTTGCTGATCAGCAGCCGGACGTCTCCGGCGGCCAGTCGGCCGGTCACCGCGGCGAGTCCGTCGTGCGAGGAGAGATCGGCGACCAGGACCTCCACCCCGGCACCGACTGCGCGAAGCCGGCCGGCCAGGTCGTTGAGCCGGTCCGCGCGACGGGCCACCAGGATGAGGTCGTGGTCCGGCGCGAGGAGGCGGGCGTAGGCGGCGCCGATCCCGGAGGAGGCGCCGGTGACGAGAGCGAGAGTGCGAGACATGCGACCAGCCTACTTCAAGCGCTTTGTGGATGCCAAGTATTTGATAGTTATGAAGCGGCGTATCCTCCTTGGGTGGCAGGCAGTGACGAGGAAGCCGTGGCCGCCGACACGCTCGACCGGACCGCCTGGGCACCGCGCCGGGCAGCGGTGGCAGTGCAGGCGCTCAACGAGCAGCGGCTGCGCGCTCGGGGGCCGGCGGTGGTGCACTACCAGTTGCGGCAGACACCGTGATCACCCAGATCGAGCGGAAGGTCACCACCACCCTGGGCCCGGACGATGCCACTCAACTGAAGAGGCTGCTCGACCGGGTGACGGACGCGGTCCGCGACCCCTGAGACCGGACCGGGCCACGACAAGGGAGTGGGCGCGCTCGGCGAGTTGACGGTAGGTCAGTCGGTGCTCGCCGTCGACGAGCGCGACCGCGTCGGAAGCGGCGTTTGCGACGGCGTGGAGCCCGCTGCCGATCGCGTGACCCTCCCAGCAGCCCTTGTCGGCGTAGCGCCTGGCGTACTCCCCGGGCCAGGGCACAGCGCCTTTGCTGCTCTGCCTGGGCATGGTTGTTCCCCTCAGCCGTCCCATGCGAGTGGGGCGGTGGGGAGGATCACGGCGTCCAGTGCGATCAGCCCGTCGGCGGTGAGCCGCAGCGGGTTGATCTCGATCTCGGCGGTGTCGGGGTTGGCGACCAGAGCGCCGGCGAGCGATGAGACGACCCGCCCGAACTGGGCGCGGTCGAGCATCGGCCCGCCGCGCCAGCCGTCGAGCAGAGGGCGGGCGGCCAGATCGTCGGGCATCCCGGCGGCCTCGGCGACGGACAGCGGGGCGAGCCGGATCGCCACGTCGGTGAGCGCCTCGGCGGCCGTACCGCCAAGACCGGCGAGGACGACCGGCCCGAAGACGGGGTCCCGTCGCACGCCGAGCACGAGGTCGACGCCGGCCGGGGCCATCGCCTCGACCAGGTAGCGGTGGTCGGGGCCGATGGCGTCCAGGGCCGCGTCGAGTTCGCCGGGGGTGCGGACACCCAGGTGGACTCCGCCGATCTCCGTCTTGTGGAGGATCGCGGCGTCGAGCACCTTGACCGCGACGGGCCCGCCCAGCAGGCGCAGGGCGTAGTGGGCGTCGGCGCGGGAGTCGCAGGCGACGCGGTCCGGGGTGCGGATCCCGAGGGAAGCGAGGAACGACTTGGCGGCGTCCTCGTCCAGCGGGCCGGACGGCACGGAGGCAGCCGTCTCCCGCAGAGGCCCGTCGGCCCGCGCGGCCCGCTGCCGGGCGTGCGTCACCAGCGCCCGTACGGCATTGGCGGCGGAGGCCGGTCCGGTGAGCGCCGGAATCCCCGCCTTGTGCAGCCGCGCCCGCTGTTCGGCGACGTCCTCGGGGAGACCGCCGACGACCACCACGGCCGGGGAGTCCGCACCGAGGCCGGCGTCCTGCGCGGCCGAGGCGAGGTCGACGCTGTCGGGCTCGGTCAGGGCGTAGACGGCGAGCAGGTCCACTGCCGGATCGGCGGCCGTGGCGGCGAGGACACGGGCAAAGGTCTCGGCGGGCCGGCCGGTGTCGACCGGGTTGCGCTGGTAGGTGAGCGGGGGCAGCAGCTCACTCAGCGTGCGCTGCGTGGTCTCGGCCAGCTCAGGCATCCGTACGCCGTCGGTGCCCGCCCGGTCCGCCAGCAGCAGCCCCGGCCCCGCCTGGGCGGTCACGATGCCGAGCCCCGGGTCCGGGTGGGGACGCAGCTGGATGCGGGAGAGCGCGGTGAGTGCGTCCACCATCTCCCGTTCGTCGTCCACGACCACCGCCCCGGCCTGCCGCAGCGCGGCCCGCGTCGTACGCCAGGAGGTGGCGAGCGCCCCGGTGTGCGAGCGGGCGAAGTCACCGACGTCGCTGCGGCCGACGACGAGCGCCACGACCGGCTTGACGGACGCCACCAGGCGTACGGCCTCGACCAGCCGTGGCCCGTCCGGAACCGTCTCCAGGTGCAGTGCGACGGCCGTCGTACGGCCGTCCCCCGCGAGGTGCTCCAGGACGTCCGCGGCGGTGACGTCGAGGCCGGCCCCGATGCCGACGCCGACGCTGATCCCGTTGCCGGCGGCGACCAGGTCGAAGGAGAGCGCGTGGTTGACGCCGCCGCTGGCCGCGACGACCGCGATGTCCCCGGCCGGCAGCTGCCCGGCCGCGGGCACGAAGCTGGCCGTCAGCCCGAGGTGGGGGGCGAAGAAGCCGGAGGTGTTGGGACCGAGCAGCCGGATCCCCGTGTCCTGGGCAACGCGACGCAGTGCCTCCGCGTACTGCTCGCCCTCCGGGCCCGCCTCGCCGAAGCCGCCCGCGCAGACCAGCGCCGCACGGCAGCCCGCGGCGGCCGCCTCGGCCAGTGCCTGGGCGCAGCCGGCCGCCGGTACGCAGAGCACGGCCAGGTCGAGCCGTGCGTCGGTGTGCACGGCGGCTTCCGCGACCGAGGCGTACACGCCCTCGTCGGGTTCCGGGCGCCGCGCGTTGACCAGGGCACGGGCGCCCGGGAAGGAGGCCAGCGAGCGGGCCATGGCGGCGCCCAGCTTGCCGCTCTGCCGTGAGGCGCCGATCACCACCACGCCCTCGGGCGCGAAGAGCGGGGTCAGGTTCGTGGTCATACCCGCTCCCCCGCCACCAGGTCGGCGCGCCCGGACAGCAGCAGCGTCTCGGCCCGGTCGTCGTCCATCACGTCCTCCACGATCAGCGCGGGTACGCCGTGCACCAGCCGGGCCTGTTCCGCCAGCAGCGACCGGGTGAGCGCGGTTCCGCCCTGTACGGCGACCAGTTCCGGGGGTATGGCATCACTCAGGGCGTCGGCCAACCGGTCGTAGGCCTGCGGTAGTTGGTCCTCGCCCTGCGGTGCGGTGAACCACAGGCATCCCTCGGAGCGCAACGCCGCGAGGTCGTCCGCGGTCAGCCGCCGTCCGCCGAACTCCCGGAACGGCGTGTCCAGGGGATCGAGCCCCTCGTGCGCCGCCCGCCAGTCCTGTACGACCTGCTCGACGAAGCCGGGGTCGCGGCGCGCGATCCGTTCCTTGCCGATGCTGCGGGAGATGAAGTGGAAGGCGAACCGCGTCGGTTCGAACGCGTCGTGGTAGCGCCCGAAGTGCTCCCACCACGACAGGCTCGGCCGAGCGGCGCCCTGGATCTTCGCCACCGAGGGCCGCCGGGCCGCCTCGTACGCGTCCAGGGCGCTCGCGAGGTCGTGACGGTGGGCGAGGAGGCTGTCGGCGAGGGCGACGGCGTCCTCCAAGGCCATCTTGGTGCCGGAGCCGACGGAGAAGTGCGCGGTGTGCGCGGCGTCGCCGAGGAGGACCACGTTGCCGCTGTGCCAGCGGTGGGTGCGCAGAGTGCGGAAGTTGCCCCAGCGCGAGTTGTTGACCAGCAGTTCGTGGCCGTCGATCTGCTCGGCGAAGAGCTTCTCCAGGTACTGCTTGCTCTTGTCGTCGCTCGGGCCGGGCGGCTGCGCGGTGTCGAACTCGTCGAGCCCGGCGCGCCGCCAGGACTCCTCGTCCGTCTCCACGATGAAGGTGCTGGCGCTGTCGCTGATCGGGTAGCCGTGCACGGCGAAGGTGCCACCTCGCCGACAGTGCCCACCCAGGAACTCATGTGGTTCTCACGAATGATCGCGACTTCCGTTCACATGCGCCCGGTCCACCGTGTCCGGGATCCGGCCGACGCGACGCCAGCGGGCCAGCACCGCGCGACCGTAACTGTTCGTGCCCGCCACCCTGTCCAACTCCGCGCCACTGGGCATACGCCCCGAGGCCAACTGCCGCTGGAAGTGCTCCCACATCACCTCCTCCGCCGTCACCCCATCGGACCGAGACTGATCGCCCTGCGACGGTAGAGGCAGCCTCACCCGATCACCATCTCCTACCGACTCTCGACCGCTCTCGTTCGCCCCTTGCCGCTCTGAACCCGTCTCGTCTCGGCCCTCCGCGCCTTCCTCTCGCCGGGCTTGCTCTGTCTCGTCTCGATTCCGGGCCACACCACCGTCTCGCCTCCCTGGGAATCAACGCCGCCGCCGAGTCGTTCTTCGCACTGCTGAAGGAGGAGATCGGAACCCGCCGCTGGCCAAACCGGTCCAGCGCCCGCGCGGACATCTTCGCTTTCGTCGAGACCTTCTACAACCGACGGCGCCTACGCCGCCATCCACGCTGGGGCTACCTCACCCCGTTGGAGACCCGGCAGCGGCACGAGCAAGAGCAGGCCTTCACGGCGTAAGCATCAAGTGTCCAAGATCACGGGGAAGCTTCCAAGGCCGGGTAGTTAGCGTATTTCCGCTGGTGGCAAGGGAGTTCGGTGTCGGGTAGGAACGCGGGCAACGGGGCCGCGTTGGTCAGGTAGTCCGCCAAGACTTCCGGCCGTTGAGGAGCCCCGTTGCCCACGCGTCATTGTGTCCTGCCACCCGGTCTGGCGAGGGTCACCCGTGAGTTCATCGTGGCCGAGGGCCGGTTCGCGCCCGGTCATCTGGGCGAGTTGACGCAGGTCATACCGTTCGACCTCGTCCATGCCGTTCTGGATGAAACCCGTTGCGTGCAGCGCCGGTTACGGGATCTGCCCTCGCGGGTTGGGGTCTACTTCCTTCTCGCGATGTGCCTGTTCCCGGAGGTCGGCTACCGGCTGGTCTGGCACAAGCTGACCGCAGCCCTTACGGGCGTCGGGATCGAGGTCGCGGAGCCAACTGCGAAAGCCTTACGTGACCTGCGCAGACGGCTCGGTGCAGAACCGATGAAGCGCGTGTTCGAGACCCTGGTCGGCCCGCTCGCCCAGCCGGTGACTCCCGGAGTGCGGTTCGGGCCGTTCCGGATGGTCTCCTTCGACGGCTGCACCTCGATCAAGCTCCCCGATACCGAGCGCAACGTGGAGTGGTTCGGACCCGGCAGCCGTGGGGGGTATCCGATGCTGGAACTGATGACCCTGGTGGAGACCGGCACCCGTGCCCTGATCGGCGCCGTGTTCGGCACTCCCAGCGACGGGGAGACCTCCTACGCTCGCAGGCTCCTGCACCACCTGGGCCCCGGCATGCTGGTCCTGTGGGACAAGGGTTTCGACGCCAACGCCTTCCTCGCCGCCGTGCACGACACCGGAGCCAGTTTCCTGGGCCGGCTGCGCGCCAACCGACGCACTCCGGTCCTGAGCCGACTCACCGATGGCTCCTACCTATCGGTCATCGGCACCGTCCCGGTACGCGTCGTGGAAGCGCAGATCACCGTGGCCTATGACGACTGCTCGTTCACCAACTCCTACCGGCTGGTCACGACGCTGACCGATGCTCGCCGTTACCCCGCCCCGGCCCTCGTTGCCCTTTACCACCAGCGGTGGGAGCACGAGTCGGCGTATTTTGCTCTGCGTCACACGATCACAGACGGCCGGGTCCTGCGTTCAGGCGACCCGGTCGGGGTCGAGCAGGAGATGTGGGCCCTACTCGCCCTCTACCAGGCACTTCGGACCGTGATGGTGGAGGCCGCCGAGTCCCGGCCGGGCACCGACCCGGACCGCTGCCTCTTCACCATAGCCATCCAGACCGCCCGCGACCTCGTGGTCCAGGCCGCCGACGTCATCAAGCCCGGCGCCCTGGGCAACCGCACCACCGGCGTCATCGGCAACCGGGTCCTGGCCGGGCTCCTCCCGCACCGGCGCCCCCGCATCAGCACCCGAAAAGTCAGGTCACCGGTCTCCCGGTACGCCGAACGCCAAGACGACGGTCGTCCCGACACAAGCCGCCTGGCCACCGACCTCGACGTCACCATCCTCGAACCCGATCCCGACCTGCCCACCGTCTCGCACGACGATCGGCACACACCGGCCGCCGACCGGCGCCGACAGCGCGTCCTGGACCTCCTTCATGCAGAACCCGACCGCCAGTGGCACACCCACGACCTCGCCCGCCACCTCGGCGACATCACCCTCGGCACGATGTACCGACAGCTCGATAGATGGGCCGTAAACGGACTCATCGCCAAGACCGGCCCCGCCACCTACAGCAGCCCGAGAACTCGCTCAACCTCCTTGCCACCAGCGGAAATACGCTAACTACCCGGCCTTGGGGAAGCTTCAGGGCATGGCCCGCGGGCGCGGTCCCAGAACAGCAGGCCGTCCGACGCACGCCCGGGCGCCAAGCGTTCATCGGGAAGTCGAGAGCAACCTCTCCTACGCTCCGCGACCGTCGGTCAACGCATCGCTGGGATCCGCTCGGAGGTGGCCGAGCGCGGACTGGGGTTCGCCGCTGAGGAATCGTCCCGGGAATGGGATTACCGCCACGGCTACGACACGACCCGCGCCCTCCTGGGACGTCGCAGTGACATCCGCGCCCTGCTCTGCATGAACGACCGCCTCGCCTTCGGCACGTACCAGGGGCGCTGGCCGACCTCTGCCTCTCCATCCCGCAGGACGTCTCGGTGGTGTCCTTCGGCAACGATGAACTCGCCTCATGTCTCAGGCCCGGCCTGACAACCGTCGAACTGCCCCACGAAGCCATGGGCCGCACGTCCATCGGACTGATCCTCGACCACAACCGACGACCCGATTGTCACCGGAACCCCATGCCGGTCATCGAACGGGGCCCGGTACACCCCCCGTGGCTGAGCCCACTGACCACGAGTCACCCGGCCGAGCCGTCTGCCCCAACAGCGATGACCACGAGAACGTCAGACACTCCATCGCTCTTCGACGGGAGTGTCATGAATTAACCCGAGCAGCGCCGGCAGCAGGGTGATGGCAGCCGGCACGGTCAGGACGACGGTGACGGCCGCGCCGATGGCCATGCCGTTGATGATGCCGACGTTGAGGGTGAGCATGCCGAGCAGCGAGACGACGACGGTCAGCCGGCGAAGACGATGGCGCGGCCGGAGGTGTTCGTTGGCCGTTCGCAGACACCCCCGTCTACTGCGATCGCAGCAGACGGGGTGGCGAGGAAGGCGTGCACTCCCTTGCGTGCGGGAGTGCACGCCGCAGGGGCCTGCGCAGTGAGAAGGTCGGCTCACTCCGGCGCGAAGCGGCCCGCATCCCTCACTGTCCCGCGGCCACCGGGAGCGCGGCAGTCCCGCTCGATGTAGTGGTCCCATCCGCACTTCCTTGCATTCACGCGGACTCTCCGGCAGACGCGGACGTATCCGGCCGTGTGAGCGCCCGGCGCACCGCGTCCGCGAGTGCGGGAGCCGCGTTCGCGTCGGCGTCGGCAATCCCGACGCCGTAACAGAACCGCACCGTCGCGCCGTCCTCGATGGTCAGCTCCTCGCTGAAGAACGGCGCCGGATTGAGGCAGGCGAACTCCTGCGTCCGGGCGAACCACTGCGGCGGGTGACTCGGGTTGGACGCGTCGTCGACCATGAGCACGAGCGACTGCTCGTCCGTCTCGTCGTGGCGTCCCGCGAAACCCATCCACTCCATGCGCCGCCCACGGACCTCGTCGCCACCCAGACCTTCCTCGGTCACGAACTGCCCGCCGGTGAACGACCGCGGGCCCCGCCAGAACAGGCCGCCGTAGCCTGCGTTCTCCCGTCCCTTGGTGGTCGGCGATCCCATCGCGACGTCCCTTCCGGAGACGTTCGTCATCCGCGTCTCGAACGTCAACGCCCAGGCGTGCGGGGAGATCAGGCTCGCTCGCAGCGTCCTGCGTTCGGTGAAGAACAGCGCGCCGGACTGGGTGGTCCAGTCCAAGTCGTGAGCGAACGTCGCCGTTCCGTCGGCCCTGTCCAGAGCGACGACCCGGCGGTGGGCCTGGGTTCCGTTGTTCTCCAGCTGGACGTAGAAGCGTCCGTGGATGTACGTGGGGCCGCCCCAGAAGTTCTCCTCGCCGACGTGGGGCAGGGACCACGCGATGCCCTTGTGCCACACGTGGTCGTGGGGACGGAACAGGCTGACCGCCTTGCCGGCCCGGGTGCGCAGGGGATGGATGTAGGGCTTGGGTGATTCCAGCCGGACGGTGTCCGGCTGGTACACGTAGCGCAACAGCTCGGTGCCGCCGTCGCGGACCGTGATCGAGGTATCGAGGTCGTGGCGGATCTCAAGAGCGTTCATACGAGGGCCTCCTTGACCGGTTCCCACGGCACGGCGCCGCCGTCCATGCTGAGCGTGAACGGGTCGTCGTCGGTGAGTTCGCCCGCGGCGATGGGGACACCGCGGAAGGCCGAGGCGTACGTCGCCGCCGCGAACTCCAGTGTGCGACGCGCGTCCAGCAGACATACGCCGGGTTCCTGACCGGTCTCCCAGGCTTCGAACACGGCCTCGATCTGGAGCCTGTGGCCGCTCGTGATGTCCGGCTCGTCACCGTCGGCCCAGAGGGCCGAGAGCTCCTCGTAACCGGGAGTCGGCGTGAACCGCCAGTGCTCCTCGCGGTAGCCGTAGAGGTGCTCGAGTTCGACCGTGGCGTATTCGAAGTCGAAGCGCAGGCGCGAGGTCTCCCGGGGGGACAGCAGGGAGTTGACCACCGTGGCGAGGGCTCCGTTGTCGAAGCGGACGGCGGCGATCGAGACGTCCTCGGTGTCCGTGGGCCGGGCCTGGCGGTCGGCGAGTGCGGTGATCAGCGACCAGGGGCCGAGGACCGACAGCATCAGGTCGAACTGGTGGATGCCGTGTCCCATCGTGGGGCCGCCTCCCTCGACGTCCCAGCGTCCCCGCCACGGCACCTCGAAGTACGCGTCGGGCCGGTACCAGAGGGTCTCGCAGGCGGCGACCAGTGGCCGGCCCAGTGCGCCGGAGCGGGCCAGCCGTCGCAGGCGTACGGCAGCAGCGCCGTAGCGGTGTTGGAAGACGGTCAGGACCTTGGAGCCGGTCCGCTCCTGCACCGTGGCCAGTTGGTCCATTTCACGCAGGCTCAACGCCGTCGGCTTCTCCACCAGGGCGGTTACGCCGGCCTGCATCGCCATGGATGCCAGGGGTACGTGGGTCTGCGGGGGCGTACAGATGTGTACGAGATCGAGATCTTCGCTGTCAAGCAGAACCTGCGGGTCGTTGAAGACGTGCGGCACGGAGAATCGGTCGGCGAACTCGGCGGCGCGGGTGGGGTCGACATCGGCGACGGCGACCAGCCGGGCGCGTTCGGAGAGTTCGGTGAGGGCTTCGGCATGAGCGTGGGCGATACCGCCGGTGCCGATGATGGCCACGCGGTACGGCGGCCGGAGGCTGGGCATGGGTGTTTTCTCTCTCTTGGTTCCTGGCCCACTTCTCGTGGGGCTCCCGGGGGCCGTGGGCAGCGGCGACGGCCCCCGGGGAGGAGGTCACTTGGCCGCGTCGATCTCGCCCTGGAGCTCCTTGATGAAGGCCTTCGCGGCGGCTTCGGGCGAGGTCTTCTTGAAGTAGACCTCCTGGCTGTAGCGCTGCAGCTCCGGTTCGATGACGCTTCCGCCGTTGGGGGTCACGACCGGCGACTCACCGGGGGTCACGGCGTTCATGTAGTCGGCTGCCGCCTTGTCGGTCCCGGCCAGACCCGGCTGAAGGTGCTTCAGCATCTCCTTGTTGGCGGGGATTCCGCGCTCCGTCTTGAGGATGTCGGCGGCCTTCTGGTCGTTGAGCATGAAGTTGACGAACGCGGCTGCCTCGGCCGGGTGCTTGCTCTGGCTGGAGACCGCCCAGTACATCGAGGGCTTGAAGAAGTTCGCCTTGGTGTCACCGACGCGGGGCAGCTGCAGCAGCCGCAGGTTCGCGCCCGTCGCCTCCTGCAGCGCGGTGACCTGCGTGTTGTAGGCCCCCATCATGGCCGCCTTGCCGGTCGCGAAGCTGCCGGCGGTGACACCGGCGGTCAGGTCCTCGACCATCGTCGAGGCCTTGGCGCTGGCCCCGGAGGAGACCAGGTCGAGACCGTACTTCCACATGCCGGCGAGGGTCTCGGGCTTCAACGAGACGTTGCCGTCCTTGTCGAAGAGGTTTTCGCCGTGCTGACGAGCCCAGTACTTGAGACTGCCGGCGTCGAAGCCGGGTGCTCCGGCCACACCATGGATCTTGCCGTCGCTCTTGTCGGTCAGCTGCTTCCCGATCTTGGCGTAGTCGTCCCACGTCCACGTCTTGTCGTCGGGAAGCTCCACACCGTACTTCTTGAACAGATCGGTGTTCACGACGACGGACATGACGCCGATGCCGACGGGAAGTGCGTACTGCGTTCCGTCGACCTGCCCGGTGGCCAGGGCCTGGTCGTCGAACTGCGAGGTGGTGAGGAGCTTCTTGGCCTGGCCGAGGTCGTACAGCGCTCCGCGGTCGGCGTACGACGCGAGATAGAGCTCGTCCATCTGGACGACGTCGGGAGAGTCCTTGGCCGCGGTCGTCGTGGCGAGCGCGTCCCAGTATCCGTTCCAGTCCTTGTACTCCCCCTTGACCGTGATGTTGGGGTACTTCTTCTCGAACGCCGCGATGACCTCGTTGGTGAGCTGGGCGCGGGCGTCCGCTCCCCACCATGTGGCGCGAATGGTGACCGGCTTGTCGCTGAGATCGGAAGCGGATCCGGTGCTGCCGCCGGAGCAGGCGGTCAGTGCGAGCGAGAGTGAGGCGACCGCTCCGATCGCGACGCGTCTGAAGGGGCTGGGGTTCATGTGCTTCTCCTGGGCCTGATGGGTGGGTCGGGTTGGTGGCTGCGGTGTTCCCGAGCGGTCATGGCTCGGTCGCCTCCGCATGTCCGGCAGTAGCCCCCGCAGTTACTTGCCGCCGGTGGTCGCGATGCCTCGCAGCAGGAAGCGCTGTCCGGCGAGGAAGACGAGGAAGACGGGAACGAGCGACACGACACTCATGGCGAACACCGAGCCCCAGTCCGTCGCGGTCTGCTGGTCGACGAAGGTACGCAGCGCGAGAGGCGTGGTGTACATGTCCGGGTCGGTCAGGTAAATGAGCTGGGTGTAGAAGTCGTTCCAGGTCCAGATGAACGTGAAGATCGCGGTGGTCGCCAGGGCCGGGACCATCAGCGGCAGGATGACGTGGAAGAAGATCCGCGCGTGCCCGGCGCCGTCGATCCGTGCGGCCTCGTCGAGTTCGCGCGGGATACCACGGATGAACTGCACCATCAGGAAGATGAAGAAGGCGTCGGTCGCCAGGAACTTCGGCACGATCAGGGGCAGGAACGTGTTGACCCAGCCGAGTTCCGAGAACAGGACGTACTGCGGCACGATGATCACGTGGATCGGCAGCATGATGGTGACGAGCATGATGGCGAACCACACGCGCTTCGCCCGGAATTCGAGCCTGGCGAACGCGTACGCGGCCAGGGAGCAGGCGAGGAGGTTCCCGAGGATCGCGCCGGTGACGACGATCGCCGAGTTGATCATGTAGTGACTGAACGGTTGGGCGAAGGCGTTCCAACCATTGGAGTAGTTCTCGAGGCGCGGGTGTGTCACGGCGAGTCCCGCGCTGCGGAAGATCTGGCTGTTGGGACGCAGCGAGCTGACCACCATCCACAGGACGGGGTAAAGCATCGTCAAGGCGCAGAGAGCCAGCAGGCAGTGCTTGAGAGGGGCGCGCACCGCGCGCCTGATCCGACGTATCGCGTGAGGGCGGGGGGCGGGCAGCGAGCCGGGTACGGCTGCGGTGCGGTCAGTCATCGTAGAACACCCAGTACTTTGAGGCCCAGAAGTTGACGGCGGTGAAGGCCGCGACGATGAGGAGCAGGACCCACGCGAGTGCGGACGCGTACCCCATGTCGAAGTGGCCGAACCCGCGCTGGTACAGGTACAGCGAGAAGAAGAGGGTGGAGTCGGCGGGCCCTCCGGTACCGCCGGAGACCACGAAGGCCTGGGTGAAGGTCTGGAAGGCGTGGATGATCTGCAGCACCAGGTTGAAGAAGATGATGGGTGTCAGCAGCGGAATGGTGATGCTGCGGAACTGGCGCCAGCGCTTCGCGCCGTCCACGGAGGCCGCCTCGTAGAGGGAGGTCGGAATCTGTCGCAGCCCGGCGAGGAAGATCACCATGGGTGAGCCGAATGTCCAGACGTTGAGGACCACGAGGGTCGACAGCGCCGTTCCCGGCTCCGAGATCCAGCCCTGCCCCTGGATACCGACGAGGGCCAGGGCCTCGTTGACAAGGCCGTTGGTCCCGAACATCGCGCGCCACAGCACGGCGATCGCCACGCTGCCACCGATCAGTGACGGCAGATAGAAGACGGATCGGTAGAAGGCAAGGCCACGCACTCCCTTGTCCAGCAGCAGGGCGAGCCCCAGGGCCATCGCCAGTTGCAACGGGACGGAGACCAGGACATAGCTGAACGTCACCTCGAGCGACTTGTGCAGACGCTCGTCGTCGACCATGCGCGTCCAGTTGTCGAGTCCGCTGAACTGCGGCGGCTGCAACAGGTTGTACTTGGTGAAGCTGAGGTAGAGCGAGGCAATCATCGGGCCGAGAGTGATCCCGAAGAGCCCGACGAACCATGGCAGTAGGAAGAAGAACGCCGCCTTGTTCTGCTGTCGCGCGCCCTGTTGGGACCCGCGCAGCCGGCGTAGTTCGTTGATGGAGCTCACGGCACTGCTCCCTTGAGCGGCGGCATCGGAAACACAGTGGTGCGGGCCTGTCCCGGGCCCCGCGTGACCAAAAAGTGATCGTTCACTCTTCGGGTTGCGAGGACCATAGTGAACGATCACTTTTTGCGTCAAGAGTGTGTAGTCTCTGACTTCACCGAACGTTGGCGGAAGGTGGGGGAAGCGGATGGACGGCGCTGACACGGCGCGACGACGGCCTACGATCACCGATGTGGCGCGACTCGCCGGAGTGTCACCCCAGACGGTTTCGCGGTATCTGCGGTTCAACGGCGGGCTGAAGCCCGCGACCCTGGAACGCGTGGAGAAAGCCATACGGGAACTGGACTACCGTCCCAACCTGGTGGCGCGGTCGATGCGCACGCGGAAGACCGGCCGGCTGGCGATCCTCATGCCCGCCATGGCTTTCAACCCGTCCCGCATGCTGGCAGGAGCCAGCGCGACGGCACACGCCGCAGGGTATTTCGTGGACGTCGTGAGTGCCGGGGGCGGCGTACATGCGAGGAGCGACCGCCTGCTGGAGCTCGCCGACTCGGGACAGTTCGAGGGCATCCTCTCCCTCTCTCCCGTGCTCCCCTCGGTGCAGAACAAGCTGCACCAGAGGACCGCCGTGGTGATCTCGGCCGACTTCGACGACGAGATGCGGGGCATCGGGGAGTTGACCGACGCCACGCCCGTGGTGCAGATGATCGAGCACTTGGCGGCGCTCGGTCACTCGCGGTTCCTCCATGTGGCGGGCGACGCGCAGTTCGCTTCCGCGAGGGCGCGCAAGCAGAGCTATCTGGAGACCGTCGAACGCCTCGGGCTCGAGTCCGTCGGGGTCTTCGACGGAGACTGGTCAGGAGAGTCCGGCATCGAGGCGATACAGTCGCTCCCGAGCCATGCGCGGCCGACCGCGGTGATCGCGGCCAACGACCTCGTCGCCGCCGGCGTCGTCCGGGGCGCCCGGGAGCGTGGCTGGGACGTGCCGGGCGACGTCAGTGTGACCGGTTGGGACAATGTCGGGGTCGGGCAGTTCATGACCCCGTCCCTGACCACTGTCGACGTGGACCTCGAACGACTCGGCACCAAGGCCATGGCCAAGTTGATCGCGGGTTTGCTCGATACAGCGCCCGAGACGAAGGATGAACCCCTACTCCGGATCATCTGGCGGGAGTCGACAGGGGAGCCGCCTGCGACCGGGCGTCACAGCCGCAGGCGGTGACCAAGGGCGGGCGCCGCCGAAGTGGGCGCAGGGCAAGCGGCCCCTGTCCGTACCCTCTGCCGGCGCTGCCGTCCGGTCACCTTCAGGCGCGAGCCGGCCCGGCCGCGCACGCTGCCGGGCCTCAAGCGCACACCGGCATCAGTTCTGGTAGACGTCAAGCCGACCGCACATCCCGAACTTCCCACGGGCAACGGGCTGTTCGGACCTCACGGCGGCATCCGCGAGGTGGGGGGACTCTCCCCGTTCCAGCCAGTCGAGCTGCGCCCCAGTGGCCGCGGCGGAGGCCTCGGCACCTCGCCGCCACCGCTCGCGCCACTCGGCGATGCGCGGCCGCACCAGCGCGGCGGCGGTCCGGTGGAACGCGGCCAGGAGCTGTGGCCCCTCGGCCTCCCGCAGTGCCCGGTAACCCTCCAGGGCGAGGTCCCGCCGGGCCCGGGCAACGCGCTCCTGCTCCTCCTCGGGCGCGTCAGCCGGGATGGCGGTGGCACGGGCGTACGTCTCCGGATCGGTCAGGTACTGCGGGGGCAGTGTGAGGACCGCGTCCCCCGCCTCCGGCAGCCCGCTGTTCTGCATCAGGACGGTGATCCGCAGATCGCCCTCGTTGACCAGCCGGTGGATGGTGCCGGGCGTGAACCAGGCGACCGTACCGGCCTGGAGCGGAGTGACCTCGTACCCGGATGCGGTCAGCGTCTGCACGGCCCCGCGTCCGCCGGTGACGACGTAAGCCTCTGAACACGCCAAATGCATATGAGGCGTACCGCCGCACGCCCCGTCGGCGGCAGGCCAGTCGTATACCGACAGATGTGAAACGGCGACGCCCCCGGGCAATCCAGTGTTGGTTGTGCTCATGTGCGTGTCAACACTCCAGTTCACGACAGTAAGCGCTTTCTGTTTCCTTAATTTACGCGCCGATCACCCAACGGGTCAATGTTCTGCCTAAAATCAAACCTGAAATAGCGAAGCTGCAAGGAGATGATGTGAACGTTGGGTTGGCGGGCAAGAGCGTCTACGCCTTCGGCGACAGCATTGTGTACGGACATGTGTATCCGCATAGTTTTATGGACGTCGTTGCGGAGCACGAGGGCATGACCCTCACCAAGTTCGCCCGGAACGGCGCGACCATCGGCGCCGACCCATATGCTTCCGGTGGGCAGATACTTGTGCAGGTCGAGGATGCGACCGACATCGCGCCGGACTTCGTCATCTTCGACGGAGGCACCAACGACGCCCAGTCCATCTTCAGGGACCGCGCGTACACGATCGGCACCTACGCGGAAGCGCTGGAGAAGACGCTGCACACCATGAAGCGGAAATGGCCGACCGCCCGCATCGTGTACGTCGCCGCCCACAAACTCGGTTCGCGGGACTGGGACACTCAGGTGGCACTGCGCGAGGTGACCTTGCAGGCCTGTCACAAGTGGGACATCGCCATTGCCGACATCTTCGGGGACACCACGTTCGACACGCGCGATGACGCCCAGCGTGCGAAATACACATTCGACGACCTGGTCAACGGTTTCCCTGGCACAGAGGGATCGGGAACACATCCCAACAAGGCGGGTATCACCACATTCTATGTACCGGTGGTAAGCGCCAGGCTGAAGCAGATTTAACCACGTTGATCAGTACGGCAATCAGCTCTGCCAGGCCGATATCGGCCTGGCAGAGCTGATTTCTCTTTTCAGGACGTCAGCTTGAGCTGGGCACCATTGGCGGTGGAAGCGCTTGCCGGATCGGGTGCACTTACCCGAATGCCGCGCCGCCGGCTGGACCTGGCTGTCACTGGCCGAATCCGGTACCGCGCGAGATCCGGACGTCGTCCACGTGCACCGCCCCGCGCTCGCCCCCGTTCGAGTACCACGCGACCTTCGCGATCCCCGGCATCGACGTGCGGAACGCCGCGTCGTTCACCACGCGCCGGCCGTCGATGTCCAGGTCGAAGCGCTGGTTCACGGTGTCCACGGTGAGCGTGACCCGGTACCACTTGCCACTCGTGTACGTACCGATCACACGGTCCGTGGTTCCCTCGTACGCGTGGATCTCGCCGCGCGCGAACGCGACGCTGACGGCTGGGGCACCGCTGGCGTTGTACACGTAGGGCAGCCCGAACCAGCCGGCCTGCGTGTCGTTGCGCATCACCTGCGTGTCGACGGTCACCACGCCCTGCAGCGGGGTGCTGAAGAGCCGGGCGAGGTTGGTCCCGTCGGTGCCGCCACCTTCGATGGTGCGGGTCAGCCGGACACTCCTGTCGGTGGCGGACGGCGTCGCCACCACGTCGATCTGGTTGTTGGTCGAGATGACTCGCCATCCGTTGGTCCCGTTGGCGAGCGCGCCGGTCGCCAGGCCGTCGAACGTGTCCGTGAACGCGATGTCGGGCGCGCCGCGTTCGAAGGCACCGATCTCCGGACCGTTCCCGATCGGCACAGTAGCCCCGGCGTAGTCGAGGCCGCCGTTGCCGGTGACGGTGGCGCCGGCGTCGACGAACGGCGATCCGGACTGGAGCGCGAAGTTCGCCGCGGTGCCGAGTCTCGTTCCGTTCTCGTCACCGTAAGGCCCCGTAACGGCGGCGTTCACGAACTGCGGAGCGCCGACCACGGCGTTCGCGTCGGACGAGGGCCGAGTTGTCAGGTTGGACGAGTACCCGTTGTTGTTGTAGATGATGGTCGACTGTTGCCTGAACTCGGGTGCGGACTGTCCGGAGACGAACAGGTTGTTGGTGAATGTCACCTTGCCGCCGACACCGCCGCTCACCATGGTCGGCGAATCGGTGTTGGCGAAGGTGTTGTTGTAGACGTGCGCCACCGAGCCGGTCTGCTGTGACATGTGGATGTTCCACCGTTTGCTGCCGGTGATGACGTTGTAGCGGATCACCACGCTGCCGAACTTGACCGCGGAGTTGCACGCGCACAGCAGGATGCCGTCGCCGTTGTCGTGGAGGTAGTTGTACTGGAACAGCTGGTTGGTGGTGCCGATGTCGGGGTCCAGGGCGTTCTGGTCGGCACCGCCCGACGAGAGGCGGGTGCCCATGATCTCGTTGTGCTGGACGGTGACGCTGTCGGCCATGTTGGTCTCGACGCCGGAGACGCCGACCCGGTCGATCACGTTGCCTTCGACGAGTGCGCCTCGGACGCCGGTGATGTAGATGCCGTTGCAGCCGAAGGGGGTGTTCGCCTGCGTGATGTAGTTGCCGCGGAACGTGACGTTGGTGTACGGCTTCCAGTTGGTGTCGCTGGCCGTGGCGCGCTTGCCCCAGCCGGTGTAGACGGCACCGGGCGCGTCACCGGCGTACTGCTTCGTGACGATCCCGTTGAACGAGGTGTTCTTGATGGTGGAGTTCTGCACGGTGATGCCGTCGAGCATCGTGGGGGCGCCGGGGGCGGTGATGTCCTGGACGCCGGTGAGGAAGGCGATGCCGCCGGTGTTCTTCGAGCGGTCCCAGCCCTGCGCGAAGCTGATGCCCGGCTTGTTGTCGGTGGTGCTGCCGCCGACCCACTTGACCTCGCCGGTGACGTCGTGCACGTCGACCGAGTCGATCACGAAGTGGTGCAGGGTCTGGCCGTTGTCACCGTGCACGCCGATGCCGCGGAAGTCGCCGAGTTTCGAACCGTCTGTCGTCCCCGTCGGTACCGCGTTGGACACGTCGAGGTTGCGGATCTCCCAGTACTCCTGGTTGTTCAACCGCACCGCGTCGCCGACGGTGCCCTGTCCGGCGATCTTCGGCTTGGCGCCCGCCCCGTAGCTGTCGATGGTGATCGGGGCGCCGTCGGAGCCCGACCCCTTCGGCCACAGCTGCCCGGTCCAGCTGTCACCGGCCTCGAAGCGGATGGTGTCGCCGGGCTGGAATGTCTTCGCGTTCACCTTGCTCAGCGAGCGCCAAGGCGCGCTGCTGCTGGTGCCGGCGTTGCTGTCGTTGCCGGTCGCGCTCACGTAGTACGTGGCGCCTGCGGCAAAGGCCTGCTGCGCGGGGATGAGCACGATCGACGCGAGCACGATTGCCAGCGCGCACAGTGCGGCGGCTGTCGCTCGTGACACAAGTCTTCGGTTGACGGTCATTGTCCTCTTCTTGTCGTCTGCGGTGGTGAGGTACCGGCTCCTGTCGTGACGCCTCCAGCCGAGACGTCACGTAACGACGCGGGGCGCGGGGACTTCGGGACCGTGCGGTGGACGCACCAACGGGTGCCCGACGACATGGGCACCGGTCCGGCCGGGCATGCCCCGTCGAGGGCTGAGATCGGCGGCGGCTCCAGGAGTCGTGCTTCGAGTGTCACAGTGCCTCCGGATGTGAAACCGGCCGTCGAGAAGCCTCGCGCCCGCCCCTCGGGCGGCACCGGGAAAACGTATTCCGCGCAGTGTGCCCAGCGGAGATCGAGCGCGTCAAGGTTTCGAGCAGATGAACGCCTCGGCGTCGTGGAGGCCCTGCCGGAAACCGGCGACGCCACTCGACAGCGAGCCGTGCGGCAGCCCGGCCGCTTCGGACGGCGCTCCGCACTGGCTGCTCAAGCACCCGTCTCCCCGCGGGACCCAGCAGTGCAGGCGGATCTCCGCCCATGAAGGTGAGGGCTGGATGTCGGACAGGACCGGCGCCCACCAGATGATCGGCTTCATCGGTGCGGTGCGGCGCAGGCACTGGCCACTGCTGCCCCCGGTGCAGGGGCGGCTTGGAAGGCGCCACTCACGGAAGCGAAGGTGTCTACTCCCGGTGGGAAATCGCATTCCGTGCAGTGTTCGCCCGTGCTCGAAGGCGTCAAACGTCGGTCAGCACGTGAAAATGAGTCTTTCGCGTGTCAGGTTCTGGTGACCCGAAGACTCTGTGTGCGGCGGTCGGAGTGCCCCGGCGGCGCGGTCGGCTCAGGCTTCGTTCAGTGGACGCGGATCGCTGTGCTGTCGCGCACCACGACCTGCCCGCACATCATGAAATGCTCTGCTTCCGCACAATCCGCGAGCGCGAGGCGGACCGCCTCGGCACCTGCCTCCGCCAGCGGCAACGACACGGTCGTCAGCCGCGGTGTCACGTCGATCGCGAGCTCGATGTCGTCGAACCCGGTCACCGAGACGTCCGTCGGCACCGTCACCCCGGCAGCCCGGAAGGCTGACATCGCACCGATGGCGATGGTGTCGTTGGCGGCGAGGACCGCGTGGGGCGGCTCCAGCCCTTCGGAGACCAGCCGCCGCGCCACGTCGAACCCCCCTTGGCGGCTCACCGCACCATGCCGGATCCGGATGTGCCGCTCCTCGACGCCGCCGTCGCGAAGCCCGGCCACGAAGCCCGCGGTGCGGGCGGAGACGTTCCCCCGCCCGCGCACGCCGGCGAGGATCGTCACGTGCCGGTGTCCCGCCCCGGCGACATAAGTGCCCAGTTCCTTCGCGGGGCCGTGATTGTCGAAGCTGATGGAGTCGAACGGCATGTCGGTGTCACCGACGATCACCACCCGGCCGCCCTCGCGTTCGTAGCCGAGCAACTCGTCGAGCAGGCGCCCGCCGAGAGCGTTCGTGTCGAGGCGGCTCGAGGTCAGAATGAGCGCACGCGGCCGCAGAGCACGTTGCAACCGGACGGTTTCGAGCTGGCGCTCGGCCGTGCCGTGGGTCGACGAGACGGTCACGAACGCCCCGGCGTCGCGCGCCCGCCGTTCCATCGCCGCGGCGACCATTCCCATCGACGGGGTCGTGAGGTCGTCGCCGACGACCGCGATCGAGTCGTTGGCGCGCCGCATCGCCCGGGCCGAGGCGTCCGCGGTGTAGCGCAACGCAGCCGCGGCGGAGAGGACCCGCTGCCGGTAGTGCTCCGCGACCGTCCGGGAACTGCCGCCCAGAACTCGTGACGCTGTCGCGACCGAGACGCCGGCGGTCGCAGCAACGTCACGCAGGGTGACGGTCGCCCTCGCTGAATGGGGCATCGTGCCGTCCCTCCCGCACCACGAAAACGAGCCGCCGTCGACGTTACCCGAGGACAACCCTGGCCAGGCCGCCGACGGGGGTGCGGAAGTGCCGGTGCCCGACTCCGGATGCGGTCGCCCGGCTGGAAGGTGGTCGAGTTGGCCCGGTCGGGGCCCCGCCAGACATGCGCGTAGTCGAGGCCCGACGCGTATCGCGGCCGCGGGGGGGGGAACCGGCCAAAGGCAGCGGAAAGCGCACACGACACCAGTGAACGGCCGACCCACGGAGTGACCTCGGCATTCACTCCGCACCTTCTGGGCTGCGCGGCTCGGTGCACAATGTGCGGCATGGAAGATGGATCGGCAGCGCCTGTACGGCGTCGCGGGGAGGCCGTATCCGGGGAGCACCAGGCGACCCTGCGTGATGTGGCGCGGACGGCGGGCGTCTCACAGGCGACGGCGTCGCGGGTGCTCAACGGCAGCATCCGCAACGTCCGGCAGGAGAACGTCGACCGTGTGCTCGCCGCGGCCGCGGAACTGGACTACGCGCCGCACCTGTCCGCCCAGGCGATCGCGCGGGGTTCGACGAACATCGCCGCGCTGGTCGTCAGCGGTGTCGACGACCCGTACTTCTCCTCCATCGCGGGAGGGGTGACGCAGGCAGCGGAGGCTGCCGGACTCATCGTGACCATGGCGGTCGCGGACCGTTCCCCGGAGCGGGAACTCCAGATCGTCAAGACGCTGCGCGGCATGCGCCCCCGCGTCATCATCATGACCGGCAGTCGCATCGACGGCACCGGCACCCGCGACACCCTCGTCGAGGAGCTTGACGCCTACCGGGAAGCGGGCGGCAGTGTGGTCCTGATAAGCCAGCACGACCTGCCGTTCCACACCGTCAGCATCGACAACTACGGTGGAGCGCGGCAGCTTGCCCGCGCGCTGGTAGGCCTCGGCTACCGGCGGTTCGCGGTGGTCCGCGCAGGAACCGGACTCAGGACGTCCCGTGACCGGTACAACGGCTTCGTGGAGGGCCTGCACGAGTTCGGCATCAACATCGACGCACGGTTGGTGGTCGAAGCCGAGTTCAGCCGCCGAGGGGGTTGTGCGGCGGCTGAGGAGCTCGTCCAGCGGGGACTGAACGGCACGGAACTCGTCTTCGCGGTCAGCGACGTCATGGCGATCGGTGTGATGACCGCATTCCGCGACGCCGGGCTTGTCCCTGGCCAGGACATCGCCGTCGCCGGCTTCGACGACATCGGCCCAGCGGTGGACGTCGTCCCGGAGCTGACCTCCGTGACCGTTCCTCTGCAGCAGGTCGGGCTCCGCGCAATGGAACTCGCGCTCTCCGACGACGACGCCTCGCGGATCGTACCGGTCGCTACGAACGTCGTCCTGCGGGAAAGCACACCCCTTCGATGACTGTTCCCGGCTCTCCGCCAGACCCGCCTCACCGCACCGCCCGTCGAGCCCCCCGCGGACGGTCCGAGACAGCAAAGCGGCAGAGGCACCCGCGCTAGCGGACAGAGCGAGACCGCCTGGAAGGAGCCCGCCTCATACGGGTGTGCGGGGCCGTGGACCGGTCGGGTCACAGGGGCTTGAAGGTGCGGCGGCCGGGCGCGGCAGTGAGGACTTCGACGGTTTCGACCGTGTAGTACCAGGCATGCAGCCGCAACCGTCCGGACGACATGATCTACCTCGGGAACCCGCAGGATGCCATCAGCCTGCTCGGCGTCGCCGCCATGTACGCCACGCTGCCCGCGACGAAGGCGCTGGTCGCCTCACAGACCGGCCGGGTGACGCGCCTCTCGGCGGCGCCGACGAGCTCCTGGCGGACGGGCTCGGCGACGACGTCCCCGAGTCGGTACCTCGACGCGGCCGAGCACGCCGGGGCCCGCGCGGTCTCCGCCCGCGACCTCACCGGACTCAACCGGGGCCAACGACCCGCGAGCATCCACTTCGAGGGCGCCCTCAAGCTCAGGAAGCCCGGCTTCGACCGCGTCCGCGTCATGGACCGCGTCGGCCTGGCCGCCGCGCTGTTCGACGAGGGCGAAGCCGAGCAGGGAGCCGCCGCGGCCCGCCAGTCGCTCGACGACACCGCCTGTATCGACTCCACCCTCGTCGCGTCCCGGCTCAACACCCTGCTCAACTCGGCCCGCCCGTACGAGACCGCCGCGGTCAACGAGGTATGTACAAGGGCGAAGGAACTCGCCGCCGCCCGGCCGACGACGGCGGATCCCGCCCGAACAAGGCTTCGTAACGCTATGGCTAGCGACATCTCCTCCACATCACCCTGCCGGACCAGCACAACCTGCCCAGCCGCACCAGGGAATCCGGACCGTGCTCATGAGTGATCGCGGCTTCCGTTCGGACGAGCCTGGTCCGCTGTGCCCGGGATCCGGCCTGCACGGCGCCAGCGAGCCAGCACGGCGCGTCCGTAGTTGTTCGTGCCCGCCACCCGATCCAGCTCCGCGCCGCTGGGCACACGCCCGGCAGCCAACTGCCGCTCGAAGTGATTCCACATCACCTCCTCCGCCGTCACCTCGCTCGGCCGAGACCGATCCCCCCTCGACGGCAGAGCCTGTGTCCTTTCCGACTCTCGACTGCTCTCGCTCGCCTCTCGCCGACCCACCGCTGTCTCGTCTCGGTCCGCTACGGCTTCCTCTCGCCGGGCGTCCTCCGTCTCGTCTCGGTCACTCGTCGGCCCACCGCCGTGCCGAGTCTCGGCAGCAGCCGTCGCCGGACCACCCGCACTCTCGGCGTCCTCTCGACCGCCGCGGTGCGCGAGCAGTTCCACCGAGAGCAGCAGGGCCACCGGAGGCCAGCCCGCCACCAACACCGGCTTCCACTCCAACGCAGGCGCAGCCGCCACATTCGCCGCCAAAGAGACCGCGATACCAAGGAGGAAAGCCAGCCACACCACAGCCCGCCCCCGACGCCCCACGCTGCGGGCCGAGTTGAGCAGCCCCTACCGTCGCCAGCAACAAGAGACCATCCACCGACAACGGCCACAACGTGGCGCTCACCGCATCCGCCCCACCCTGCAGGGCAAACGCCCGCTGATGTACATAGGAGGCATACGCGGCCACCGACGCCACCACCAGCGCACAGCCACGCCGCACCCACACCTCAAACCCGACACCGGCACCGGCATTCGAAGGAGCGTCACGAAGGTCTACAGACTCGTCGCGCGGTGTTTCGCCCCGGGCGCTCACCGGGAACCACTCCCACGACGGCGCCGCCGGGACACCTTCGGCACCGTCACCGTCGCGGAAAGCACCAGCTCACCGCGGGTACGAGACCCTACAGATGCTGTCGGTGCCACCCCGGGGGCTCGAACCTGTGCAGGATCGCATGATGACCAGCGCAACGTCTGTGTGCACTCGATGACTCGCGCATGCGCGGCAACTGCTGAGGGACTCTGCAACGGCACGCTGGGCGACCATTGGCGTGGCCATGTCCTCAATAGGCAGGAGTTAAGCCCTGCGGGTTCAGTCGGCCAACGGCGTTCCTGCTCCCGGCAGCGCCTCGCTGAGCTTGGACACGCACGAGGCGAGCCCGCATCCTACGGTGCGCGTCGTTGTGTTCCTCTTCGCCCTTCAGTAGCGGTCGTCCGAGGCGTTAGGTGCTGGATCAACCGCTAATTGCTGTCGGCAAATTGGCAGGTCAGGACCTACTAAAGAATTGCTAAGCAGCTACTAAGAACCTCGCAGGAACCGTCCAGTTCGACGTGACGCCCGTTCCCTCGTATGCCTCAGAGGCGGGATGGCCCGGAACACTCGCACGGTGCACCGTGCACCGTCTCCGGTCACCACGCGACCGGCCATACTCCTAGCGCGCTACAGCCCGGATCCCGCTCTCGACCTCCGGCACGCTTCCTGCACGCAGAACGGCGACCAGTGCACGGGAACGCGCCGCGCCGATATGCAGACGCTTGCGAAGTGTCTCCGCAGAGATCGGCCGCCGGTGGGTCTGCCAGTGCCGGGCATCTTCCGCCCGAGCTCGCTCGAGAAGATCACCGCCGCCGCCGTCTCCCCAGATGCCGAGTTCGACTGGTTGGACGCTGCGCAGCCGCCCGCCGGTGGGGCCAGGCCCGCCCGATGGTGCTCTCGGCGCATCGGTGGCGACAGCGCGGATACCTCTGATGGCCTGCAGCAGGCCGGGGCCGACCCCTGCCCAGCCGATCAGCAGGAGCGGGCCGACCGCGTCGAAGGCCGCCCGCCCGTACGCGCCCACGAGCAGCGGTTCGGTGACGTTCAGGGCAAGCGTCAGCAGGCTGGACAGGAGCAGCAGCCTGCGGGCCGGGCGCAAGGCCGCGGCGGGGGCGCCATAGAGGGCGAGGTAGCGGATCGCCAGCAGCAGCGCCAGGACCGACAGGTCCACGGCGGGCGCAACGAGCGGGGCCACCCAGGCGGATACGCCCAGCCGCAGGGCCAGCATCCACACGTTGCCGAAACCGAAGAGGAAGGCCAGGCCCACCACCATCCCCGCGATCACAGTGACAGCGCGGAAGGCCAGCCGCTGCTCACGCACCGCGCCCCGCCGCACCGGCATCACTCGGGGCTCAGACATGATCGCCGACTCCGATCCGCTGGTGGGTCTCCTGGGCGCGTTCGGCGGCGGCGCTGGCCCCGTAGCGGCGCGGTATCTCCTGCGAGGTCCAGCCGAGCAGCAGCATCAGGTCGCCGGTGTCGGCGCCGGCGCGCTTCCACTCGTGGGCGAAGGTGTGCCGCCACCGGTGGGCGTGCAGCTTGACCAGGCCGGCCGCGAGGCCCCGCCGCTTGAGCATGATCTTGATGCCGTTGGGGGCCAGCGGCCGGATCCCCCGCTCGGCCAGCCACAGCTCCGGCAGGTCGGCCGCCTTGTGCTTGGCGCGGGCCCGCAGATAGCGGCTGACGGCCCGCGCGGTCCTCGGCCCGAACCGCACCCGCCGGTCCTTGCTGCCCTTGCCGTGGTAGTGGACGGACTCGGTGGTCAGGTCGATGTCGTCGAGCAGGAGATTGCCGACCTCGGACAGCCGCGCCCCGGTGTTGCAGTACAGGCGGATGATCGCCTCGTCCCGCAGCTGGACGAACTGCTTGCCCCGACAGGTGCCGAGGACCTTCGTGGTCTCGTCGTCCCGGATGACCGGGACCAGCTTCTGCGGCATCTTCGGCTGCCGGACGCGTTCCATCGGCGACCGGTCGATCTCGCCCTCGTCGAGCAGCAGCCACTTGAAGAACCGCTGCAGCCCCTTGTGCTTGTTGAGCGCGGTCGATGCCGACCGCGTCTCGGTCATCCACGCCTGGAACGCCTCCACGTGCGCCCTCGTGACCTCGACCGGATCCTCGGCCGCCGCGTCGGCGTCCGGATCCGGCGACTACTCCCCCAGATAGCGGCCCAACTGGGCGGCCGCCAGCAGATAGTTGTACCGGGTGGTCTCCGGATAGTTCCCCGACCGCAGCGCGCGGTCCCAGTCCCGCAGGAACCCCGACCAGGTCGTCGACAGCCCCGCAGTGATCTTGTCCAGGTCCAGCAGCGGCATCCTCGCCGGCCTCCGAGTAAAGGCGCCGATGAGCGGCGTGCTCAACCCCGAAGACCGGAAACGACCCACACGAAAAGGGCCCCCGCAGGTGTTCACCTGCGAAGACCCTTCACACTGTCGGGACGACAGGATTTGAACCTGCGACCCCTTGACCCCCAGTCAAGTGCGCTACCAAGCTGCGCCACGTCCCGATGCGACCGTCGCGGTGAACCGCGTGATCGCGCGAAGAGCACTTTACCGCACGCCGCGGCGTGCTCCGAAGGGGGCGTAGGGCGGGGACAATCGGAGTATGGGTAGTACTTCTGACGCCGGGCGGGACCGGGACGCCGAGGGGCGGGCGCGCAGCGCTCGGCCGCGGGACGGGCTCGGGCGGCCGTTGCCGTACGGGGCCGACGGGGTGGAGCGGCAGCCTGAAGGGGTCGTACGCACGCCTGAGGAGACCGTTGACGAGGCGCAGGCGCTGTTGGAGGCGGGGAAGCCGTTCCATGCGCACGAGGTCTTCGAGGACGCCTGGAAGTCGGGGCCGGAGGAGGAACGGGCCCTGTGGCGTGGGCTGGCCCAGCTCGCGGTGGGGCTCACTCATGCGGCTCGCGGGAATCTCACGGGTGGGGCGCGGCTGTTGCGGCGGGGTGCCGGGGCGGTCGAGGAGTGGGGGGCGGAGGCCGGGCAGGAGCGGCCGTACGGGATGGAGTTGCCGGAACTTATTACCTGGGCACGGGAGTTGGCCGGGGTCGTGGAGCGGGACGAGGCCGCGGTGGACGCGGAGGCGTGGGCTCCTCGGCTGCGTGGGAGCAAGGCGTAGGGCGTGGGGTTGAGGGCCTGCCGACTGTTCTGATCAGGTGCGGTGATCCGAATGTCAGTGGCGTGGGGCAGACTCGGGGTGTGCGAAAGATTCATGTCATCGGCATTGGGGCGGGCGACCCCGACCAGCTGACCCTTCAGGCGGTCAAGGCCCTGCGGAGCACGGACGTGTTCTTCATCCTGGACAAGGGCGAGGTGAAGTCGGACCTCGTTCAGCTGCGCCGTGACATGCTCGACGCGCACATACCGGAGGGGACGTACCGGCTGGTGGAGGCCCGCGATCCGGAGCGGGACCGGGCCGCCGGTGGTGCGGGCTACTCCCCCGCTGTCGGGGACTGGCGCCGGGCCCGCGCCGACATCTACGAGCGGTTGATCGGCGAGGAGTTGGGCGAGGAGGAGAGCGGGGCGTTCCTCGTGTGGGGCGATCCCGCGTTGTACGACAGCACGCTCGGGATCCTGGAGGAGATCCTCGAGCGGGGCGCGGTGGCCTTCGACTACGACGTCGTACCCGGCATCAGCAGCGTCTCCGCCCTTGTCGCCCGCCATCGCACGGGCCTCAATCGGGTCGCCGGACCGGTTCAGATCACGACGGGCCGACGCCTGGCCGAAGGCTTCCCCGAGGGCGTCGACGACGTCGTCGTCATGCTCGACGCCCACCAGGCCTTCCAGCGGTACGCCGACCAGGACATCGACATCTACTGGGGCGCCTACATAGGCACCCCGGACGAGATCCTCGCCTCGGGCCCGCTCGCGGACACGGCAGCCCGTATCGCCGAGCTCCGCGCGGAGGCTCGTGAGCGGAAGGGCTGGATCATGGATACGTACTTGCTGCGCAGGCGGCCACGGGGGTAAGCGCTCCGCGGGCAAGGCGGTTCGAAGCTGCGGGTGCGTCGTGGCTGGTCGCGCCCGCGCGGCGGAGCCGCAAATTGATTCAGCCCCGCGTCGGCCCCCGCTCAGGACCCCGTCCCCGAAAGGCCGCCGTCCAGCCAAGCCAGCACCTCGGCGACATCGGCCACAGGCGCCACCCCCTCCGGCAGCGGAGGGCGGCGTACCACCACGACCGGTACGCCGAGGGCGCGGGCAGCCGTCAGCTTCGCTGACGTCGAGGTGCCGCCGCTGTCCTTCGTCACCAGGACGTCGATGGCGTGCTCGCGCAGGAGGGCCGTCTCGGCCTCCACCGTGAACGGGCCGCGGGCCAGCAGGACTTCCGTGCGGCGTGGCAGCGGCGGCTCGGGAGGGTCCACCGAGCGTACGAGGAAGTGGAGTTCACAGAGCGGGGCAAAGGCCGCCAGGTCCAGTCGGCCCGTCGTCAGGAAGACGCGGCGGCCCAGCGACGGGAGCAGGTCGGCGGCTTCGGCGAGGGAGGCCGTCGAGTGCCAGCGGTCGCCGGGCCCTGCCTGCCAGCCGGGGCGGCGCAGGACTACCGCCGGGACGCCCACGGCCCTCGCGGCCTGCACCGCGTTCGCCGTGATGCCCGAGGCGAAGGGATGCGTGGCGTCGACGAGTGCGTCCACGCGCTCCGTGCGCAGCCACCGGGCGAGCCCTTCCGCCCCGCCGAATCCCCCGATGCGTACGTCCCCGTCGAGCGCCCCCGGCCGCGACACCCGGCCCGCGAGCGAGGTGGTCACGCGCACGCCGGGCCGGGCGGCGAGGGACTCGGCGAGTTCGCGGGCCTCAGCCGTGCCGCCCAGGACCAGGACATGGGCACGGGCATGGGCATGGGCATGCGAGGACATGGCGTCGAGCGTACGGGCCACAGGAATCAACGAGGAATCGACGCCACAGGCATCGACAAAGCGCCGGCTCAGCGAAGCAGCAGCTGCGCCCCGCCCACCACCGTCGCCGCGATCACCAGCTGCTCGAAGAGCCGCTGGTTGATGCGGTCCACGGCGAGCTTGCCGATCACAGCACCCGGGACGACGAAGGCGGCGAGGGCGGCGTCCAGCAGCAGTGAGCGGCCGTCGATCAGGCCGAGGCCCACGCTGAAGGGCACCTTGGACACGTTGACGATCAGGAAGAAGAAGGCCGAGGTCCCCAGGAAGCCGAGCTTGCGGAAGCCCGCGGAGAGGAGATACATCGACATCACCGGGCCTCCCGCATTGGCGACCATCGTGGTGAAGCCGCCGAGCACACCGTACGAACGCGCCTTGATCCGGCCTGTTCGCGAGGTCACCTCCTCCGGCTCCTCCTCCGCCGTGGCCTTCCGGCGGCGCCACACCGTGACCCCGGCCATCAGCAGCAGAATCGCGCCGATCGACATCCGTACGATCTGGTCGTCCGCCCACATCAGGAACACCGTGCCGACGACCACACCTCCCGCCACCGCCGGGAAGAGCCGCCACAGCGTGGGCCAGTGCGCGTGCCTGCGATAGGTGAGCACGGCGAGTACGTCCCCGACGATGAGCACGGGCAGCAGCACGCCGGTCGAGGCGCGGGCGGGCAGGACGGCGGCGAAGATCGCGAGACTGACCGTGTTGGCCCCGCTCACGGCGGTCTTCGAGAAGCCGACGAGCATGGCCGCGGCGGCGAGTGCGGCGAACTCCCAGACGGAGATGTGCCAGAGCGTCATCGTGTTCATGCGGGAACCGATGCTATGCGCAGCCATCTCACCGTGTCAGGACCGTCTCGCCAGTTGGCCCCTTGCCCATAGAGACAGAGCACCGGTCCCGCACTGTGGACCGCCGCCCCGCTCCCTGGGAAGATCCTCCGGAACCTTCGCCGACGTCGATGGAGGAGCCATGGCCGACTCCCACGAGCACACCCTCACCGGCACAAGGGGCGGCATCACCGCACGCGAGTGGCCAAGGGAGCGCCCGCGGTACGTCGCGCTCCTGGTCCATGGCTACGGGGAGCACATCGGCCGGTACGAGTACGTGGCGGACGTACTGAACGGGCATGGCGCCGCGGTGTTCGGGCCCGATCACATGGGGCACGGGAAGTCGGCGGGCGAGCCGGTGCTGATTGAGGACTTCGAGGACGTGGTGACCGACGTCCACGCGGTGGACCGGCTGGCCCGCGCCGCGCACTCCGGCGTTCCCGTCGTGCTGATCGGCCACTCCATGGGCGGGCTGATCGCGGCGCGGTACGCACAGCGGTACGGGGACGGTCTTGCCGCCCTCGTGCTGTCCGGGCCGGTGATCGGTGACTGGCGCGTTCCCCGGCAGTTGCTGGCGCACGACCCGATTCCCGACGTCCCCATCGACCCGGCGACGCTCTCGCGCGACCCATCGGTCGGCGAGGCGTACGCGGCGGATCCCCTCGTCTGGCACGGCCCGTTCAAGCGCCCGACTCTGGAGGCGTTCGTCCGTACGCTGGAGACCATCTCCAAGAGCGGCAGCGTGGGCGCCCTCCCGCTGCTGTGGCTGCACGGCGACGACGACCGGATCGTGCCGCTGCCCGCCAGCCGCGCGGGCGTCGAGGAACTGCGCGGAGCCGACTGGACCGAGCGCGTCTACCCGGGCGCGCAGCACGAGGTGTTCAACGAGACGGACAGGGCCGTGGTCCTCGCGGACGTGACCGGCTTCGTGGACCGCGTACTCGGGGACTGAGCGGACCGCGTGCCCGGGATCCGAATCGCGGGTGTTTCCGCTGATCCGCCCTGGGCACTCGCGCCCGCATGGAGTGGTTTCGCAGAGCGGCCTGCGCGGATGAGGACCCGGAACTGTTCTTCCCCGTGGGCACGACCGGCCCGGCCCTGCAGGACATCGCGGCCGCCAAGCGGATCTGTGCCCGCTGCCCGGTGTCCTACCAGTGCCTGGCCTGGGCGCTCGACACCGGACAGACCTCGGGTGTGTGGGGCGGAACGCGCGAGGAGGAACGCGCGGCGCTGCTTCGCCTTGTCCGACGTCAGACCACGAGCCCCGAAGTCACAAGCCGCGAAGCCACAAGGAGAAACGCATCATGACTGTGGTGAAGAGCACCCTTCCCGACGCCGCACGTCAGGTGGTCGGGGACGCCCTGCAGGGCACCCTGGTGGACCTGCTGGGACTGTCACTCATCGGCAAACAGGTCCACTGGAACATCGTGGGCCCACGGTTCCGCACGATTCACTTCCAGCTCGACGAGGTCGTCGCCACGGCACGTTCGTACGCCGACACCGTGGCCGAGCGCGCCGCGGCACTCGGCATCCCGCCGGACGGCCGGCCCGAGACCATCGCCGCGACCTGCGCCCACCAGAGCCCGAAGGAAGGCTGGGTGCAGGACACCGAGGTCGTCGGCCTGCTCATCGAGTCCTTGGACACGACCATCGGGCAGCTGCGGGAACGGATCCGGGCGACGGACGAGGCCGATCGCGTCACCCAGGATCTGCTGATCTCGCTCACGGCCGACCTCGAGAAGCACCGCTGGATGTTCCAGGCCGAGAACTGGCCACGCGACTGACGACCGCAAGGCGCCGGAACGGAGGGAGTACGTCATGGCCGACGCCCTCGAACTCGAGGCGCTGTGGGACGAGTTCCATCGCGTGGTGAACATGACCTCGCAGGAACTGGCCGCCTGGCTGAAGGTCAGTGACGCCGACGAGGAGACCGAACCGCTGCCGGAGCACGCGGGTTCGCCCACCGGTCAGCATGTCCTGGCCATCCTCCAGAAGCGTCGCACGGACCTCACCGAGGACGACATCAGCGTGATGTACGAGGTCGTGGACACGGTCGAGGCCCAGACGGACCCCGCGCAGGAGCCCACGGCCCAGCAGACCGAGCGCCGTCACCGGCTGATGACGCTGGGCCACGACCCGCTCAGGCCGTAGCCATGGCCGGCCGAGACAACCGCGCCGCCCGGGACAGCCGGGTCATCGAGACGCTGATCGCCGAACACGGCCGTACGTTCGCCGAGGAGGCGGGCATCAAGCTGCGGAACACGCCGCAGCCGCTGTACCGCACCCTGGTCATGGCCTGTCTCCTCAGCGCGCGGATCCGCGGTTCCGTCGCCGTCGCGACCACCCGCGCCCTGTACGAGGCGGGGATGCGCGATCCGCGCCGGATGGCCGACGCGAGCTGGCAGGAGCGGGTCGACGCGCTGGGCGAGGGCGGCTATCGGCGCTACGACGAGCGCACGGCGACGATGCTCGGCGAGGGTGCCGAGCTGCTGCTGGAGCGTTGGGGCGGCGATCTGCGGCGGATGCGCGACGAGGCGGACGGCGGTCTCGACGAACTGCGTTCTCTGCTGCGGGAGATACCGGGTCTCGGTCCGGCCGGCGTGGACATCTTCCTGCGCGAGGTGCAGCGGGTCTGGCCCGAGGCCGCGCCCTATCTCGACGCGAAGACTCTTCAGGGCGCGGAACGGCTCGGGCTGCCCAAGGATCCCGACCATCTGGTGAAGCTCGCCGGTCACACCGAACCGGCTGTGCTGGCAGCCGCGTTGGTGCGGGCCGCACTCGACAAGAAGGTCGTGGAGGGCTGTCCGCGGCGTGCGGAGGAACGCGCGGAGGAAGAGGACTGAAGGCTGCGAAGGCCGGGTGAGCAACGGGGTTCGAAGGTCCGAGCCGTCATCGCACCAACCACCCGCCGTCCACGCTCAGGCTGACCGCGTTGACCGAGCGGTTGCCAAGGAGGAAGTCCACGGCGTCCACCACGTCCCCCATGGTGGCCAATCGGCCCGTCGGCGTTCTCTCGACCAGGGCGTCGAGCGGCTTGCCCGACCAGTAGGGGCTGTCGCCGACGACGCCCGGGTGCACGGCATTGACGCGGATCGGGGCGAGTTCTGTGGCGAGGGTGTGCACGAGGCCGGTCACGCCCGCGTTGACGGTGGCCACCGTGGTCGCGCCCGGGTAGGGACGCTCCTTGGCCTGCCCGCCGAACAGCACGATGGCACTGTCGTCGTGAAGCCTCGGCCGCAGCGTGTGCACGACCTCCGTGTAGCCGACGAGCTTGAGCGTGACCAGATGGACGGCCGCGTCGATGTCGTACTCGGTGACGCTGTTGTTGTCCCGGGAAATCCCCACGAGGACCAGGTGGTCGACGCGCCCGACGTCGCTCAGTGCCGCGGCGATCTCGTGCGGCCGAGACAGGTCGAGGGCGAGCCCGAGGGCCGCGCCGGTCTCCTTGGCGACGGTGGCGGCCCGGCCGGCGTCGCGCCCGGTGAGTACGACCTCGTCGCCGCTCTCCGCGCGGTGCCGGGCGAACTCCCGGCCGATCCCGGACGTACCGCCGATGACGACCACGCTGCTCATCGCTTCTCTCCCAACGTCTCCCGCAGATAGTCCCAGTCCCTGGTGAACCGGTAGGAATGCCGCGACGGCGGCTGCGGTGCCTGTGTCTCCAGCCAACGCACCGGCCCCGTACCGGCGTTGGCGAAGCTGTGCACGCAACCGGCGCCCGCCCAGGCCGCGTCGCCCACGCCGAGCCGGTGGCGTTCGCCGTCGAAGGTGGCGTCCACGGTGCCCTCGACGATCAGATACGTCTCCTCGAAGGGGTGGTCGTGGCTGCCGGCGACGCCATCAGGCGCGTACTGCACCATGAACATCGTCGAGGCGACCGCACCCAGATCGCTGTCCACCATCATCTTCACGGTGATGCCGCTGTAGACGAGCAGCGCGGTCCGCATGCTCGCCGACACGGCGAGGAGGTCCTGGGACTGCTTGCCGGGGTCCATCTGAGCGGCCTCGAAGTGGCCGAAGGAGCGGGTGCGCGGGTCACGTACGTCGATGCGGACCGGTTCGCGGGCCGGCAGCGCGGGCACGGCCTGGGTGTCGTAGCCGTAGCGGGCCCGCGGCACCGGCGCGAGCATGTCCGCCCAGCGTGCGGCGGTGTCCCCGGCGCCGCGCCAGGCGTGCGGCACGCCCGTCGGCAGCAGTCCGTAGTCGCCTTCCTCGAGCAGGTACGAGCCTTCGGGTACGTCGAGGATGACCGTGCCCGACAGCACATGGAAGGACTCCTCGTACGCGTTCACGTGGGCGCCGATCGCTCCGTCCGGCGCCAGCTCGCAGACGCCGAAGCCGCTGTGCACGGCGCCGTCCGCCTCGTCGACGACCGTCCGTCGCCGGAATCCGCTGCTGCTGTACGGCAGTTGGGGCAAGGCGGCGAACGTGGCGTCCGCCTCCCGCCGTACGACGAAGTGGGTCATGCCCGCCCTTTCCTCCGCGCCCTCCGCCCGGGCTTCCTCACGCCTGCTTCTTCTTCCGGTCCTCGACCGCCGCAACAAGCCGGTCGCGGGACTCCTCGACCAGGCGCCGCGCCCGCGCGGTGTCGGCAAGCAGCTTGCCGTCGCGCTTGCGGACCGTGCCGTCGACGATGACCGTGTCGACGTTGGACACATCGGCGCACAGGGTCACCGCGGCCACGGGGTCGATGAGGGGCGCGATGTTGAGGGCCGTGGCGTCGATGGCGACGATGTCGGCGCGTTTGCCGGGGGTCAGTGAGCCGGTGCGGTGCTCAAGTCCTGCGACATGCGCGCCGTTGACGGTGGCGATCTCCAGCATCTGACGTGCGGTCAGCATCGTTGCGGGGACGGGTGTGTCGGCCTGCCAGCACTCGGCGTTCACCCGGGCACGCTCGCCGCCGAAGGCAGCACGGATCTGGGTGAACATGTCGCCGGGTACGGTGGTGACGACATCGATACTCAGCGAAGGCCGCAGCCCGTACTCGATCGCCTTCATCACGGGCGGCCAGCCGTGCCCCATCTGCTGCTCCACCTGCGGCGCGATGGAGACCGTGCCGCCGCTGTCGGCGACCATCCGCCACTCCTCCTCGCTGAAGTAGCAGCAGTGGACGTAGGTGGTGTCGGAGCCGAGCAGCCCGAGGTCGTGCAGCTGCTTGACCATTCCGAAGCGGCCGGCCAGCCGGCCCATGCCGACGTGCACGGTGATCGGGATGTCCAGCTCGCGCGCGAGCCGCCACTCGGCCTCGACGACGTCGTTGATGCAGAATCCCGGGCCGCGGGTGGCGAGCGCCATGGTCAACAGGGCGTCGTCCGAGGCAAAGTGACGCTCCCTCACCCGTCGTACATCGTCCGCCGGTATGGCGATCTTGCTGTCGAACCAGTAGTCGGCGAGCGAGGTGTTGGCGCTGCCGTACGCGTACTGGGCGCGGATCCCGGTCTCGCTCAGCGCCCGCACCGCCGCGTCGGGGTGCTCGGGCGTGTTGTTGATGTGGGACCAGTCGACGAGGGTGGTGATCCCGGCGTTCAGGCACTCCAGCGAGCCCGCGAGGTTGCCCGCGTACACGTCCTCGGGGCCGTACACGGGCGCGAAGGTGTCGAGGACTTCCACGAAGTAGTCGTCGAGCGTGGCGTCGGGCGCGCAACCGCGGATGGGCGCCTCCCAGGTGTGACGGTGGGTGTCGACGAAGCCCGGCACGACGATGCGGCCCGTCATGTCGAGGACTTCGGCGTCCACTTCGGCGGAGATCTCCCGTTCGACCGCCGCGATCTTCCCGTCCTCGATCAGTACGTCTCCCTCGGGCAGGTCCCCGATGCCGGGGTCCATCGAGATCACGTGGCCCGAGCGCAGAAGCATCCGACTGGTCATCGCCCTTCCTCTCATGGTGTGTTCAGTACGCGGCGAGCTGCCGGACCGTCGTCACGACCTTGTCGACGGTGGGGATGACCTGCTCTTCGAGCGCGTCCGCGAAGGGCAGCGGCACGCACTCGGCCGCGACCCGGCGTACGGGCGCGTCGAGAAGGCCGAATCCCTCATCGGCGACGACCGATACGAGGGTGCCGCCCCATCCGCCCTGGTAGGGGTTCTCCTCGACGGTCACGAGCCGCGAGGTCTTCGCGAGGGAGCCGAGCACCGTCCGCGTGTCCAGCGGCACCAGGCAGCGCAGGTCGATCACCTCGGCGTCGATGTCCTCCTCGGCCAGCCGTTCGGCGGCGGTCAGCGCCACGGGCACCATCGAGGCGAGGGCGACGAGCGTGACGTCGGCACCTTCGCGTACGACGGCGGCCTGCCCCAACTCGACGACGTGGTCCGGTGGCGCGGGCGGCCCCTTGGTCGCGAACAGCCCCTTGTGCTCGAAGAAGACCACCGGGTCGTCGCTGCGAACAGCGGCGGCCATCATGCCGATCACGTCCGCGGGTGTCGCCGGTGCCGCGATCTTCAGTCCGGGGACGGTGAACGCCCAGTTCTCGGTGGCCTGGGAGTGCTGGGCGCCGAAGCCGAGACCACCGCCGTTGGCCGTGCGGACGACGAGCGGCACGGTGACCTGACCGCCCGTCATGTACCGTACCTTGGGTATCTCGTTGGCGAGGTAGTCCCAGCAACAGGCGAGGAAGTCGGAGAACATGATCTCCGCGACGGGCCGCATCCCGGTCATCGCGGCGCCCATCGCCGCCCCGACGATGGCCTGTTCGGAGATCGGCGTGTCCCACACCCGTTCGGATCCGAACTCCTTGTGCAGCCCGACGGTCGTCTTGAACACCCCGCCCGCCGCGCCGATGTCCTCCCCCAGGCAGACGACCGCCGGATCGCGCCGCATCTCACGCGCGATGCCCTCGGCGACCGCCTCGCGGTAGGTGATCACGTCCGCCACGCCACACCTCCGTCGGCCCATACGTCGGTCAGCGCCTCCCGCGGATCGGCCGCAGGCGCCTGCTTCGCGGCCTCAACTGCCTGCTGTACGAGGTCGGTTGCGCGAGCTTCGGCTTCCGTGACCGCTTCCTCGGGCACGCCCAGTTCGGCGAGCCGGCCGCGGGCGAGATCCAGCGGGTCGTGCTTGAGCCAGCGCTCCACCTCCGCCGCCGGTCGATAGGTGGCCGGGTCGGAGCGGCTGTGGCCGAAGTGCCGGTAGGTCTGTGCCTCCAGGAGGCTGGGCCCGTCTCCCGCACGGGCCCGGTCCGCCAGCCGGCCCACCGCCTTCTGGACGAGGACCACGTCGTTGCCGTCGACGATCTCGCCGGGGATGCCGTATGCGGGCGCACGGTCCGCCGCGGGGTTCGCCACCGCGGTGACGTCGGCGATCGGCGTGTACTCCATGTAGAGGTTGTTCTCGCAGATGAAGAGCACGGGCAGTTTCCATACGGCGGCCAGGTTCAGCGCCTCGTGGAAGGTGCCGATGTTGGTCGCACCGTCGCCGAAGAACGCCACGGCGATCTGTCCGGTGCCGCGCAGCCGGGCCGACCAGGCGGCGCCCACCGCCATGGGCAGATGAGCGCCGACGATGGCGTACGAGCCGAGCATGTTGCGCGACGCCTTGGTGAGGTGCATCGAGCCGCCCTTGGCCTTGCACAGGCCGGTGGCGCGGCTCATCAGTTCGGCGAGGCATTCCTCGGGGGTGGCGCCGCGGGCCAGCGCGTGGTGGTGGCCGCGGTAGGTCGCGAACACGTAGTCGTCGTCGCGCAGGGCCGCGCTCGCGCCGACGGCGATCGCCTCGTGGCCGGAGGCGAGGTGGGTGGTGCCCTTGACGAGGCCGGCCAGGAACAGGTCGTGGGCGGCCTTCTCCGTACGCCGGATCACGGCCATCTGCTCGTAGAGCGCGAGGAGTTGACCCGCATTCGTCGATGCCGCGCCGGTCATGACTCGCCCCTGCCCTCGGGAGTGTTGAGGTGGGACTGGGCCTCGCGCCGGGTGTTGAGCGCGCCGCCGACCGTCCAGTACTTGCGGCCCGCGACAAGGAGTTCCTCGGCCGGGAACTTGGTGATCACCTCGCAGCCGTCGGCGGTGACGACGACCTCCTCCTCGATTCGCGCCGCCGACCAGCCGTCCGCGGCCGGCCAGTACGTCTCCAGCGCGAACACCATGCCCTCTTCGAGGACTTCGGGATGGTCGAGCGAGACGAGGCGGCTGAAGATGGGCTTCTCCCAGATCGACAGGCCCACCCCGTGCCCGTACTGCAGCGCGAACGCGGCCGTCTCGTCGGGGAAGCCGAACTCCTCGGCGCGCGGCCAGACTTGGACGATGTCGGCGGTCGTAGCGCCCGGCCGGACGAGGGCGATGGCCTCGTCCATGTAGGCGCGGCAGCGGACGTACGCGTCGCGCTGTGCGGCGGAGGCGCTGCCGACGGCGAACGTGCGGTAGTAGCAGGTTCGGTAGCCGAGGTGGCTGTGCAGGATGTCGAAGAAGGCGGGGTCGCCGGGGCGGATCAGGCGGTCGCTGTAGACGTGCGGGTGGGGTGAACAGCGCTCCCCCGAGATGGCGTTGACGCCTTCGACGTACTCGCTGCCCAGGTCGTAGAGGACCTTGCTGACGAGCCCGACGCATTCGTTCTCGCGTACGCCGGGGCGCAGATAGCCGTACAGCTCTTCGTACGCCGCGTCGACCATCGAGCAGGCCTGGGTGAGCAGGGAGATCTCGTCGGGGGTCTTGATGCGGCGGGCCTCCAGGAAGACCTGCTGGCCGTCGACGACGTCGATGCCCTGCTCCTTGAGGGCGTGCAGTACGGGCATCTCGGCCAGGTCGACGCCCAACGGCTCGCCCGCCAGGCCGTGTTCGCGCAGCACCTGGGCGATCTTGGCGGCGACGTCCTCGGCGATCCCGGCGTCCGGGTGGAAGGCGCCCCGCAGGGTGGAGATCCCGGCGCGGGCGCCGGTGGGCGGGCCGCCCTTGCCGTCGCTGTAGTCGAGCCAGGGGTTGTAGAGCTGGTGGTGGCGGGCGGCGGAGCCGAAGTCCCAGACGACCGGTTCGCCGCCGCGGACGAGCAGCGCGAAGCGGATCAGCTTGTCCATGGCCCAGGTGCCGATATGGGTGGACGACATATAGCGGATGTTGGAGAAGTCGAAACTGAGCAGGGCGCCCAGCTCGGAACGGTTCAGCGCGGCGTGCAGCCGGGCAAGGCGCTCCTTGCGCAGCCGGTCGAGGTCGACGCGCTCTTCCCAGTCGACGGCGTTGGGGCCGAACGTACGGATCGCCATGGCGAACCTCCCCTTCGAGTGAACGACCGCCCGAGGAGAGTGTCAAGGCATACTGAACACAAACCAGACGCCGACGGCCGGTTCGTCGCCGTCGTTGCGATAGCGGTGCGGCGTCGTCGACTCGAAGGACACCGCGTCGCCGGGCCGGAGTGTGTACTCCTCGAAGCCGAGCGTGAGCACCAGCTCGCCGGAGGTCAGGTAGCCGTACTCCGTGCCCGGGTGCCGCATCAGTCCACCCGTACTGGAGGACGCGCCGCCGGGGCGGTAGGTCACCAGCAGGAAGTCGACGTCCGTGCCCGGAACACGGCCGAGACGTTCCCATACGACACCCGAGTCGAGCTCAAGCACCTCACGCTCCTCGGCCCTGACCAGCGGACCGATGCGGTGGCCCGGGTCGGCGGCGAAGGCGGCGAGGGCGTGCAGGACGGTGCCGGGCGGACCGGCGACGGGCGAGGCGGCAGTCGGCAGAGGCGCGGTCTCCTCCCCGTCGAAGCCGTCGAAGAGCGACTCGACGGGGATGGAGAGCGCGGTGGTGATCGCGTACAGCGTGCTGACCGACGGCTGGCTCTTCCCGGTCTCGATCTGCGAGATCAGGCTCGCGGACACGCCGATCTCCCGCGCCAGACCGCGCAGGCTCATGCCCCGCGCGGTGCGCGCCTGCCGGATGCGCGCACCGACGGGCGGCACGACCACTGGGGACACGGACGGCTCCTCTCACGGGCATCGTTCGTTCCCACTGAACAGTTCCTATTGAACAGCGGGATCGAGCCGAGCGGAGGGCCTGACCGGAAAGTGTCCTTACGAGGCGCTGGGCGTCCAGTCCCCCAGCCAGTCACCGATCTCCTGGTCGGCGGCCTGGGCATCGCTCAGCTGCGGCCGGTCGCCACTCGCGGAGCCGGCGCCGGGGCCGGTGTTCTTGTACTCGGCGAACCGGTCGTCCTTCCAGGAGAAGCCGCTCATGTCAGTCCATGGAGCGGACTTGATCGCGTTGCTCAGGGACGTGTTGCGGACCGTGGTCTGCGGGTCGAGGGCGGCGTCACCGCCCGCGTGCCAGGGGCGGCCGAGGTGGAAGCTGGACGCGGACACATCGCCGTTGACGGTGCTGTTGGCGATCAGGATGCCCTTGCGGCCCGCGGCCGTGCTGGGCGCCGTGACATAGCCCGCCGAGTCGCCGTTCCACCGCTTCTTCAGCGTGATCACAGACTTGTTGATCACCGCGCTGGCCCGGCCGAAGATGAAGTCGACGTTCCCGACGATGTAGGAGTTGTTGACGTAGACCCGGCCGAGCTTGTCCTTGGCCTGGGTGTCCATCAACAGCGTGTCCTGGTCGCCGGTGACGATGATGCTGTCGAGGACGACCTTGTCGGCGGCGGTGCGCAGGGCGACGGCCTGGTGTCCGTTCAGGCTCTGGTTCTTCGCCTCGTCGAAGTCGTTGTCGATAGTGAGGTTACGGGCCTGGAAGTCATCGGCCTCGACAGCGACGGTCGCGCTTCCACTGGTGCCGTAGTTCCCCGAACCGTCCGGCTTCGGCGTCCCCGAGGCGTTGTTGAAGACGATCACGGTGTCCTTGCGGCTGGCACCCGTGCCCTGGAAGGTCACATGCGGCTTGTCGCGCGGGACCTTGACCAGCTCGCGGTAGGTGCCGGGCTTGATGGAGATGACGACCCGTGAAGTGTTGTTCGCCGGTACGGCGTTGACGGCGGCCTGCACGCTCGTGAACTGCCCGCTGCCGTCCTTGGCGACGGTGAGGGTGGTGTCGGCGGCGCTCGCCTTCGTACTCGTACCCGCACTCGCCGCCGTGCCGATCGAAGTCCGGGGCCCCGCACCGGACTTGAGCAGCGCCGGGACGTCGGCCGCCTTGTCGAGGGTGTACTTGTAGAAGCTCTTCGGGTCGAAAGCCGTGCCACCGCTCTCGTTACGGCCGCTGGTGCCGGAGAAGACGTTGCCGCGCTGGACCACCGCCGCGGTGCTGTCCTTGGTGACGGGGTTCTTGAGCCCCTCGAAGACGCTGTTCTCCAGCACCATCTTCGTCTTGCCGCGTGCGTAGTTGCCGTAGGACGTGGTGATGTCCGTGTTCGGCACGTCCTGCAGGTAGTTGTTGTAGAGGTGCGCGTGGGCCACGTTGTCGGTGGACGGGTTGCGCTGCTCGGTCTCGCGGAACCAGTTGTGGTGGATCGTGAGGTCGGCCGTCGTGTTCTCGGTCCAGCCGATGCCGAAGGTCTTGTTGTTGTCGCTCAGCTTGTTCCAGGACACCGTCACATTGGTGGTGTCCTTGCGGCTGTCGATCAGGCCGTCGGCCATGTGCCGCAGATCGTTGTGGTCGATCCAGACGTGGTGCGCGCCGTCCATCTGGATGGCGTCGAAGTCGTGGTCCTTGTCGTTCCACTCACCGGCGTACGAGTCCCGGATCGTCAGGTTCCGGATGATGACGTTGTGCACGCCCTGGCCCAGGAAGAAGCCGCCGCCGACGATCTGCCCGGAGGTGCCCGAGCCGACGATCGTCTTGTCCGAGGCGACCTTGATCTCCTTGCCCTTGGGATCCATGTTGATCGTGCCGGCCACGACGATGACGTACGGCTCCGGGGCCGTCGCGTACTTCTCCAGATCGGCAAGGGTCTTCACGGTGACGGTCTTGCCGTCACGCCCGCCATAAGTGCCGTTCTGCCCCTGCGAGTTGACCGACGCGAAGCCGTCGGCGACGTCATCGGCCCACGCCGGGGCCGGGGTCGCCGCGGAGGCGTTCTGCTGGGCGTCCTCGCCGAACACCCCGAGGTCCGTGCCGTACGCCATGCCTGCCGCCGCGGCCACCGCCACCGGGATGCCGATCGACAGACCGACCTTGCGCCTACGGTGCCGCGCCCTCTGCTGCTTCGCTTCCATTTCCTCAACCGCCCTGGTGACATGAAGTCGTGCATTGCCGCAAGGCAGTTGCCGCTCCGGGCAAAAGGGTTGCCGCATTTCCTGCCACGAAATTTTCGACGCATCCGGCGGCTACCTGACGGGCTGACCCTGGCCGTGACCGGGCCCCCTGCCGTCCCACGCGGCATCGGCGCCCCATGAGAAACTCGGCATGTGATCGTCGAACGCGCGTACGCACACGTGTCCACGTATGAGGAAAACAAGTGGCCCTGGTCCGTGCCCTGTGTTCGTCGGCTTCTGGCGGACGGGCTGCGGTTCACCGCTCCGGTGACCTTCCTGGTCGGGGAGAACGGTTCGGGCAAGTCGACACTGGTCGAGGCCCTCGCGGAGGGCTTCGGGCTGGACTCCTGGGGCGGCTCGCACGACTGGCGTTATGCGAGCCCTCGCGGCAAGTCGGTGCTGGGTGAGCGGATCCGCTTCGACGCGGCGCGGGGCGGACGGCGCATGCTGGGCAGTTGGTCCGCCCGCAAGGGATTCTTTCTGCGGGCGGAGACGGCGATGGACGCACTGAACCGGGAAGGGTTCGCGCCGGATTCCGTCAGTCACGGCGAGGGCTTTCTGGCGGCGTTCCGGGGGAAGTTCCTCCAGCCCGGGCTGTATGTGATGGACGAGCCGGAGGCGGCGCTCTCGTTCTCGTCCTGCCTCGAACTGCTCGGCCATATCGACCAGTTGACGCAGAAGGGCGGCCAGGTCATCTGCGCCACCCACTCTCCGCTGCTGACAGCGCTGCCCGGTGCGGACATCGTCGAGGTCGGCGAGCACGGCATGCACCGGGTGGAGTGGCGCGAACTCGCCCTCGTCGACCACTGGCGCCGCTATCTCGCCGACCCGCAGGCTTATCTGCGGCATGTCCTCGACTGATCGGCCGACCACCGGTCCGAGGGCACGACGTCAGGGTCTCGACCGCGGGCCCGCCTCCTCGGGAGAAGACTCCCGAAGGATCCAGATGGTCGTTGAGGGGGAGTCAGTCATGAGGACAGACAGCGACCGGCAGCGTTCGCTCGGCCAGACCCTGGCGGTCGGCCGGGACCGGGCTTTCGTCGGGCGGGAAACGGAACTCGCCCTGTTCCGCGCCGCCTTGGCGGAAGCACCCGGAGCAAGGCCGGTGCATTACCTGCATGGCCCCGGAGGTATCGGCAAGTCCATGCTGTTACGCAGGTTCGCCGCTCAGGCCCGGTCGGCGGGCCGTCCGGTGGTCGAGGTGGACGGCCGTATCATCGCCCCGACACCCGAGGGCTTCACGCACGCGGCGGGCACCGGCCTCCACGAGCCCGGCGTGGTGCTGCTCGTGGACACGTTCGAACACTGCCAGGGACTCGAAGGCTGGCTGTGGGAGCGCTTCCTGCCCACTCTGCCCGTCGGCAGCGTGGTGGTCGTGGCCGGACGCCTCGCCCCGGATCCACGGCTGACCTCGGACCCGGGGTGGCACAGCCTGCTTCAGGTCACCGCACTGCGCAATCTCGTCCCCGACGAATCCGTACAGTTCCTCGCGGCACGCGGGGTGCCGGTCGACGCGCAAGAGACGCTGCTGTCCTTCACCGGCGGCAATCCCCTGGCACTCGCGCTCGCAGCCGCCGTCGCGGCGAAGGACGAGACGGCCGCCCCGAGCTGGAAACCGAGCCAGGACGTCATCGCGATCCTGCTGCCGCAGCTCATCGGGGACATCCCTGACGCCGCTCACCGCAAGGCGCTGGAGATCTGCGCCCACGCGCACGTCACCACCGAGTCGCTGCTGCGCGCCCTGCAGGGGGACGCGGCCCCGGAACTGTTCGCCTGGCTGCGCCGCCAGCCGTTCGTCGAGTCGACCGGCGTCGGGCTGTTCCCGCACGACGCCGTGCGGGAGGTGCTCGTCGGGGACCTGAAGTGGCGTGACCCGGAAGGCTTCTCCACGATGCACCGGGACATGCTCGAACACCACCTGCGACAGCTCCGCTCGGCACCCGAGTCCCAGATGCTGCACGCCACCGGCGCGCTGATCTTTCTCTTCCGGACCGACAAGCAGATGTCCGAGTTCAACTTCTGGCGCGAGGTCGGCCTGGCCGTGGAACAGGAGTACGCGCCCGGCGACCGGGAGCGCGTGCTGAGCCTGGCCGAGGAGACGGAGGGCGCCGAGTCCGCCTCGGTCGTCGCCTTCTGGCTGGACCGGCAGCTCGAGGCCTTCCATGTCTACCGATCCACCCACACCGGTGAGGTCGTCGCCTTCTTCGCCTGGCTGCGCCTGTCGGATGCCGAGGAGGGGACCGACATCGATCCGGTGGTCGCCGCCGCCTGGGAGCATGCACGGTCCACCGGGCCTCTGCGGCCGGGCGAGCACATGGGGCTGGCCCGCTTCTCCGTCCACCCGCCGGCGTACCAGCGGCCGTCGTGCCCCATGACGCTCATGCAGTGGCGTGCGACCGGGGAGATGATCCGGGCGGAGCGGCTGGCCTGGTCGTACGTCGTGATGCGGGACGACGGCTACTGGAACGCCCATCTCGAGGACATCAACATGGTGCCCGCCAAGACGCGTCCCGAGGTCGGAGGCCATGCCTACGCGCTGTTCGGCCACGACTGGCGCCTCCAGCCTCCCGGGCCCTGGCTGGCCGCGAAGACCGAGGCGATGCTGACGGGCCACTCGATGGTGCCCGGGCAGCAGTCGCGGGACGGCGAGCTGACGGTGCTGTCACGCCCCGAGTTCGACGCGGCGGTGCGGGACGCCCTGCGCGCGGTGCGGCGGCCCCAGTCACTTGCGGACAACCCCCTGAACCGCAGCCGCCTGGTCCGCGATGGCGGGGAAAGTCTGTCCGATGTCCTCGCCCGGGCCGCGCGGGCGCTGCGGGACGAGAGGGGCGGCGAGAAGCGACACCGCGCCCTCGTGGTCACCTACTTCAAGGGCTCCCCGACACAGGAGGCCGCGGCAGCACGGCTGGGCCTGCCCTTCAGTACGTACCGGAGGCACCTCGTGTCCGGCGTCGAGCGCATGAGCGACCTGTTGTGGCGCCTGGAGTTGGGCGGTACGGATGCCATGAGCAGTACGGACGTCACGCCCACCGCCGAACCGGACAGTTGACCGGTTCGGCGGTGGGCGTATACGGGCGACGAGGGTGTTCACCGAGACGTTCATGCCGTCGCCCGCGTACGCGCCCTCTGCGTCAGTCGCTTGCCAGGGCGGCCAGCAGCTCCCGGCGGGTGGGGCCGGGCTCGGGGTAGCGGGGGCCGCCTGTGCCGAGTTCGGTGATCTTCGCCGTCAGGCCGGGTTTCACCAGGGCTTCCTCCGGGCCGGCCAGCAGGCTGCCCAGGTCGGCGGCGCCGCGCAGGATGGCGAGGTCCTTCCACTTGGCGATGTCCATGGCGACGTTCTGGTTCCAGTCGGCGTCGTCGGTGGTGTAGACGTCGCCTCGGATCTCGGCGTCGATCTCGGTGAGGCGGTGCCGGTCCCACGCGTCGAGACTCCGCCACACGGGCGAGAGGTTCTCCTCGGTGGCGGCGTCGAGCCTGAGGGCAAGCTCCACAGGGTCGTCGGTGCCGACCTTGCGCAGCGTGTCCCGTAGCAGAGCGGCATGCCGGAAGCCCAGGGTCATGCCCGTGCCGAACTGGGGGTTGATGGTGGCCCAGGCATCGCCGACGGTCACGATCCCGGTGACCACGGGGAGGTCGTCGATCACGAAGCGGCGGTACTTGCTTTCCGTTCCGCCCATCGCGCGCACACCCGTGAGGGGCTCGCCCTCTGCCCGGTGGGCCTCGGTCGGGTACAGCTTCATCGCCCGGTGCCATGCGTCGGTGTCGGCAAGGCCGCGCAGTTCCTGGTCGCGGCCGGAGGTCGTCAGTGTCACCGACCACGTGCCGGAGTCGCCGGGAAAGGTGATGACGGAGACGCTGTCGTGATGTTGGAGGGGCCACGGCGCCTCATGGGGCGTCATGCCGTCGGCCGCGCGGAAGAACCTCGTGTAATAGCGGAAGCCCGCCTCAGCCTTCTCCTCGTACGGCGTGGCACCGATGTCGGCCAGCATCGCGACCACCGGCGAGTGACGGCCGGCCGCGTCGACCACGAGGTCCGCCTTCATCGGCTCGCCGCTCCGGGTGAGCACGCCCGTCACGTGAGGGCGACCCTGGATCCGGGAGATGCCGGTGAGCAGACCGGTCACCTGCACACCGCGCCGCACGGTGACGCCGGGAGTCCGCTCCGCCTCGGTGAGGAGGGCCGCCTCCAGCACGGGCCGCCGGGCGGCCACGGTGTCGAACCGGTCGTCCTCGGGCTGCCGGCTGCCGGTCTTCCCCACGCCATAGGCTCCGGAGATCATGTTGTGCCGGCTTGCGCCCAGGCCGATGACCCGATCCACCACGGCGGGGAACTCGGCGGCCAGCAGATGGAAGCCGCCCGGCAGAAGGATGTGGGGCTGCGGGAACTGGTGGACGCCGGGTCGCTTCCAGTCGTTCCATATCGCCGCGGCCTCACCCTTCGGCGGTGAGGGGTCACGGTCGAGCACCGTGACCCGCTGTCCCTCGGCAGCCAGCATCATCGCCGTCACCAGGCCCGTCGGGCCGGCCCCCAGCACTATCGTGTGCACCATCGCGCGGTCCTCTTCTTTCTGTCCGTCGGTGTGGCCATACTCGGCGCCAGAACTGTTCATTTCGCAGACCAGTTGGCTGACCAGTACTGCTCATGGGCCACCAGGACGGAGGGGCTGGCCCGACGGACAGGGTCGCGACATCGCGTACCCGTTGGGCGAGTTGCGGGTCGCCGTGCTCGGGTCAGCCCTCGCCGGCGGCGGCCCAGAATCGTTCCAGGGCGGCGGCCGCGGTGCCGGGGTCCTCCAACATCCACCAATGGCCCACTCCCTCGAGCCGCTCGGTGCGGGCGCCGAGGCGGGCAGCCATCTCGTCGGAGGCCGTAGCGTCGTCGAAGGGGTCGAGCAGGGCCTGGAGGACCAGCCCCGGCGCGGAGGCAGGGCCGGAGAGTTGGGCCGCCGCATGGGCATACGGGTTGGGCGTCGCCGAACGGTAGAGGGCCAGGATGGACGCGGCCATGGTGGCGTCGAACTTCTCGCCCAGGGCCTCGGCGTCCTCGGCGGGCACACCGGCCCCCTTGAGCTGCGCCGCGGGACTCTCCGGGCTGCCCGGAGCGGCCTCGACCGAGGCCTTCGCCCACTGTTCCCCCGCTCCCGGCGTCTGCCAGAGCTGGGCGAACTCGTGCCAGACGTAGTCCGGGTGCAGGATGCCGGCCACGTCCATGGCCCAACTCCGCACGGGAACAGCGGAGTTCGTTGCCACCCGCGCCACGAACAGCGCGCCCCAGTCGTGCCCGACCAGGTCGAGCGGTCCGTCGACCTCCCGCAGGGCCCGCTCCAGCCACTGGGTGTACTCGTCCATGGTCGCGCCGAAACCGTCGGGAATCGGCACGCCGAACCCGGGCAGGTCCAAGGCGATCGAGTCGGTCGAGAGGCGAGCACGGAGCCGGTCCCACAACTGACCGGTCTCGGGCACACCATGAACGAACACTGCGGTCATTTCGACACCTTTCCCCCGGCCCACCGTCCCGTACGGGGACCACAACGACACACCGTAGGTCCCCGCATGCGGTCGCCACCGGCATATGTGGGGGATGGCCGGATGAGCACCGTACAGAACCCGTTCTGGACGTGTAGTCCAGGTGCTGGACCAATAGTCCAGGCCCAATCATTCAGACCCTGGAGCACGCGATGTCGACCGACACCGACGAGCAGGACGCGATCATCGCCGCGCTCACCCCCGTCATCGACGGCATCGCAGCGACACTCGGCTCGTTCTGCGAGGTGGTCGTGCACGACTTCCGGCGGCCGGAGAAATCCGTGGTCGCCATCGCGGGATCGGTCACCGGGCGCGGGGTCGGTGGGTCGATGAGCGAGATCGGGATGGGCATCCTCGCCCGCGGCGACGAGGCGAGCGACGAGCTGAACTACCTCACCCGCACTCGGACGGGGAAGATCGTCAAGTCGTCGACGATGGTCCTGCGCGACTCCACCGGCACGGTGTTCGGCGCCCTGTGCGTCAATCTCGACATCACCGCCGTCAACCAGGCCCACGCCCTGATCGGCGAGATCGCGGGGGTCGCCGCAGGACCGGCCGACGTGCCGACCACGACGTTCGGCAACGACATCGGTTCCGTGGTGGACGCCATCGTCGACAGCCATCAGCTGCGGCAGAACAGGACCTGGTCCGAACTCGACCGCGCCCAGCGTCTCGAGTTGTTCCGCAGCCTGGACGAACGCGGTGTCTTCGCCGTACGACGCGCGGTCGAGCAGGTCGCCGCCCGGCTCGGCATCTCCCGCGCCTCCGCCTACAACTACCTGTCCGATGCCAGGGCGACATCCCGCACGCCGCCGAGCGACGCGTCCACGACGGACGACACCGAGCCCGGCGCCACACCCCCCGAAGGAGCCCAGCCATGACGCACACTCCCCCGGTCACCCTCGACGACGTCCGCGACGCCGCCGCACAGATCAAGGGCGTGGCCCACCGCACCCCCGTACTGCGTTCCCGCACCCTGGACGCGCTCGTCGGCGCCCAGGTCTTCCTGAAGTGCGAGAACTTCCAGCGCATCGGCGCGTTCAAGTTCCGCGGCGCCTACAACACCGCCTCCCGCCTGTCACTGGAGCAGCTGGCCAAGGGCATCGCCGCCTACTCCTCGGGCAACCACGCCCAGGCCGTCGCCCTCGCCGCACGGGAGCTGGGCACCACCGCGGTGATCCTCATGCCGGAGGACACGCCTCAGTCGAAGATGGACGCCACCGCCGGTTACGGCGCGGAGATCGTCACGTACGACCGCTACACCGGTAACCGTGAGGCCATCGGCGAGGCCCTCGCCGCCGACCGCGGCCTTGTGCTCATCCCGCCGTACGAGCATCCGCATGTGATCGCGGGACAGGGCACCGCGGCCCTCGAACTGATCGAGGAGGCCGGGGAGTTGGACGCCCTGATCACGCCGGTCGGCGGGGGCGGGCTGATCGCGGGCAGCGCCACCGCGGCCAAGGGCCTGCACAGCGGGATCCGGGTGATCGGCATCGAGCCGGAGGCCGGAGACGACACCAAGCGTTCCATCGAGGCCGGCCGACGCGTCTCCATCCCGGTGCCGCGTACGATCGCCGACGGCCAGGCGGCGAACATCCCCGGCGAGCTGACCTTCTCCGTCAACAAGCGCCTGGTCGACGACATCTTCCTGGTCACCGACGACGAGATCCGCGACGCGATGCGGTTCGCCTTCGAACGGCTGAAGATCATCGTCGAGCCCAGCGGCGCCACCGGCCTGGCCGCCCTGCTGGCCGGTCGCGTCGACCGGCTCCCGCCCCGCGTCGGCGTGATCGTCTCCGGCGGCAACATCGACGTGAGGCGCTTCGCCGAGCTGTGCGGGAGCGGAAGCTGAGGCGTGGAAAGTATGATCAGTGAATGTCTGACATGACCGAAACCACGCCCGGCTGGCTGAGTCCCGACGAACTCGAGTACGCGCGCGCCCACATGCCGATCCTGTACGTCGAGGCCGTACCCGTGAGAGTCGACGACAGCGGCGAGGTCACGAGCATCGGGCTCCTGCTGCGCATCGGGCCGGACGGCACGGTCAGCCGTACCCTCGTCTCCGGCCGCGTACTGCACCACGAACGCGTCCGGGACGCCCTCCTGCGCCACCTGGAGAAGGACCTCGGCCCGATGGCACTGCCCCAGGTGCCGGCCTCCCTTCAGCCCTTCACCGTCGCCGAGTACTTCCCGACGCAGGGGTTCACGCCGTTCCACGACCCCCGCCAGCACGCGGTCGCCCTCGCCTACATCGTCCCGGTGACCGGCGACTGCCGTCCCCGCCAGGACGCTCTGGACCTGGTCTGGTTCAGCCCTCAGGAAGCCTCGGAGGCACTGGTCCTGAGCGAGATGCCGGGCGGGCAGGGAGTCCTCCTCAAGCAGGCCCTCGCACACGTCGGCTGCCTGTCCTGAAGGAGACGGAACGCCTGAAGGATCCCGTGACGCTCACGTGGACGCCGCGGTCCCCGGCCGGGCGAGGTAGGAGGACTCGACGGCGTCCAGGTTCTCGCGCAGTTCCCGCGGAGTGCCGGTCATCTCGATACGGCCCCGGCGCAGCACGTACACCCGGTCCGCGATGTCCAGCACCTTGCGTACGTGCTGCTCGACCAGGAGCGCCCCAAGGCCCCGGTCGGCGGCTTCGCGCACCGCGCGCAGCAGGCGCTCGACCACCAACGGGGCGAGCCCGAGCGACAGTTCGTCGGCGAGGAGCAGCCGGGGCGACCGGCACAGGGCGCGTGCCAGCGAGAGCATCTGCTGCTCGCCGCCGGAGAGCATGCCCGCGCCGGTCCTGAGCCGTTTCTCCAGTTCGGGGAACAGCTCCAGGGCGCGGGCCGCCTCCACCCGGCCGACCCGCAGGTTCTCGGCCACGTCGAGCCGGGTGAAGACCGCGCGCTCACCGACGTACGCGAGGCCCTGCCGGGCCCGGCGGTGCAGCGGCGCCCGGCCCACGCCGCCCAGCCAGCGCACCTCGCCGCTCATCGGGGCCAGATCGCCCGCCAGCACACGCAGCGTCGTCGTCTTGCCCGCACCGTTGGGGCCGAGCAGCGCGACGACCTCACCGGGCCGCACCTCGATGTCGAGGTCGCGTACGACGGGCTGGGTGCCGTACCCGGCGGACAGGGCGCGGGTCGCGATCAGGGGCTCCGCGGGCGCTTCGGCTGCGGCGCCGGGGCGGTCGGGTGCGCTGGTGGACACAGGACTTCTCCTTCCGTAGTTGCCGCTTTGCGGACTGGCCGACCTTGTTCAGCCGGCCGACGCGGTCAGTGCCTTCCGTACGTCGACGAAGTCCGACCCGGACTCGGCCCACTCGATCTTGCCGTCGCGCAGCACCAGTTCGGTGGCGGTGGTGTTGTGGATGCGGTTGAGGCCCTTCATGGGCAGGGCGGTCGCGGACGTCCAGGTCAGCGGCGGGGTCAGGCCACCGGTGTCGATACCCTTCGCGGTGTTGAGCTCCTCGACCAGGGCCTTGGATGTGATCTCCGGCAGCTTCGCGGCGGCCTCGCTGAAGACCTTGAACGCCACCCAGGTCGTCGCGTTGGCCCCGTTGGAGAGGTCGATGTCCTTGCCCTCGGTGGCGGCGACGGCGTCCTTCCAGGCGGGGTCGGAGACCGGCGGGTAGTAGCCGGTGATGGCGGAGCCGTCCAGCGGGCTGCCGCTGCCGCCGGTGGTCTCGGCCAGCTCGGGGGTGAGGTTGCCGACGACGCTGCCGAGCTCGGTCTTGGCGCCGGACTGCAGATACGCCTTCACGAACAGGTCCGAGTGCGTGCCCAGGATGACGCTCACGCAGTCGCTGTCCCTGGTCGCCTCGGCCACCTGCGGGGCGAGGTCGGTGGCGGTGACCGGCACCTTCAGGTCCTTGGGCGGCTTCCCTCCGGCGGAGACCACGCCGAGGCCGAGGAACTGCGTGACGATCGCGGCGGCGGCGACGTCGTACCGCACACCGGAGATCTTCTTGCAGCCCGCCTCCACCAGCTGACGGCCGTGCGCGGCGAAGACCACGGGAGTGCCGCCGTTGACCGGGAAGGACAGCGGGTTGGAGAACTCCGCGGCCGACACTCCGGTCCCGCCGATGTAGGGGATGCCGGCCTTCTCCAGGATCGGCATATAGCGGTCCCCGGCGAGGCTGTACGAGCCGACCACCGCGACCACCTTTTCGCTGACCGCCTGCTGGGCGCAGTTCTCGGCCTCGTCGGGGTCGTTCTTCTCGTTGCAGGTGATGACCTTGAGCGGGCCGCCCTTGATGCCGCCGTTCGCGTTGATCCACTTCTCGTACGCCTGGGCCGTGATCCTGACGCCGGGCTGCGCGCTGCCCTGGGTGTTCTCCGGTGCCCAGACCATCACCTTGACCGGTGTGCCGGTCAGCGAGGACGCGGCCGCGCTGCCCGCGGGCTCCTCCTCCTCGCCACCTCCGCAGCCCGCGATGAGCAGGGCTCCGGTCATCGCGAGACAGCTCGCTGCGGTACTTCTGCGCCGGCGTGAGTCGTTCATGGTTCCTCCGCGAAAGCTCGCGCCCCGGACGGGCGACGGTGAAGACGGCACCAGCATGGGGCGCGACCTTTGGTTAGAGAAGTACTCTTGCCAGAATTATTTAAATAAATGTGCTGTACGGTCTTGCCGCGCCCCCCGGCGTTCGCTACTCATGAAGCCCTGGAGGTTCATCTGGTGGACGACATCCTGCGCTTCGCGCTTCTGGGCCTCGGGCTCGGTGCGCTCTACGCGCTCACCGCCCAAGGCATCGTGCTGATCTACCGAGGCTCCGGCGTCCTGAACTTCGCGCACGGCGCGATCGGGATGGCCGGCGCCTATGTGCAATGGGAACTCGCCGTGCAGAACGGCGTGCCCTACTGGACCGCCGTCGGCTGCGGGGTCCTGGTGGCCGGGCTGCTGGGGGTGCTCACCCATCTGCTGGTGATGCGCCCGCTGCGCCGGGCCTCCTCGCTGGCCCGGCTGGTGGGCACGCTGGCGGTGTTCATCGTGCTCACCGCCGCGGCCGTCAAACGGTACGGCGACAGCGTGCAGCTCGTGCCCGGCAAACTGCCGTCCGACCTGCTGGAAGTGGCCGGGGCGACGGTGTCCGAGGACCGGGTCTGGCTGCTCGGGATCGCGATCGCCATCACCGTCGCGCTCCATCTCCTCTACAAACACAGCATGTTCGGGCTCGGCACCACGGCGGTCGCCGAGAACCAGAGCGCCGCCTCCTCGCTCGGCTGGTCCGCGGATCTGATCGCCGCCGCCAACTGGGGACTCGGCTCGGCACTCGCGGGTCTCACCGGCATCCTGATCGTGCCGGTCATCGGCCTGTCCGTGAACGGACTGACCACGCTCCTGCTGAGCGCGCTGGCCGCCGCCCTGGTCGGCAGGTTCTCCTCGTTCCCCGTCACCCTGGCGGGCGGCCTCGTCATCGGCATCGTGCAGTCCGAACTGACCCGTTTCGGCACGGACATCACGGGCCTCGCGGCGTCGGTGCCGTTCCTCGTCATCGCCCTGGTCCTGGTGGCCCGCGGCCGGGCGCTGCCGCTGCGCGGCACGTTCCTCGACCGGCTGCCGACGCTCGGCACCGGACGCGTACGGCCGGTGGCACTGGCCGTCACCGTCGCGGTCGCCCTGCTGCTGGTGGCACTGTCCACGCCACAGTGGGCCGACGCGATCACCAACACCCTGGTGCTCTCCCTGATCATCCTGTCGATCGTCGTGGTCACCGGCTACGCGGGACAGGTCTCCCTCGCGGCATACGCACTCGCCGGAACCGGCGCCTTCATCGCGGGACATGCGGTCGCCGACTGGGGCTGGCCCTTCGAACTCGCCCTGCTCGCCGGTGTGTTGGGGACCGTACCGATCGGCCTGCTGTTCGCCCTGCCCGCGGTCCGCACCCGTGGAGTCAACCTCGCGATCATCACCCTCGGCCTCGGCACCACGCTGGAGGTGATGGTCTTCCAGAACACCGACCTCGCCACCACCCCCGGCAGCGACGGCATCGCGGTGGGCAAACAGACGCTGTTCGGCATCGACATCTCCGGCGTCGACCATCCGCAGCGGTACGCGGCCCTGGTGCTGCTCCTCTTCATCGGCGCCGCGCTGGTGGTGGCCAACATCCGGCGCAGCCGGACCGGCCGCCGGCTGATCGCGGTCCGCGCCAACGAGCGGGCCGCCGCCGCACTCGGCATCGGCGTACGCGCCACGAAGCTGTACGCGTTCGGGGTGTCGGCGGCGATCGCCGCACTCGCGGGCGTGCTCACCGGCTTCCGCTCGACCTCGGTGGTCTTCACGGACTTCGCGGCCTTCGACTCCATCACCGCGCTCGGCCTTGCGGTCATCGGCGGGGTCGGTTTCCTCGTCGGCCCGCTGTTCGGCGCCACGTTCGCCGCGGGCACGGTCGGCGCCCGCTTCGGGGATCTGGTGGTGCCGGGGCTGAGCGAGTGGATGCCGCTGATCGGCGGGATCATTCTGCTGCTCACCCTGGTGGGCAACCAGGACGGGATCGGTCAAGGGCTCGGCAAGCAGGTGGCGGCAGTCGAGCGCAAGCTGCCCCGGCGGCGCTCCGAGGAATCGACGAGCCCGCACGCGACGCTTCCCGAGGCCGCGCCGAACGCCCACCGTGCGGCGCCCCTCCCCCTCCATGTCACCCACCTGACCGTGCGCTACGGGGGTGTCGTCGCGGTCGACGACCTCTCCTTCGCCATCGAGCCCGGCCGGGTCACCGGCCTCATCGGCCCGAACGGCGCGGGCAAGACCTCCGCCATCGACGCCGTCACCGGCTTCACCCGGCCCGCCTCCGGCAACGTCCGCCTCGGCGACCGGGACCTGACCGGCACCGCCGTGCATCTGCGCGCCCGCGCGGGCCTGAGCCGGTCCTTCCAGTCACTGGAACTCTTCGAGGACATGACCGTCCTGGACAACCTGTACGCCGCCTGCGACCGCCCCGGCCCGTGGACGTATCTCAAGGACCTGATACGTCCAGGAAACCGCCCCCTGCCCGCCCAAGTACTCGTCGCGGTAAGGGAGTTCGGCCTTGAGAGCAGTCTGGACCGTTCGGTGGGCGACCTCTCGTACGGGGAGCGACGGCTGCTGGCCATCGCCCGCGCGGTGGCGACCTCACCGTCCGTCCTCCTGCTCGACGAGCCGGCGGCCGGGCTGTCGGACGACGAGACCCGTGAACTGGCCCGACTGGTACGGCGACTCGCCGAGGACTGGGGCATGGGCGTACTGCTCGTCGAGCACGACGTGGACATGGTCATGAGCGTCTGCGACCAGGTCGTCGTCCTCGACTTCGGCTGCCGGATCAGCGTCGGCACCCCGGACGAGGTACGCGCCGATCCGGCGGTGCGGGCGGCCTACCTCGGCGACCTGTCCCCGGAGGAGGCCGAGGAGGCCGTGCCCGGGGCGGAAGGTGATCCGGTGAGCGCGTAGGTGCGCGTGCAGGTGATGCGCGCTCGTCGGGATCGGCCATGGTGTTACTCCTGGCCCTGTGGCTCAGTGGTCGTGACCGGGGCGGGCCCGGTGAGTGTCGAGAGGAGGGCGGGCGGCCCCTGGACGGCGGTGCGCTGCATGTGGTGCAGCACGCTGCGGATGCCGCCGAGTTCCTCGCCGCCGCCCGCTCGGCCGGGGCCGCCGTGCACGGTGTGCGGGAGCGGTGAGCCGTGGCCGGTGGACTCGCCGGCGTCGGTGCGGTCGAGGAGCAGCAGGCGACCGTGCCAGGGGGCGGCCCCGAGCAGGGCCTCTCGGGCGAAGCCGGGGTCGTGGGTGACGACCGAGCCGACGAGGCTGCCCTCGCCGCGTGCGGCCAGCGTGACCGCGTGGGCGGCGGTTCCGTCGTACGGCAGAAGGGTGCTGACTGGGCCGAACGCCTCGACCTCATGCGGCTCGGCCCGGTCGGGGTCGTCGCAGCGCAGCAGCAGCGGCGGGAGAAAGGCGCCGCGTTCCGGGTCGCCGTCCAGGACTTCGAACCGGTCGGGGTCGCCGTGGACGAGGCGGGCCGCTGTCGTGAGCGCCTTGAGCGCGCGCAGCACCTCCTCCCGTTGCCCGAGTCCGGCCAGGGGGCCCATGGCGACCGTGGGATCGGCGGGGTTGCCGACGCGTAGATCGGCCAGCTCGGCGCAGACCGCTTCCTGTACGTCGTCGATGAGGCCGGCGGGCACCAGAGCGCGGCGGATCGCGGTGCACTTCTGCCCGGCCTTGACCGTCATCTCGGTGACCAGAGTCTGCGTGAACAGGTTGAACTCGGGGGTACCGGGCCTGGCGTCCGGGCCGAGGACCGCGCAGTTCAGGGAGTCGGCCTCGGCGTTGAAGCGGACGGCGCGGCCGGCGACGGCCGGGTGGCTGCGCAGGGTTCGGGCGGTCGCGGCGGACCCAGTGACGCTGAGCACGTCCTGTCCCGTGAGCGCGTCGAGGATGCCGTCCGGTGGGGCGCAGATCAGCTGGACGGCGCCTTCGGGGAGGATGCCGGACTCGATGATGCGGCGGAACACCAGCTCCGTCAGGTAGGCGGTCTGGCCCGCGGGTTTCACCACGGACGGCAGGCCCGCCAGCAGAGCCGGCGCGAGCTTCTCCAGCATGCCCCACACGGGAAAGTTGAATGCGTTGATCTGCACGGCCGCGCCCTGCCGCGGCACATGGACGTGGCGCACGGCGAAAGTGCCCTGTTTGCCGATCGGTTCCATGTCGCCGTCGGGCAGGACATGCCCGTCGGGCAGTTCCCGGGCGCCCTTGCTGCCGTAGACGAAGAGCACCGCGATGCCGCCGTCGACGTCGAGCGTGGAGTCGCGGCGGGTCGCTCCGGTGCGGGTGGACAGTGCGTGGAACTCGTCGGTGTGCGCGGACAGGTGCTTGCCCAACGACTTGATCAGACCGGCGCGCTGGTGGAAGGTCAGCTCGCGCAGGGCCGGGCCGCCCACCTCCCGCGCGTGGCGCAGCACGGCTGCGGCATCGACGGCTCGCATCGAGAGCCGGGCCACCTCGGCGCCGGTCGCCGCGTCCAGCAGGGGACGCCCCTCGTCGGATGCCTCATACCAGTCACCGGCCAGGTAGCTGTGCAGTTTCGCGGCCACGGCGGGCCCACCTTTCGTGCTCTCAGCGGTCGATGGCTCTCAACGGTCGATGCGCCGGAGATCACGCCGATAGCGCGCGCCGGCGTCCCGGTAGGTGCGTACGGCGTACTCCACCCAGGACGGATCGACCGGTGTCCCGCGCAGCCGTATAGGGACGCCGAGCGCCATGGTCTTGGGCGGGACCTCGAAGTCCTCGGGGACCAGTGCGGCGGCGCCGACCACCGCACCCTCACGCACGGTGGCCCGGTTCAGGACGATGGAGCCGGAGCCGATCAGGCAGCGGCGCTCCACGGTGCAGCCCTCCAGGTGGGCGTTGTGGCCGACCACGCACTCGGCTCCGATCACGGTCGGCCACTGCTCGGTGGTGTGCAGCACGGTGCCGTCCTGGATGCTGGTGCGGGCGCCGACCTCGATACGGCCGCCGAGGTCTCCGCGCAGGACCGCCCCGGGCCAGACGCTGGCCTCCGCGCCGATCGACACACGCCCGATCACGACCGCGTCCGGGTGGACAAAGGCGCTGGAATCGATGTCCGGCTCGTCGGGTCCGAGGGCATAGACCGGCATGGCTGCCACCTCGCTCGTTCTGGTCGGCCGGCCCGCCGACGCGACTGACACTCTACTGATAATTTCCGTAACGACAAGATATTGTGTAAGGAGGGGGCGGCTCCCTGGGGAGGGGCTTGGCTCCGGGCCGTCGTGCCGGAGCGCCCTGGATACGCTGGTGACGTCGATGTCACGTGACGGCGTGATACATCGGATCGGCCGGCAGTAAGGGAAGTGAAGGACCATGGTGGATCGTGCGGCGCGCGGACCGGGCCGGAGGGAGCGTGCCGACCGGGCCGCAGCGGGGAGCGCACGGCCGGTGGTCAGCCGGCGCCGGGAGGTCGGTGACGCCAGCGCGCGGTCGCTGCTGATGACCATGCTCGGCGAGTACGTACTGCCCAACGGCACGCCGGTGTGGACCTCCGCGCTGGTGGACGCGCTGGCGATGTTCGGTGTCGAGGAGAAGTCGGCCCGCCAGTCGCTCGCCCGGACCGCGGCAGAGGGCTGGCTGGCCTCCGAGCGGATGGGACGCCGCGTCCGCTGGGCGCTCACCCCGCCGGGGCGGCGGCTGCTGACCGAAGGCGCGCAGCGCATCTACGACTTCGGCAGCGGGGAACGCCCCTGGGACGGCACCTGGCTGGTGGTCCTCGTCTCGGTGCCGGAGGCCAAGCGGGATCTGCGGCACCGGGTGCGTACCCGGCTCACCTGGGCCGGCTTCGGCTCTCCGGAGCCCGGTGTGTGGATCACGCCCCACGCCGACCGTGAGGCGGAGGCGCTCGGCGTCCTGAAGGAACTCGGGCTCGCCGACGACGCGATGTCCTTCACCGCCACGTACGGTGCCGTGGGCAGCGAGGCGGCCATGGTGGCCCGAGCCTGGGACCTCAGCGAGGTGGAGGACCGCTACGAGGCGTTCATCGACGAGTTCACCGGGCTGCGCCCCGCCGACGGTGACGCCGTCCTGCATGCGCAGACCATGCTGGTGCACGAGTGGCGCCGCTTCCCGTTCCTCGATCCGCGGCTTCCGTCGAAGCTGCTACCTCCGGGCTGGAGCGGCGCCAAGGCGGCCGAACTCTTCCACAGCAGGCACGCCGAGTGGAATCCGGTGGCGCTGCGGCGCTGGGAAGAGCTGGCCGAGGGGCACGGCGAGAGGTGAGACCGCGCGGGCGCACCGTACCGAACCGCCCGGCTTACTGCTGACCCATCGTCATGTCCTTACACTCCGAGGCCGGGGAAGACCTTGGCCGCGTTGCCGGACAGCACGGCACGCACGGTGTCCGCGGGCAGGCCCAGCGCACGCAGCGCGGCGATGTTGCGGGAGGCGCCGGGCACCCCCGGCCAATCGGTGCCGAAGATCCACCGGGTGGCCAGCCTCGCCAGGCCGAACCGGGCGTAGTACTCGGGCAGTTTCCGCGGGGGCAGTCCGGCGAGGTCCAGCCAGACATTGGGTCTGGCCAGGGCGAGGAACGCCGCGGTGTCGTACCACCAGCCCCGCCCGCCGTGGGCGAAGACGAACTGCACGTCCGGGAAGTCCTCCACGGCGTCGAGCAGGAGCTGCGGATCACCGTACCGGGCGCGGGCGCCCGGGAAGCTGGAGGTGCCCGAGTGCACGACGACCGGGACGCCGCGCTCGGCGCAGAGCGCGTACAGCGGGTAGAACTCCTTGTCGGCCGGGTCGAATCCGCCGTGCACGGGGTGCAGTTTGAGCGCGACCGCGCCCAGGTCCAGCTGGCGTTCGGCCTCCGTCACCAGCGGGTGGTGCAAGTGCGGGTTGACGTTGGCCACCAGGCGGAAGCGGACCGGGTTGTACGCGACGATCGGCAGCAGGTCCTCGATCGGCTGGATCCCGGTGGCGCGTGGGCTGTACTCGCAGAACAGCAGCGCACGGTCCACGCCCTCGGACTCCAGCAGGGCGTCCAGCCGCTCGGGAACGGGGTCGCCACGCTCGTCGTAGGCCTCGCGCCACGGGTGGTCGCCGGAGAACGTGTCCGCCCACTCGAACCAGGCCGGTTTGAGTGTGGACAGCCTCGGGGCATGGACGTGCGCGTCGACCACGGTCTCGCCGTCGATCACGGCGCCTCCCTCACAGAGTGTTCAGCCGCGCGGGTCGTACCCGGCGACGAGTTCGGTGTCCGCGCCGACCGGGCCGTGGCCGGCGGCGCCGCCCGGCAGGCCGATCGGCTCGTCGCGGCCCGGCAGGGACTCGGTGAAGAACCGCTTGTTGTCGGCGACGAAGTCCTTCAGCTCCGGTGGCACCCGGCGGTCCTGGGAGATCGCCTGGACCGGGCAGACGGGCTCACAGTTGCCACAGTCGATGCATTCCATCGGGTTGATGTAGAGCTTGCGGTCGCCTTCGTAGATGCAGTCGACGGGGCACTCCTCCATACAGGAGCGGTCCATGACGTCGATGCACGGCTCGGCTATGACGTAGGGCATGGGCTATCGGTCCTCTTCGGTGCTACGCGACGGCGGGGGCCGCCGTGGGTACGTCGGTGGAGTGGCCGGGGAACACCGGCTGCTCGGGGTCGATGTGGTGCGCGGCGTTGTTGACGGCGGTCGCCGCCTCCCCGAAGCCGACCGCGATCAGCCGCACCTTGCCGGGGTAGTCGTTGATGTCCCCGGCCGCGTAGACCCCCGGGAGAGAGGTCCGCATGGCCGAATCGACCGGGATGTGGCGCCGGTGGGCGATGTCGATGCCCCAGCCCAGCAGCGGGCCGAGGTTGGCGGTGAAGCCGAGGGCGGCGATGATCCCCCGGCAGGGCAGGCGGTGCGTCTGCCCGTCGCGCCGGGTGATCTCCACGGCCTCGATGTCCCCGCCGTCGCCGATGACCTTCGACAGCTCGGCTTCGGTGAGGATCTCCACGCCCGCGGCCCGTACGGCGGCCACGGTGGCCGGGTGCGCGCGGAAGGTGTCGCGACGGTGGACCAAGGTCACGGAGGCGGCCAGTGGGTGCAGGGTGAGTGCCCAGTCGAAGGCGCTGTCACCGCCCCCGACGATCACCACCTCCCGGCCCGCGTAGTCGTCCGGCCTGCGCACGAAGTACGCCAGACCGGCTCCCTCGTACGCGGCGGCGGCCGGCAGAGGGCGGGGCGTGAAGGTGCCGATGCCGCCGGTGATGAGCACGGCTCTGGCCCGCACGAGCGCCCCTTGGTGCGTAGTCACGGTGAAGGTGTCCGGCCCGCCACCGGCCCCGGGGATCCGCTGCATCGTCTCGGCCCGGTGGCCGAGCAGATAGCAGGGGTCGTACGGTGCGGCCTGCTCCAGGAGCCGGTCCACGAGCTCGCGTCCGCGTACCGCCGGGAATCCGGCGATGTCGAAGATCTGCTTCTCCGGGTACATGGCGTTGATCTGGCCGCCGGGCTCGGGCAGCGAGTCCAGCACGGTCACCGAGAGACCGCGGAAACCGGCGTAGTAGGCGGCGAACAGGCCGGTGGGGCCGGCTCCCACGATGAGCAGATCCGTGCTGTGATCCGCGGGGCACGGGGACATGCACGTCCTCCTTGATGCAGGGGGAAGAGAGTGACTTGCCGAGTGGCAGGGAGAACGTCAGCTTGATGTCGTCGGCGACTAGGGCCTGTGTCGACAGTGGCGTCGTTCGCCCGAAGGGCGGGCCGGGCGGCGGCGATGGGGGTCCCCCCGCGCGAGCTCGGGTTCGAGCGTGGGGGAGCGTGCTCTCGGCGTGCCGGGTGGAAGCCCTCGTACTGGACGTACTTGGGCTTTCGCCCGGTGCGGCGAGTAGGGGCACCTCCCACGCCCTTAAGGCAGTGGGGGAGCGTGCCAGGCGTCGGCCGGCAGGCGCCGCTGTCGACACAGGCCCTAGGGCGCCTCCGCCCAGGAACCGTCGCGGGCCATGGCGCGCAGCACGTTGCGGCGGATCTTGCCGGTGGGCGTACGGGGCAGCTCGGGCAGCCCGATCACCCCGCGCGGGCGTTTGAAGGCGGCCAGGCCCTCCCGGCACCAGGCGACGAGGGCGTCCGGATCGACCTCACGCCCGGGCCTGGGCACCACGCAGGCGACCGGTTTGTCCAGGCCGTCCGCGTCCGGTACGCCGACCACGGCGACCTCGGCCACGTCCGGATGAGCGAGGAGGCGTTCCTCGACCTCGGCGGGCGCGACCCAGATGCCGCCCGCCTTGAGCAGGTCGTTGGTGCGGCCCATGCACGTGTAGGTGCCGTCGGCGTTGCGGATGTAGGTGTCGCCGGTGCGCACCCAGTCGCCGAGGAAGACCTGACGGGTGGTCTCGGCCCGGCACCAGTAGCCGGTGGCCGCGGACTCACCGCGCACGTACAGCTCGCCCGGTGTGCCGTCGCCCTCCACCACGTGGCCCTCGACGTCGCGCAGCTCCACCTTGTACCCGGGCACGGGTTCGCCGGAGGAGCCGGGGTGGACCCGGCCCGAACGGTTGGAGATGAAGATGTGCAGCATCTCGGTGGACCCGATGCCGTCGAGCACCTCCACACCGAACTGTTCCAGCATCCCCTCGTACATCCGCGCGGGCAGCGCTTCTCCGGCCGAGACCCCGATCCGTATCGTCGCGAAGGCGTCGTCCGGGATGTCGGCGCTCGCGAGCAGCGGCCCGAAGAAACTGGGGGTGCCGAACAGGACCGTGGCCCGGTCGCCGGCCGCCCGCTTCGCAAACAGCGCGGGAGACGGCCTGGAAGGTTCCAGCAGCGCCGTCCCGCCCGCCGCCAGCGGGAAGAACAGCGAGTTGCCGATGCCGTACGCGAAGAAGAGCTTCGCGACCGACAGACAGCGGTCCTCCGGGCCGATGCCCAGCACCCGCTGCCCGTAGTTCTCCGATACGAACTTGATGTCGACGTGGCGGTGCATGGCCGCCTTGGGCGTGCCCGTGGTGCCCGACGTGTACAGCCACAGGGCGGGCGAGTCCGGCCAGGTCGGATACGGCCCGTCGTCCCTGCCGGTGCCGGCGTCCAGCAGCTGCTGCCAGATGCGGCCCTGGACGTGGCCGGGCAGTCCTGTGCTGTCTTCTCCGGTCAGGACGGTGTGCTCGACCTCCGGCGCCTGCTGGAGCGCCGCGCGTACGACCGGCGCGAACTCGGCGGAGCCCAGCACCACCCGGCAGCGCGCGTCGGCCACCAGCTTGCCCAGTTCCGGACCGGTGAGCATGGTCGACGCGGGGACGGCCACGGCGCCGATGTGGAAGGCGGCGAGGATGCCGGTGAAGAGCTCGATGTCGTCCACCATGCACAGCAGGACGCGCTCCTCCGGACGTACGCCGAGGGCCCGCAGCCCGGCCGCCACGCGGCGGACCTCCGCCGACAGCTGCTCGTAGGTCAGCGTCCGCGTGGGAGTGACGAGCGCCGTGCGGGCGCCATTGCCCTCCCGCACGTGCCGGTCGACCAGATAGTCCGCCGTGTTGAACGCCTCAGGCATCCGGCTCACCTCACACCAGTCGGACGTACTCGTAGTCGAACGGTTGGCCGTTGATGCCGTTGACCGGCGGCGCGACCCAGCTCGCGATCTTGCCGCGTTCGTACACAGGCTGCATCAGCGACCGTACGAACGCCAGGTCCTCGGCGGTGGGCAGCCAGTGGTGGCGGCCGGCCTCCCAGGTCCGCTCGTCGACGATCGTGCCGTCGGGGGTGACGTGGTGGCCGGCGGCGAGGCCGACGTTCCGGTTGAAGCCAGGGTGCGGCAGCCTGAGCCGGAAGTCGATCCCGTGCTCCTCCAGGATCCGGTTCCAGCGTTTGAGGCCGTTCTCGCAGTCGGAGATGTACTCGTCGCGCAGGTCCAGGTTGAGGGCGAGCAGCGCGGGGACCTCGTCCTGGGACCAGGTGCCGTCGCCGTTCGGCTTGTCCAGGAAGGCGCTGTGGTCGGTGAGCCGGTGGTCGTCCTTGCGGCGCTCCTCCTGCCAGCGGCCCTTGAGTCCGGCGGTGTAGTAGTTCGCGGCGTTGGTGGAGGTCTCGCTGCCGAAGAGGTCCAGGGAGACCGTGTAGTGGAAGTTGATGTACTTCTGGATGATGTCGAGCGGGATGCCGCCGCAGGCGGCGATGTCCAACGTGTCGTGCTCGCGGACCAGTTGGGCGCTGCGGGTCACCACGCGGTCGACGCCGGTGGTGCCGACCATCATGTGGTGGGCCTCTTCCTTCAGCATGAAGGTGCAGGTCCGCGAGAGCGGGTCGAAGGCGCTCTCCTTGAGCGAGCCGAGCTGGTACTTGCCGTCCCGGTCGGTGAAGTAGGTGAACATGAAGAAGGCCAGCCAGTCGGCGGTCTCCTCGTTGAACGCGCCCAGGATGCGCGGCGAGTCGGGGCTGCCGGAGTTGCGGTGGAGCAGTGCCTCGGCCTCCTCGCGGCCCTCCCGGCCGAAGTAGGCGTGCAGCAGGTAGACCATCGCCCACAGGTGCCGGCCCTCCTCCACATTGACCTGGAAGAGGTTGCGCAGGTCGTACAGGCTCGGGGCGGTCAGGCCGAGGAGGCGCTGCTGCTCGACGGAGGCCGGCTCGGTGTCGCCCTGGATGACGATCAGCCGTTGCAGGTCGGCGCGGTACTCGCCGGGCACCTGCTGCCAGACCGGCTGCCCCTTGTGCTCGCCGAAGGCGACGCGGCGGTCGGGGTCGCGCTCGGCGAGGAAGATGCCCCAGCGGTAGTCGGGCACGTTGACGTGGTCGAAGTGGGCCCAGCCGTCGCGACCGACCGACACGGCGGTGCGCAGGTAGACGCCTCGGTTCTCCAGTTCCGGGCCCATTTCGCCCCACCAGTTGAGGAACTTGGGCTGCCAGCCCTCCAGCGCCCGCTGCAGACGGCGGTCGTCGGCGAGAGCGACGTTGTTGGGGATCTTGGAGTCGTAGTCGATCTTCGTGGGCATCGGGTCACACTCGCTTCCGGTCGTAGACCGCTTTCTGGCCGGTGCCGTAGCGGCGCAGCGCGCCCTCGGGGCCGGCGGCGTTCGGGCGTATGAAGATCCAGTTCTGCCAGGCGGTGAGCCGTCCGAAGATCTTGGTCTCGATGGTCTCCGGGCCGACGAACCGGTGGTTGGCCTCCATGCCCGTCAGGGCGTCCGGGCTCAGCGCCGCCCGGCTCTCCAGGACGATGCGGATCTCGTCCTCCCAGTCGATGTCGTCGGGCGCGTCGGTGACGAGGCCGAGCTCGCGGACCTGGGCGGCGCTCAGCGGCTGCCCGGCCTCCCGGCGCAGCCACTCGAGGTGGTCGTCCTCCTGGTAGAAGCGGGACTGGAGGCGGGACAGGCCGTTGCCCATGGGGAAGGTGCCGAAGTTCGCCTCGGAGAGGGTGAGTTGGGCGCGCTCGTCGCCGTCCGGGTCCTCGATGGGCGGGCCGTCCAGCATGTACTGCAGATCGCAGGCCAGGGCCAGCTCCAGCAGCAGGCCCGCGAAGCAGCTGCCCGGCTCGATGAGCGCCACCAGGCTGCGGCTGGTGACGTCGAGCCGCTTCAGGGTGCGCTTGTAGTAGTGCACGATCTCGTTGCTGAGCCAGTCGCCCTCGGCGGCGGCGCCCAACACCGCCTGCTCATGGGCCAGTACGAGCGCGGAATCGCCCTCCGTGCGGAGCACCCAGGTGCCCAGCTCGGTCTCGTTCGCCCGCAGCCGCAGGATCAGGTCGTCGAGCTCGCGGGTGACGGCCAGCAGCCACCCGCCGGCGCCCTCGTCGTGGATCGCGGCGGCGTCGGCGGGGGCGTCCTCGACGGGGCCCCGTACGGTGATGCGGACCAGGCCGAGCGGACGGTCGTATTCGGCGCGCACGTACTGGTACGTGATGCCGTCCTCGGTGACGTCCCGCTCCAGCAGTGTCAGTTCGATGCCCTCGGCGTCCGTCGGCCGGGTGCTGTGCTCGGCCGCTTCCACGGCGCGCTGTTCCACGACCGTACGGAAGTCCCGGCGCGGGACGACCTCGTCGACCAGCCGCCAGTCCACCGCCGTCTTGCCCCGTACGCCGTCGCTGCGGGTGGCGAAGAGATCGGCCAGATCCTTGCGTACCCGGCGCTTGTCGGTGACCCGGGTCAGCCCGCCGGTCCCGGGCAGCACGCCCAGGAGCGGGACCTCGGGCAGGGACACCGACGAGGAGTTGTCGTCGACCAGCAGGATCCGGTCGCAGGCCAGCGCGAGTTCGTAACCGCCGCCCGCGCAGGAGCCGTTGACCGCGGCGATGAAGGTCAGCCCGGAGTGTTCCGAGGCGTCCTCCATGCTGTTGCGGGTCTCGTTGGTGAACTTGCAGAAGTTCACCTTCCAGTGGTGCGGGGATGCCGCGAGCATCCGGATGTTCGCCCCGGCGCAGAAGACCCTGTCCTTGGCGCTCGTCACCACCACCGACCGCACCCGGGGGTGCTCGAACCGGAGCCGCTGCAGCGCGTCGTACAGCTCGATGTCCACACCCAGGTCATAGGAGTTGAGCTTCAGCTCGTAGCCCGGAACCAGGCCGCCCTGCTCGTCGACGTCCATCTCCAGCCACGCGACCGTCCCGTCGATGCGCAGCTTCCAGTGCCGGTACCTGTCCGGGCTCCGGTCGAAGGTCACCACCACCGTGCCTGTGGACTCCGGCGCTCCGTTCGCGGCATCGACCACGTCCGGCTTGCTTGCCACCACCATGACGAGCGCCTCCTCGCGCTAGCACAGGTACCGATAGGGAAATCTTCTACAGAAGTACCGCAGTGCGTCAAGGTTCTGTAGAACATGAGTCTTGACGGGTTCCCCGTTCCGGCCCGGCAGGGTCAGCCCACGCCGAGGAGGCTGTGGGCCCTGGCCCGGTCCTGGCGGAAGTCGGCGGTCGAACTCCTGTGAACGATGCGGCCCTTCTGCATCACCGCCACCTCGTCGGCGAGACGGAAGGCCAGGTGCAGGTCCTGTTCGACCAGCACGGCCGCGATGCCCTCGCCGCGCAGGCCCTCCAGCAACTCGGCGATCAGGTCGATGACCGCCGGCGCGAGGCCGTCCGACGGCTCGTCCAGGAGCAGCAGCCGCGGGTTCCTCAGCAGCGCCCGGCCGATGGCCAACATCTGCTGCTCTCCGCCGGAGAGTTGATCGCCCCGGTTGGCGCGCCGCTCGGCGAGGCGGGGCATCAGCTCGTAGACGCGCTCCGGGGTCCAGGGGCCGCCTCCGCCCCTGGACGCCTTGAACGCTCGGGCCGCGATGCGCAGGTTCTCCTCGACCGTGAGGGGCGCGAAAACGCGGCGGCCCTGGGGCACGATCGCGACGCCGCTGCGGGCAACGGTGTGCGCGGCCGCTCCGGCGAGTTCGCGTCCGTCCACGCGGATGCTGCCGGAATACGGCTTGAGCATGCCCATCACCGTGTGGACGAACGTGGACTTGCCGACGCCGTTGCGGCCGAGCAGCGCCACCACGGCACCGGCGGGGACGGCGAAGTCGACGCCGTCGAGCACGGTGGTACCCGCGTAGCCGGCGCGCAGGTCGCGCACGCTGAGGAGGTCGGTGCCGGTCGTCCCGGCCGCCGCCGTCATCCCTGTCGTTTGGGTCATCGCGGTCCTCCGGCATCGGCGAACAGGTCCTCGGTCCTGGCGGAACCGAGATACGCCCGCTGTACGGCCTCGTCGGCCCGGATCGCCTCCGGAGGCCCGGAGGCAAGGACCTTGCCCAGGTGCAGCACGGTGACCCGGTCGGCAAGGCGGAACACCACCTCCAGGTCGTGCTCGACGATGAGTACGGTCAGGTCCTCGGGGAGGCGCTCCATGAGGGTCACGAACCGCTCGGTCTCGGCGGCGGACATGCCCGCGGTGGGCTCGTCGAACATCACCAGGGCGGGTTCGGTGGCCAGGACCATCGCGACCTCGAGCTGCCGCCGCTCACCGTGGGACAGGGCGGCCACCTTGTCCCGGGCACGCCCGGACAGCCCGGCCGAGTCCAGGTGACGGCGCGCCTCGGCCTCGGTGTGCCGGAAGCGTCGTGCCGCCCGGTCAAATCGGTGGGCCACGCGGTGGACGCGCTGGACGGCGAGCGCGACGTTGTCCAGGACGGAGCAGTCGAGGAACAGGCTGGAGTGCTGGTACGTGCGCACCATGCCGCGCCGGGCCCGGTCCGCCTCCGGCAGTGACGTGACGTCCTGCCCGGACAGCAGGACGCTCCCGCCCGAAGCCCGCAGCGTCCCGGCCACGGTCGCGAACAGCGTTGACTTTCCTGCCCCGTTAGGCCCGATCAGCGCGTGCCGTTCGCCGCGGGCGATCGCCAGGTCCACATCGTCGACGGCGGTGAGCGAGCCGTACGAGCGGGTGAGCCCTCGCAGTTCCAGAAGAGGGGTCACGAGGGGTTCAGTCACGAGGAGTTCTCCCTTCGGCGGCGCGCACTGGTGAGGTTCCGCAGGCGGGCACGAGTACCGGTGAGGCCCGCCAAGCCACGCGGCATCAGGAAGACGACGGCGATGAACACCGCGCCCAGCACCAGCGGGCCGTGGCCGCCGATCGACGCGGAGAGGTTGTCGCGTACGAGCAGCACGAGCGCCGCACCCAGACAGGGTCCCCACAGACTGCCCGCACCCCCGATGACCACGCTGAGCAGAGCCAGCGCCGCCACTTCGAACCCCATGTCACCGGGCGAGAAGAACCGGGCCTGCTGCGCCCACAAGGCCCCGCCGACCCCCGCGACGGCCCCCGCCAGGCAGAAGACGCCGTACCGGGCGAGTGCCGGGCGGTAGCCGAGCGCCCGCATCCGGGCCTCGTTGTCGCGGATGCCCCGCAGCGTCCGGCCGTAGGGGGAACGGACGACCAGCGCGACCGCCGCGAACACCAGGGCCGCCACGGCGAGCACCCACCAGTACACGAACCCCGCGGCGAGCAGCGCCGGTCCGCCGAACAGGCTGATCGGGGGCATCCCGGCCAGGCCGTTGCTGCCGCCCACGGCCGACCAGGTGTCGGCCACCTGGTGCACCGACTCGCCGATCGCCAGGGTCAGCATCAGAAACACGATTCCGCGAGCGCGTACGGCCACCCATCCGGTGACCGCGGCCGCCACCAGGCCCATGACCAGGCCCGCCAGCACCTGCACCATCGCGTCCGGGGTGATGTGGACCCCGACCAGCACCGCCGTGTAGGCGCCGACACCGAAGTACGCCGCCTGTCCCAGCGAGGGAAGTCCCGTGACCCCGGTCAGCAGGTCGACCCCGATCACCAGCACCGCGAACGCCAGCATCCGGGTCATGGCCGACACCGGATAGGGGCTGAGCACCAGCGGGACGGCCGCCAGCAGCGCGACGACCGCGACGGTGACCGCGACCCGGCGGCGCCCGGGGAGGTACGCGCCGCCGGGTCCGCTCTGCAGCGGTTCGAGAACGGGCGTCGTCGTGTCCTGCGGCGCACCCGTGCCACCGCGCATCGCCTCCGCCTCCGCCTTCATGCGGGCACCCCCGTCCGCGCCGGGAGGAGACCCGCCGGTCGTATCAGCAGGACCAGGGCCATCGCCGCGAAGACGAGGAACGACGCGTACTCCGGGAGCAGCGCGGTTCCGAGCGCCTGGACCTGCCCGATCAGTACGGCGCCGAGCAGCGCGCCACGAACCGAGCCCAGACCGCCGATCACCACCACGACCAGCGCGAGCAGCAGCACCCTCTCGTCCAGGCCGGGCTGGGCCCCCAGGATCGGACCGGCCAGGACTCCGCCGACCGCGGCCAGCGCCGCGCCCGCGGCGAAGACCCCGACCAGCACCCGGCCCGTGTTGATGCCCAGCGCCGCCACCATCGCCCGGTCGGCGACGGTGGCGCGGATGACCGAGCCCAGCGGGCTGCGCTCCACCAGGACGTAGACGGCCACCGCCAGCACGATGCCGAACCCGATGACGAGCAGCCGGTAGACCGGGTACGTCTCGCCGAGCACCGCGACACCGCCGCCGACCGGCTCGGGGGCGGCGATGGAGTGCACGTCGTTGCCGAAGGCCAGCGACAGCACTTCGGCGACCACCAGGGCCACACCGAGCGTCAAAAGGGCCTGGTCGAGATGGTGGGTGGTGGCCCGCGTCAGGCCGGCCAGCAGGCCCCCGAGGAGGGCCCCGGCCACGGCGGCGACCAGCACCGCCAGGACGAAGGCCGCCACACCCGCGCCGTCCGAAACGAGCGCCACCGCCACGTAGGCGCCGACCAGGTAGACCGCACCGTGGGCGAGGTTCAGCACGTCCATCATGCCGAACACCAGGGACAGTCCCAGCGCGATGGCGAAGAGCAGGGAGCCCATCGCCAGCCCGTTGAGGACGCTCACCAGATGAGTTGCCATGCCGGGCCCGCTCAGTCCAGCTCGCCGACGACCGCGTTGACGGCCGTCCCGCCACTGGACTTGACCTCACGAAGGTAGAACTGCTGCTCCGCGTTCTGGTCGGCGTCGAACTTCCAGGCGCCCCGGGGACTGTCGATGGAACCGACCTCGGCCAGTGCCTTCACCAGGGCGTCACCGCTGTCGCCGCTCGCCCCGGCCAGCGCCTTGTCGAGCACGGCGGCGGTGTCGTAGCCCTGCACGGCGTAGACCGTCGGCGGCTTCTTCGCCGCCTTCTGGTAGGCGTCCACGAACTTCTTGTTGGCCGCGCTGTCCAGTTCGGTCGAGTAGTGCAGGGACGTCTTCACGCCGACCGCGGCCGTGCCCTGCGCGGCGAGCGCCCCGCCCTCGGTGAGGAAGCCGGTGCCGTACAGCGATGTCTTCCCGGCGAGCCCGAACTGCTTGTACTGCTTGACGAAGTTGACCGCCTCAGCGCCCGCGTAGAAGGCGAAGACGGCATCGGCGCCGGACTTGCGGATCGCCGAGAGGTAGGGCTGGAAGTCCTGCGTCTTGCCGAAGGGGGTGTACTTCTCCCCCGCGACCTTGCCGCCCGCCGCCTCGAAGGTCTTGCGGAACCCCGCGACCATCTCCTTGCCCGCGGCGTAGTCGGCGGCGATGAGGTAGACCTTGCCCTTGACCTCCTCGGCGACGGCCGGCCCCAGGGCGGCGGACACGTCACCGTTGCTGAAGCTCGTCCGCCACACGTACTCCGACTTGCGGGCTCCGGTGATGTCGTCGGCTCCGGCGTTGGCGATCAGCAGCGGTTTCTTGGACTCGTCGAAGAAGTCGCGCAGTCCCAGTGCCGTGGCCGAGTTGACCACCCCGGCGACCGCACTGACCTGGTCCTGGGTGACGAGTTTCTGGGCGGCGGGTACGCCGGTCTGCGGACCCTCGCCCTCATCGGCGGTCTTGAGGTCTACTTCCCGACCGCCGAGCTTGCCGTCATGCTGGTCGAGGTAGAGCTGGAAGCCGGCGCGCAGGTCCTCGCCGATCGGCGCGTAGACCCCGGACAGCGGCACCAGGAGCCCGATCTTGACGGCGCCGCCGGATTGGCCCCCTCCGGCTTTGCTCCCGCCGGACTCGTCGAGGCTCGACCCGCAGCCCGACAGCAACATGGCGCCCACGGCAAGTCCGGCGAGCGTTCTGGTCAGAGAGAAGACAGAGACAACACCCATGACAGCTCCTGAGGTGGGCCGGGGTGAGAAGGATGCCGCCAGAATCTACAACTCTCCGTCGTAACGTCAATAGTCTGTAATAGATGGGTCGAGCATCGGATTCGGCTCCGGCTTGGGCCCGCTGCTGCTCTGGCGTCGTGAGTGTGCCGGGCGGCTGGAACCGCCCGGCACAGTGGTCAGATGTCGAAGCACGTACGTCCGACAGCGGCTCCCGGACGGCTAGAAGGGGAAGGCGTGCGCCTGCTCGCGGAAGGTGACCCACTGCCACTGGGTGAATTCGTCCCAGCTGCTCTGGGAGCCGAACCGGCTGCCGTTGCCGGAGGCGCCCGTACCGCCGAAGGGTGCGTACGCGTCGTTGTTCAGGGTCTGGTCATTGATGTGGACGATGCCGGTCCGCAGCCGTCGCGCCAGATCGCGGCCACGGTCCGGGGATCCCGTCTGCACCGCGGCGACCAGCCCGTACTCGGTGTTGTTGGCGACCGCGACCGCCTCCTCCTCGTCGCGTACGACGACGACCGGCGCCACGGGTCCGAAGATCTCCTCGCGGAACGCGGGCATCGACGTGGTCACGCCGGCCAGCACGGTGGGCTGGTAGAACAGCCCGTCGTACGAGCCGCCGGCCCTGACCTCGGCCCCCGCCCCGACGGTCTCCTCCACGATCCGGTGCACGTTGTCCCGCTGCCGCTCGTTGATCAGCGGCCCGAGGGCCACCTGCCCGGTGAACGGATCGCCCACCGGAAGTCCCTGCGCCCGCTTGGCCAGCCGGTCGAGGTATTCGTCGGCGACGGATTCGAGCACGATGTGCCGGCCCGCGGTCATACAGACCTGGCCCTGGTGCAGGAACGCGCCCCAGGCTCCCGCCGAACTGGCGATCTCCAGGTCGGCGTCGTCGAGCACGATCAGGGCGTTGTTGCCGCCGAGTTCGAGCGAGACCCGCTTCAACGTGCGCCCGGCCGTGGCGCCGACCTCACGGCCGACCGCCGTCGAGCCGGTGAAGGCGATCATGGCGACGTTCGGGTCCTCGACCAGCGCCGCGCCGGGCCCGGCATCCCCGGGCAGCACATGCAGCAACCCGTCGGGCAGGCCAGCCGCCTCGAACAGCCGCGCGACCAGCGTGCCTCCTGACACCGCCGTCTGTACGTCCGGCTTCAGCACGACCGCGTTGCCCAGCGCCAGCGCCGGCGCGACGGCCCGGACGGAGAGGATGAACGGGAAGTTCCACGGACTGATCACACCGACCACGCCGAGCGGCACCCGGCGGGCGACGCTCTCCCGGCCGGGCTCACTGGCCGGCAGCAGGTGCCCCCAGGGCTGGGTGGGCAGCGCCGCCGCCTCCCACAACTCCCCCAGCACCAGGTCGACTTCGAACGCCGCCTTGCCCGGCACCGCGCCGCCCTCGCGGACGAGCCAGCGCTCGAACTCCGCACGGTTGTCCGCGAGGACGGCGGCGGCCTTGCGGATCACGGCGGCGCGGGACGGGCCGGTCGCCGCGGCCCAGTCGGCTTGCGCCTGGACGGCTCGGGCGGTCGCGGTCGCCACGTCGTCGGCATCGGCCAGGCCGACCTGGGCCAGGACGGCACCCGTCGCCGGTTCGGTGCTGTCCAGCACACCGCCGTGGGCGGTGGTCCAGCCATTGCTGTAGATCTTGCCCTGCCAGGAAACGTCATCGAGAAGTTCGGTCATCGCGGGGTTCTCCTCAGCTTCGCGTGAGCTCGGATGGTCAGGCGCCGGGCCGGCGGATGAGGTCCGCTGCCTTCTCGCCGATCATGATCGTGGCGGCGTTGGTGTTGACGCAGACGAGCCTCGGCATGACCGAGGCGTCGGCCACCCGCAAGCCGTCCAGGCCCTGCACCCGCAGATCGGGCCCCACGACGGCCTCCGGCCCGACGCCCATCGCGCAAGTGCCGACCGGGTGGTAGTAGGTTCCGGTGCCCCGGGCGACGAACTCCCGCAGACCGGCCTCGTCCGTGACATCGGGTCCGGGAAGCACCTCGCGGGCACGCCAGGGAGCGAACGGTTCGGAGGCGGCGATCTCCCGGGCGACCTCGATGCCGTGCAGCAGCCGGCGCACGTCGGACTCCGCGCCCAGATAGTTCGGATCGATCAGCGGCGGCGTCTGCGGATCGGGCCCTGCGATCCGGATCGAGCCGCGTGCCTCGGGCACCGTGGCGACGCCGAAGGTGAAGCTGTTCTCCGGGGCCTGAAGCGTCGGCGGGTGGAACGGCAGGTGGATGAACATCAGCTGCATGTCCGGGCCCGCGAGGGCCTGGTCGCTGCGCCACAGCATCGACACCTCGGCATGGTTGGCGAGCCCTGGCGGGATGGGCCGGCTCGCCTCGTACACGATCCCGCACAGCGGATGGTCGTGCAGGTTGCGGCCGACACCGGGCAGGTCGTGCACGACCGCGACACCCGCCTGCTCCAACTCGTCGGCCGCGCCCACACCGGAGAGAAGCAGAAGCCGAGGCGAGTCGATCGTGCCCGCGCTGACCACCACCTCCGCATCCGCGTACGCGGTGACGACCTCGCCGCGGCGTTCGTACTCGACACCGGTGCAGCGTGTGCCGTCGAACAGCAGCCTGTGAGCGCGAGACTCCGTCGCGACCGTGAGATTCGGACGGCTGTCACGGACCGGGTGCAGATAGGCCGCCGCGGTACTCTGGCGGTGCCCCTCCGTGATCGACAGGTCGTGCCAGCCGGCGCCCTCCTGCTGTGCTCCGTTGAAGTCGTCGGTCAGCGGATGACCGGTCGCCGCCGCCGCGTCGAGGAAGACCTGCGACAGCGGATTCGGCTGCGCCGACGGAGCCGGACGCATCGGGCCGCCCTCACCCCGGTACTGCGGATCCCGGCCGCTGACGGTCTCCATGCGACGGAAGTAGGGCAGCACGGAGGCGTAATCCCAGCCGTCGCAGCCCGCCTTGGCCCACTCGTCGAAGTCCGCGCCGTGCCCACGCAGGTACACCATCGCGTTGATGCTGCTCGACCCGCCGAGCGTGCGCCCCCGCGGCCAGTTGTGGACCACCCCGCCAGTGCCGGGCTGGGGAACGGTGTCGTAGGAGTAGTCGACCTCCGTGCCCCACAGCGCGGGCCACGCGGGTGGCACGGCAATCTCGGGCGCGTCGTCGGCAGGACCGGATTCGAGCAGGAGAACGCGGGTGTCGTGATCTTCCGACAGCCGCGCGGCCAGAACGCAGCCGGCCGACCCGGCACCGATCACCACGTAGTCGTAACGAGCAGCCATGGCCACCACAGCCCACCACCTCTGGTTCGGCGATCCGGCGGGCCCCGTCGCCCGCGCGGTCAAAAACCTGCTACAGATTCTTGTCAGTCACGTTGCAGAGTTGTTGACTAATCCCGCCTGGGCCTTTGTCGTGCAAGGCCAAGTCTGGTGGGAGGACGCACAGTGATGTCGTCGACCGCAGGGACCGAACCGTCAAGCTCTCACCCGGCCGAACTCTGGCGAGAGCAGTTGGGCAGTGCTTTCGGCCGACTCACCCCGGAGGCCATTGGAGCGCGGGCCGCCCATGGGCGGATGGCCGGTACTCAGCTCGGGGCGATCGCGGCCTACCGGGTGAGCGGCACGCCGCAGGTTGTGCGGCGCACCCCAAGGGCCGTACGGCAGGCGCCGATCGACCTGCTCAAGGTCTGCGTGCAGTTGAGCGGGTACGCCACCGTGTGCCAGGACGATCGCGAGATCGCGATCGCGCCCGGGCAGATGGCGATCTACGACACCGGCAGGCCGTACCATCTGCGCCTGGAGCGGCAGTGGTCGTGCGCGGTCATGGCTTTCCCCCGGGGCGCGTTGAGCCTGCCCGAGCGCGTGGTCGTCACGTCGATGAACCGGGCCTATCCACTTGCGAACGGACCGGGCGCGGTGCTGTCCGGCTTCGTGTCCTCCGCGGTATCGCAGCGAGATTCGATCCCCCGGACATCCGCCGACCGGCTCGGTGAAGCAGGGCTGCATCTGGTGGCAGCGGCATTGAGCGACGCCGCCCCCTGTGGCGACGATGGCGCAGCGGACGCATTGCGGCTGCAGATCCTGAACTACATCCGAGCGCACCTCGCCGAACCGGATCTGACACATGCGCGGGTCGCCGCCGTGCACCACATGAGCGCGCGCACACTGCACCGACTGTTCGAGCACGAGTCATGCACCGTCACCGACTACATCCGATCTCGCCGCCTCGAAGCGGCGAAGTGTGACCTGGCCGACCCTCTGCTCGCCCATCGCAGCATCGCAGCGATCGCCGCCCACTGGTGCTTCGTCGGCCAGGCGCACTTCACCCGCGCCTTCCACGCCAAGTACGGCGTGAACCCCTCGGCTGCCCGTCGCGACGCCGCGTAGTCGCCGGACCTCGCGAGAGCCGCGCCGCCCCGCGGATCCGGCCACGAAGAAAGACCGTCGGCCGTGCCTCCGCCTGACGCAGCGCGGCGAGACAGAGCCGGCTACTCCGTCCGCAAAGCCGTCGCCGTACGCGTCCTGGCCGCCCAGCCCGCCGGGAGCAGCGCGCCCAGCAGCGCGATGGCGATCCCGGCCAGCCCCAACAGGACCAGCTGCGGGGTCTCGTACACCTCGAGGACCGACGGTGGCAGGTCGGTGCCCGCGGCGTGCCCCATCACGGGCAGCACAAAGCCGTGCAGCGCGAATCCTGCCGGTACGCCGACCAGTCCGCCGAGTACGCCGATCCCGGCCACCGAGGCGAGTACGAGGCTCACCGTCTGCTGCGGCGACATGCCGAGCGCCTTGCAGACGCCCAGGTCATGGACGCGCTCCCGGGTGTCGAGGACGACGGAGTTGAGCACGCCGAGGCCGGCCACGGAGACCAGCATGAGGGTGAGCAGCGCGGCCATCGCGTTCAGGATGAGGACGAGGTTGTCCTGTTCCGAGGAAGAGTTGGCGCTTGCGTCGCCGCCCAGGGGCTGTACCGCCGTGGCGAGATCCCGGGCGTACTCGGTGGCGGAGACGCCGGACTTCACCTCGACGAGGAACACTCCGGGTGCCGCCTTCGGGAAGTCGGCCAGCTCCGCGTGGATCTCCAGCTCGTCGTCCGAGGTGTCGAAGGCCTCGCCGACGATGCGCAGGGGCTGGGTGCGCTGCTCATGGGTCACCCGTATCGTGTCGCCGATCTCGGTGCCGGTCTTCTCCAGGAAGCGCGAGGGCACGACGACCTGCCCCCGACCGGTGATCCAGTGGCCGAAGATCATCTGGTAGGCGCCCGAGCGGGAGTCGCCCTCGTAGAGGCTGGCCTGGGCGATGCCGGAGACCCCGCCGACGGTGACGTCCACCTGGGTCTTGCCGTAGTACGAGGCGGTTCCGGACTGCGCCTCGATGGCGGCACGCACGCGTGCCGGGTCGGCGGCGGCCGGGGGCTCGGCCGTGCCCGGCGCGGGGGCGGGTCCGCCGCGCGTGACGGTCGGTCCGGTGCTGGTGAAGACGCTGACCGCCGCGTGGTTCTCGGGATCCTGGGCCTCGCCGACCGCATTCAGGGACGAGGTCAGGCCCACCGCGAAGGTCGCCGCGACCGTGCCGAAGGCCACCGCGAGCAGCATCGCGGCCGTACGGACCGGGTGGGCGAAGGGCGCGGCGAGACCGTACGTCACCGCGCGGGGCAGCGGCAGCCGGCCCGCCGCTCGGTGCGCCCACTGGCCGCGTCCGGTGCGGGGTGCGCGGCCGACGGCGATGGCCTCGACGGTGCGCAGCCGTCCGGCCCGCAGCGCCGGGACCAGTGCCGCGATCCCCACGACGAGCAGCGCAGCGACCGCCACGACGACGTCCACCCACCAGGCCACCGACAGGGAGGCGGTGCCGTACGCCTGCTCGGTGTCGTCCAACAGCGGTACGGCCAGCAGGTTGCCCAGGACGACGCCCAGGGCGATGCCCACGCCGGCCGGGATCAACGCCTGGGCGACATAGGCGCGGACGACCTCGCGCGGGGTGAAGCCGATGGCCTTGAGGATGCCGATCCTGCGCAGGCCGGTGCCGACCGCGCCGCTGACCACACTGCCGACGATGATCACCGACATCGCGATGCCCAGCACGCCGAAGGCGATCAGGAAGGGGATGGTGGGTGCCGCGCCCGCGTCGGCCGCGCGCTTGGTGTCCAGGTAGGACTGGGTGCCGAGGAGCGCTCCATCCGGTACGGCGGCGGCGAACTGCTTGCGGGCGGCGGCGATATGGCCGCCGGTGTCCGCGGAGTCGAGGCGGTAGAGCATCTGGCTGGTGACCGGGGTGTCCTTCGAGGCAAGTGCCTTGACCTGCACGGGAGTTGCCCAGGCGTCGGCGGACCGGCCGGCCGAGACGGCGATGCCGACGACGGTCACGGTCGGGGCGTCGGCAGCGTCCGAAGTCCTCAGCGTGGAGCCGAGCTTGAAGGCGGGGCCGGCGACCTGCGTGGTGAGCACGATCTCACCCGGCTTCGTCGGCCACCGGCCGGAGGACAGGTCCAGGTCGTCCACGTCGGCGTGCGGGGTGGAGCGCCCGGCCAGGGTGACGGGCCGCAGGTGGCCGCCGCCCGCGTCCACTGGGCGGATCGTCGTGACGGGGTACGGTCCCGCGGTCGCGGTGACGCCGTCCAGCCGGCCGGTGGCCTCCAACTGTGCCGTGGTCGCCTTCGCCGGGTCGTACTCCGCGGTGAGGTGCGCCCCGTTCTGCCGGGCGAAGGCCTTGTCGAAGGGTGCGTCCGCGGCGACCATCAGCGATCCGGCGACCACGGCCGAGGCCACGGCCATCATCACGGCCACGGCGATCACCACGGTCTGCACCCTGCGCCTGCCCACCCCGGAGCGTACGACCCGGGCAAGCGCGCCGCTGCCGAAGCCGATCGTCAGACGGCTCATCGGACGGCCTCCGCAAACGTGTCGAGGGCGAGATGACCGTCGACCAGATGAATCGTGCGGCTCGCGCACGCCTCCGCAAGGGCCAGGTCGTGCGTGACCAGCACGATGGTCTGCCCGCCGCGGTGCAGGTCCACCAGCAGTTCCCGTACGTCCTGGCCCGAGGCGGTGTCGAGCGCGCCGGTCGGCTCGTCGGCGAGCAGCAGCGCGGGCCGGTTGACCAGTGCCCGGGCGACCGCGACCCGCTGGCGTTCGCCGCCGGAGAGCCGGCCCGGGTAGGCGCGGGCGTGCTTGGTGATGCCCAGCACCTCCATGAGTTCACCGGCGCGGGCCGCCGCCTTGCGCCGCGCGGTGCCGGTCAGTTGGGCGGGGAGCTGGATGTTGTCGGCGACGGTGAGGTCGTCGAGAAGGTTGAAGAACTGGAAGACCATGCCGATCTGCTCGCGGCGGAACCGGGCCAGCGCGTGCTCGCTCAGTTGGTCGATCCGCCGCCCGGCCACGGTGACGGCGCCTTCGGTCGGCTTGTCCAGGCCGGCGACGAGGTTCAGCAGCGTGGACTTGCCGCTGCCGGAGGGACCCGTCACGGCCAGCGCCTCACCCTTCTCGACGGAGAGCGTGAGCGGTCCGAGCGCGGGCGTGCCAACGCTGTCGTAGCGCTTGGCCACGCCGTCCAGTTGGATCACCTGAGTCATGGGAGTCGACCGTCCTTCGGTTCGCTGCGGTTCGAGAAGGCCCGTTGCCGGGCCCAGCGAACGTAGGAGCGTGCGCTGTGGTGGCGCGTCGGCCGCGGCACCGACATCCGGCCCTCCCCGCGAACGACCCGGCCGCGGGGTCATCCCTGCGAAGTACGCCTACGGGACGGTGCTCTGGTCGCGCAGACGGACGCGGACCGGGCGGGAGAGCCACACAATGAGCCGATGGAGACGGAGGACCGGCGCGCCCGGCGTCAGCAACTGCGCGACGCGCTACGGCCGGAAACGAAACCCGCACCGCTGTCGCGGCGGGCGGTGCTCGTCGATGTGGCTCTTGCGGTCGTGCTGACCGTCATCGCGCTCCTCGTGGCGGCGGCGTATCCCGGCGACGGGCCGGTACACATCAACCCCGGCCCCGGCATCCCGGTCCCGCCCCGGCCGCCCGCACCCGGTCCGCGGGCCTTGGCGGAGGAGCCTTCCACCGCACCCTGGCTCCTGGTCGTCCTGTCGGCGCTGCCGCTGGCGGCCAGGCGCCGGTATCCGCTGGCCGCGTTCGGGGTCGTGATGGGCGCGGCGCTGGCCATCGGCGACGCCGTCTCCTGGATCAACGTGCTGACCATCGTCATCGGTGCGTACAGCGCCGTCATGTACAGCCGTTACCGGGTGGGGGCGATGGCCGGGCTGGTCATCGCCGCCGTGCTGGCGGGCTTCGCCTTCCGGGAGACGGATCCCATCCTTCCGGGCTGGTCGAGCCCGGCAGTCGTGCTGCTGATCGCCGGGGTGCTGGCCGGCCTGGTCCGGATCTGGCGCCGTCAGCTGGCGGCAAGCAGGGACCGGTACGCGCGGCTCCAGGAAGCCCAGGAGGAGGCCACGCGCCGGGCCGTCGAGGAGGAACGCGCCCGCATAGCCGCCGAGTTGCACGACGTCGTGACCCACAATGTGAGCGTGATGGTCATCCAGGCGGGCGCGGCGCGCAAGGTGATGGACGCGGCGCCGGAGCGGTCGAAGAAAGCACTGCTGGCGGTCGAGGCCGGAGGCCGCGCCGCCATGGCCGAACTCCGGCATGTGATGGGTCTGCTCGCCGGCCCGGAGACGGGCCGCCCCGACAGCCCCGCCGACGGCTTCGAACCGCAGCCCGGTCTCGGACAGCTGGACGCTCTCGTCGAACGGGTCCGCGCCGCCGGGACCCCGGTCGGCGTCGCGGTATCGCTGCCGCCGGACCCGCTGCCGCCCGGGGTGGAGCTGACGGCATACCGCGTGGTGCAGGAAGCGCTGACGAACACGATCAAGCATGCGGCCGGCGCCGAAGCGTCCGTCGTGATCGGTTACACCGGCGACTGTCTGGAGATCGAGGTCACCGACACCGGCGGCGCCCACGACTCCCCACCGGCGGAGGGCAACGGCCGCGGGCTGATCGGGCTGCGCGAGCGGCTGGCGGTCTACGGCGGCGAACTCACCGCCGGGCCGACCCTCGCCGACGGATACCGGATCAAGGCCCGGATTCCGTGGCGGATCGCGTGAACCGGCCGCCGCTGCGCGCGGTCATCGCCGACGACCAGGCCCTGGTGCGTACGGGATTCGGGATGATCCTCGCCGCTGACGGCATCGAGGTGACGGCCGAGGCCGCCGACGGGGCCGAGGCGGTCGCCGCCGTCCGGCGCACCCGGCCCGACGTCGTCCTCATGGACATCCGGATGCCGCGGACGGACGGCATCGAGGCCACCCGGCGCATCCTCGGCGGCGAAGGCCCGCAGGAGACGCGGGTCATCATCCTCACCACGTACGACCTCGACCACTACGTCTACGCCGCGCTCACCGCGGGCGCCAGCGGCTTCCTGCTCAAGGACGTCACCCCCGAGCACCTGGTGGCCGCCGTACGCCTGGTGCAGTCCGGCGACGCCCTGCTCGCGCCCACGATCACCCGTCGGCTGATCGAGCGCTTCGCCCACCGCGAAGAGGCCCGGCCCACCGGCCTCCACCGAGACCTGTCCGGACTGACCCCGCGCGAGCTCGAGGTGCTCCGCCTGCTCGCGACGGGCCTCAGCAACGCCGAACTCGCGGACCGGCTGCACCTCAGCCCGACCACGGTCAAGACACACATCGGCCGCATCCTGTCGAAGCTGGACCTCCGCGACCGCGTCCAGGCCGTCGTACTCGCCTATGAGACCGGACTGATCTCCCCGGGAGGCCCGGCCGGGACCGGCTGACGCGGCGTGCGTGGTTCACCTGTCGCGCAGGTCCGCCACATACGGCTGATGGGCCAGCAGTCCGCCGTCCACGCACAGGGTCTGCCCGGTGATGAACGCCGACTCTTCGGAGGCCAGGAACACCACCGCCGCGGCGATGTCCTCCGGACGTCCGAGGCGTGGCGTGAGGTGATGGCGCAGCATGGTCTGCCTGATCGACTCGTACGCCGCCCCGGTCTTCGCCTCGGTGACGATGAACCCCGGCGCGACGGCGTTGCAGCGCACACCCTGCTTGCCGTACTGCGTGGCGACGTACTGCGTCAGGTTGATCAGCGCGGCCTTGGAGGCGCCGTACGCGGGATTGCGCAGGTCGCCCGAAAGCCCGGACCCGGACGTGGTGTTGATGACGGAACCGCCCCCGCGCGCGACCAGGTGCGGCACGGCGGCCTGGATCGCGACCATCGTCCCGCGCAGGTTGATCCGCATCGTGTCGTCCCAGACGGCCGGATCGGCGTCCGCGACCGCGAGGTCCTGACGGGCGGCCAGGTGGGTGGCCGCCGCGTTGTTGTGCAGGATGTCGAGACCGCCGTACGCCCCAACCGCGGCCTCCACCATGGCCCGTACGCTCTCGATGTCGCCGAGGTCCACCAGGACGGCCGTCGCGGATCCACCGGAGGTGGTGATCTCCTCCGCCACCGCCTTCGCGCCGTCGAGGTTCAGATCGGCGACCATGGTGTGCGCGCCCTCGGCCGCCACCCGGCGCGCGGTGGCCGCGCCGATGCCGGAGGCGGCTCCGGTCACCACGGCGATCTTGTCGTCGAGTCGTCCCATTGCCGAACTCCCTTACTCAGCCGGTGAGTTCGCTGCCCACGACCGACACGAAGGAGACGCATTCGCCCGGTCCGCCGCCCAGGTTGTGGGTGAGCGCGAGCGAGCGTCCCTCGGCCAGGGTGCGCACGGTACGGTCCGGCGGTGCCTCGCCGCGCAGTTGGAGCCAGGCCTCGAACATCATGCGCAGGCCCGAGGCGCCGATGGGGTGGCCGAAGGCCTTCAGCCCGCCGTCCGGGTTCACCGGCAGCCCGCCGTCCAGGTCGAACTGCCCGCTGTTGACGTCCTTCCACGCCTGGCCGCGGTCGGAGAAGCCCAGGTCCTCCATGAGCACCAGCTCGGTGGGCGTGAAGCAGTCGTGGACCTCGGCGAGCGCGAGTTCCGTGCGCGGGTCGGTGATGCCCGCCTGCCGGTACGCCTCCTGCGCGGACGCCACGACCTCCGGGAAAGTGGTGAAGTCGTACTCCGGGTCCATGAGTCCGTCGGCAGGACCGGCGACAAACGACAGCGCCTTCACGAAGACGGGCTTGTCCGTGTACCTGTACGCGTCCTCGGCCCGCACCACGATCGCGGCGGCCGAACCGTCGGAGACCCCCGAGCAGTCGAAGACACCGAGCATGCCCGCGACAATCGGCGCCGACCGGATGCGCTCCAGCGGCACCTCCTTGCGGAACTGGGCGCGAGGGTTGCGGGCCCCGTTGACGTGGTTCTTCCAGGCGATACGGGTGATGACGTCCTTCATCTCGTCCTCGGCGAGCCCGTACTTGGCCGCATAGGCGGGGGCAAGGAGGGAGAAGTTGGCGGGGGCGGTGATCTCGCCCCGGCTGTCGTCACCGGCGCCCGGCATGGTGGTGCCCGAGAGCCCCGACATGCCGGAGTCCTTGAGCTTCTCCACGCCGACCGCCATCGCGACGTCGTACGCCCCCGAAGCCACCGCATAACAGGCGTTGCGCAGCGCCTCGGAGCCGGTGGCGCACATGTTCTCCACGCGTGTGACCGGCTTGTTCGGCAGGTGCAGCGGCCGGCTGAGGGCGAGGCCGGAGACACCGGACGCCTGGGTGCCGAACCAGAACGCGTCGATGTCGTCGAGCGTGATGCCGGCCGAGGTCACCGCCTCGCCGACGGCGTCGACCAGCAGATCGTCCGCCGAGCGGGTCCAGTGTTCGCCGAAGGTCGTGCAGCCCATGCCGACGATCGCGACACGGTCACGGATTCCGTGCGAGCCCATCTGCGTACCTCCTCAGTCTTTCTCTGGTCCGGCGCCGAACCGCATGGGACGGGCCTTCCAGAAGTAGTTGTGGACCCCGGCGGCGGTGACCGTGCGCCGGAAGGTCATCTCGACACGGGCGCCGATCACGGCGTCGGCCTCGGTGGCGTCGGTGAGCTGGCAGCGGAACCGGCCGCCGCCGTCGTAGTCGACGACCACGACGAGCATCGGCGGGCTCGGGGTGTGGGCGAGCCGGTCCACCGTGAAGGTGGCCACCGTTCCCTGTACGTGCTCCATCGGCTCGTCGGTCATGGCGTCGACGCTCCGGCACGACACGCACACCCGGTCCGGCGGCAGATGGCGCGTCCCGCACTTCTCGCAACGGGAGGCGATCAAGCCGTACTTCCAGCCATTGCGGCGGTGCGCGGGCGGGGCGTACGGGGGCTCGGGGTCCGGTCGGCGGGGCGGTTCGCGGTCGAGGAGCCCGCGCCAGGAGAGGTAGGTGGCGTACGGGACGGGGGCGCTGCCCGTGGCGATCTGCGCGGCCACCGGGCGGGCGGCACGGTGCGCGGGCAGGGCGTCGGTGGCGCGCAGCAGCAGGACTCCGGCGCCGTCGCCGAGGACGACGAGCGCGATGGTCTCGCCGGGCTGGGCACGGTCCAGGACATCGGCGAGGAGCAGTCCGGGCTGGGCGGTGCCCGCGTTGCCGATGGCCGCGGTGAGGTCTCCGGTCACCGCCTCGGGCCGTACACCTGCCGTCCGGCGCACCGCCGCACAGGCCCGGGCATGCAGGCCCGCGACCGCGAAATGGTCGACGGCGTCGGCGGTCAGTCCCGCGCGGTCGAGCGCGGCGCCGAGGGCCTTGCCGGCGAGGTCGACGTAGATCTCCTCGGCGAACCGCTCCTCCCAGACGCGGGAGGCGGGCGCGCCCGGCAGCCGCCAGCGGTCGAGGAGTTCGTCGCTGACGGTGTCGTGGGCGAGGAGTTCGGCGATGACCGGCGCCCCGTCCCGGTGCCCGCCGAAGACGAAGGCCGCCGCGCCGTCGCCGCCGGCGCTCTCGTCCGTACCGCCGGGCAGCCCGGTGCGCAGGTCGGAGAGGACCGCGAGAGTCGGAACCGGGGAACGGGCGGCGGTGACCAGGGCGCCGAGTCCGGAGCGTACGGAGCCGGCCATGTCGACGGCGAGTACGTGCTCGTCGAGGGAGAGCGCGGCGTGCACGGCGGTCGCGTTGGTCTTGTCGAGGTAGGCGGGTGCGGCGGTGGCGAGGAAGAGCTGGCCGACGCGGGGGCGCAGCCCGTCGGCGGTCAGGGCGCCGCGGGCCGCTTCGACGGCCATCGAGGTGGTGTCCTCGTCGTAGCCCGCGACCGAGCGGGTCCCCTTCGCCGCCCGGGTTCCGAGGGTGGCGGCGATGTCGGCCCGCGCGAGACGGTGGTGCGGCACATAGGCGCCGTATGCGATCAGTCCGGCCATCAGCGTCCTCCAAGAGCGTGAGTGGTGGTCGTCGGCCGTTCGAAGACCGCGGCAAGTCCTTGGCCGCCGCCGAGGCACATGGTCTCCAGGCCGTAGCGGGCCTCGCGGCGGTCGAGTTCGCGCAGCAGGGTGGCGAGGATGCGACCGCCGGTGGCACCGACGGGGTGGCCCAGCGAGATGCCGGAGCCGTTGACGTTGAACCGCTCGAAGTCGCCCTCGGTGAGGCCCCATTCACGGGTGCAGGCCAGCACCTGGGCGGCGAAGGCCTCGTTCAGTTCGATGAGGTCGATGTCGGCGAGCTTCAGGCCCGCTCTCTCCAGGGCACGGGCTGTCGCCGGGACCGGTCCGATGCCCATCGTCTCCGGGGGCACGCCCACGACGGCCCAGGAGACGAGCCGCGCCAGCGGACGCAGCCCCAACTCGGCGGCGCGCTCGGGATGGGTGACGATGCAGACCGAGGCGCCGTCGTTCTGACCGCTGGCGTTCCCGGCGGTCACGGTCGCCTCGGGGTCCTGGCGGCCGAGTACGGGTCGCAGTGCGGCGAGTTTCTCCAACGAGGAGTCGGGGCGCGGGTGTTCGTCCGTGTCGACGATGGTTTCACCTTTGCGCGCCCGTACGGTGACGGGCACGATCTCGTCGGCGAAGCGGCCCGCCCGCTGAGCCGCGACGGCCTTCTCGTGCGAACGCAGGGCGAGCAGGTCCTGCTCCTCACGCGGAATGCCGTACTCGCGGCGCAGATTCTCGGCGGTCTCCAACATCCCGCCCGCTACAGGGTGGTTGACCCCGCCGGAGGTGACCCGGCCACGGGCCAGCCGGTCGTGCAGGGTGGTGCCGGCGCCACGTACGCCCCACCGCACATCGGTGGTGTAGAACTCGGCCTGGCTCATGGACTCCACGCCACCTGCGAGAACGAGGTCACTGGCGCCGGTCTGCACCTGCATGGCCGCCGTGATGACGGCCTGCAGTCCGGATCCGCAGCGGCGGTCGATCTGGAGCCCCGGCACCTCCACGGCCAGTCCGGCGTCCAGGGCGACGACCCGCCCGATCGCGGGCGCCTCGCCGTTGGGATAGCACTGGCCCAGCAGGACGTCGCCCACGGCGCCGGGCGGCACTCCGGTGCGGTCAAGGACCGCCCGTACGACCGTGGCGGCCAGCTCGGCGGCCGTCACCTCGCGGAAGACCCCTCCGTAACCGCCGACGGGGGTACGCACGGGTTCGCAGATCACCGCGTCACGCAGGAGGGCGGGCATGGGGCGGGCCTTTCGGTTCGGGGGTACGGGACTTCAGGGGTACGGGTCTGGGGGGCGCCGATCGCAGAGAGCGGCGGGCGGCTCACATGTAGCGGCCGCCGGTCACTTCGAGGACGGCTCCGGTGAGGTAGCTCGCCATGTCGGAGGCGAGGAAGAGGACCACCTGGGCGACCTCGGCGGGTTCGCCCGCGCGGGCCATGGGGATCTCGGCCAGCTTCGCGTCCCAGGCGGACTGGGGCATCGCCTCGGTCATGGCGGTACGGATCAGCCCGGGCTGCACGGCGTTGACCCGGATTCCGGCTCCGGCCAGCTCCTTGGCCGAGGCCTTGGTGAGGCCGACGAGTCCGGCTTTGGCCGCGCTGTAGTTGGTCTGGCCGAAGTTGCCGACCTTGCCGGCGATGGAGGAGATGTTGACGATGCTGCCGCCGTGGCCGTGTTCGCGCATCGCCGCGGCGGCGTACCGGGTGCCGTTCCAGGCGCCGGTGAGGTGGACGTCCACGACGGCGCGGAAGTCGGCGAGGGCCATCTTGCGCAGGGTGGCGTCCCTGGTGATCCCGGCGTTGTTGACCATGACGCCGACCGGTCCGAAGGTGTCGGCGCAGTGCGCGACCAGGGCCGCGACCTCGTCCTCCTCGGTGACGTCGCAGCGCAGCGAGGTGGCGGTGACGCCATGTTTCACGAGGCGCTCGGCGGCCTCGGCCGCGGCCTCCTCGTTGATGTCGCCGATGACGACGGAGGCGCCCGCGCCGCCGAGTACGCCGGCGATCTCGTAGCCGATGCCCTGCGCGGCCCCGGTGATCACCGCGGCCCGGCCGTCCAGCAGTCCCATGTCGTCGCCCGCCCCGACTCGTCGCCAGTACTCGCTATTCCTCTAAAATAGATAACCTATTACGCTGAAAGTATCAACCAGGAGCCGACCGGCCGCCGACCGACCGCGCGGGCCCCGGCCGAGGAGGAGATGACGCAGGTGGACATCAGTTACCCCCCTCAGACGGAGGCGTTCCGTGCCGAGGTCAAGGCGTTCCTCGCCACTGCCCTGCCAACCGACTGGACCGGCATCGGCGCCCTCGACGAGGAGGCCGCCTGGGCCTTCGCCCGCGACTGGCGGACCCGGTTGGCCGAGCGCGGATACCTCTCCCTGACCTGGCCGGAACAGTACGGCGGTCGCGGCCTCTCCAAGCTCCACCAGGTCGTCCTGATGGAGGAACTAGCCCTGGCCGGCGTGCCGTTCGGGCTGCCGCAGGACACCTTCGGCGTCAAGATGCTGGCGAACACGCTGCTGCGCTGGGGCACCGAGGAGCAGAAGGCCCACTTTCTGCCGCGGATCCTGAGCGGCGAGGACACCTGGTGCCAGGGGTACTCGGAGCCTGACGCGGGCTCGGACCTGGCCTCGCTCACGACGCGCGCGGTGCGGGAGGACGAGGACTGGGTCATCGACGGCCAGAAGGTGTGGACGTCCGGCGCCCACCACTGCGACTGGATCTTCGTCCTGGCCCGCACGGACCGCGATGCCCCCAAGCACCGGGGCATCTCCTTCCTGCTGGTGCCGCTGCGCCAACCCGGCGTCGAGGTACGTCCGTTCCGCATGATGAGCGGTCAACTCCACTTCAACGAGGTCTTCTTCAGCGGTGCCCGCACCCGGGCCGATCTCGTCGTGGGCGAAGTGAACAACGGCTGGGCGGTCGCGCAGAGCCTGCTGGGCGTGGAGCGCGGGGAGGAGGCCGCGACCAACCCCCTCCTGTTCCGGGCGGAAGTCGAGCGGCTCGTCGAACTGGCCCGGCTCTACGGCAAGGACCAGGACCCCGTCATCCGGCAGCGGATCGCCTGGTGCTGGTCCAAGGTCGAGATCATGCGCTATCTCGGCTACCGGGTGCTCACGGGCTGGCTCAAAGGCGCGGAGCCCGGACCCGAGTCCTCGATCTCCAAGCTGTACTGGAGCGAGTACCACACCCAGGTCACCGACCTGGCGATGGACATCATGGGGCTGCATGGGCAGGTGCCGGTGGGGCGGGCGCCGTTGCGTACGTACCGGGCGGACGATCCCGGGGCCGCGAACTCCTCGGCTTCCTGGTCGACGACGTATCTGATCGCTCGGTCGGGGACGATCTACGCGGGGACGTCGCAGGTGCAGCGGAATATTTTGGCGGAGAGGGTGCTGGGGCTGCCGCGGGAGCCGAGGGTGTGATCCTCAGGTCTCACCCAGGATGCGGGGCAGCTCGTCCATCCAGTATGGACGCCGTAAGCCCAGCCACTCACTTTCACAACGCGCCCCAGGGCTTCGGGGCCCGGTCAGCGCCACGGCTCTTCAGGGGTGCCGGTTCGGCGGTCGTGGTGGTCCAGCAGCCTGGACAGTAGCTCGGTCAACCGCTGTCGCTCATCGGGGGAGAGCGGAGCCAGCAGTTCGTCCTGGCATTCGGCCAGCCGCTTCTCCAGTCGCCGCAGCTGCCGCTTGCCCGCGGCGGTCAGCGAGATGATGTTGCGCCGCCGGTCGGAAGGGTCCGGGGTGCGCTTGACCAGTTTGCTCTCGGCTAGCTCGTTGATCGTCGCGACCATGTCGCTGACGTGGATGCCGCTGCGGCGCCCCAGCGTGGCCTGGCTGGCCGGGCCGAACTCCTCCAGCGTCGCCAGCAGGCGGTAGTGGTAGCCGCGGGCGTGGACGGACGCGAACCCGTCGGCCACCAGGCGGTGCGCATGGTTGCCGGTCTGGGTGAGCAGCCAGCTGGGCAGGCCCCTCCAACTGGCGGACGTCTCCTCGGACGAGTTCTCCATGGGGCAAGTCTAGCGAATCGTTGGACGCACCTACGATTATTGGTATCGTTTGGGTGTTAAACGTTGGTCGCCCGAACGTTTAGGCGCCGAAGGAACCTTCTGGAGTTCAGACGATGATCAAGCCGTTCCGCATCGACATCCCCCAGGCCGACCTCGACGACCTGACCGACCGACTCTCCCGCACCCGCTGGCCCAACGAGGTCGCCGACGCCGGATGGGACTACGGCTTCCCGCTGGCGCGACTCAAGGAACTGGCCGAATACTGGCGCACCGACTACGACTGGCGCGAGCACGAGGCCAAGCTCAACGAGCTTCCGCACTTCACCACCGAGATCGACGGCCAGAACATCCACTTCGTCCACGTCCGGTCGTCGAACCCGGACGCGCTCGCGCTGATCCTCACCCACGGCTGGCCCGGTTCGTTCCTGGAGTTCCTCGATGTGATCGAGCCGCTGTCGCGCGACTTCCACCTGGTGATTCCGTCCATCCCCGGCTTCGGGTTCTCCGGGCCGACCCACGAGCGCGGCTGGGACGCCGTCCGGGTCGCCCGGGCCTGGGCCGAGCTGATGCGCCGCCTGGGGTACGAGCGCTACGGCGCGCAGGGCGGCGACTTCGGCGCGGGCATCTCCATCGGGCTCGGCGCGGTCGCACCCGAGCACGTCGCCGGGGTGCACGTCAACTACCTGCCGACCCGGCCGGACCCCGACGTCGAGGTGTCCGAAGCGGATGAGGCCCGACTGGACAAGGTCAGGCAGCTGATGGCGAACCGCCCGCCGTACCAGGCTCTGCAGGCGCTCACCCCGCAGACCATCGGCTACGCGCTGACCGACTCGCCGGTCGGCCAGCTGGTCTGGATCGCCGAGCGATTCGCACAGTGGACCGACCCCGCCACGCCGGTCAGCGACGATCGGATGCTCACCGACATCTCGCTGTACTGGCTGACCGCGACCGCGGCCTCCTCGGGCCGGTTCCACCACGACGCCCCGCGGGGGAACCAGCAGCCGTGCCGGATGCCGCTCGGCGTGGCGGTGTTCGCGCACGACATCACGCTGTCGGTGCGACCGCTGGCCGAGCGGCTGTACGACATCAGGCACTGGTCGGAGTTCGAGCGCGGCGGCCACTTCGCCGCGATGGAGGTGCCGGATCTGCTCGCCGAGGACGTCCGGGACTTCTTCTTTACCCGCATCAAGGATGACTACCGGGTCGCCACCCGCTAGGAGACACTCCTAAGGGCCCTCGAACACCTCGGCCTCCGGCACCGGCCGCGGCCCCACCCCCGGCCGCCACCCCGCATCCAGCTTCCGCAGCCCCACCCCACCAGGCGCCCAGATATGGCAGCTGTTCAGCACCCCCGCCGTGGAACGCGGGTCATCGGAGGGCCGCCCAGCCATTCGGAGCCCCGCGTTGGCCGAGATGCCCGCCTGGACCACGGCAGGGCCGAGCGCACGCGCCAGCTCGTACAGATGAGTACAGCCGGACACCCCACGAAACCGCTCCTGGATGGCCCGGTTGTACCCGGCAGCGACACTGAGCCCCACCAGCCCACCGAAGACCGGCGTGATCAGCGGGCACTCGGCGTGTGGAAACGTGTGCATGTCCGCATCGGCCGCCACGATGACCATGTCCGCCAGCCGGACCCGCACGGCGAGCACCATCCGGTGCACGACACCGGCGTCCGGCTCCGCCACCCAGGGCCGCTCGTCCCGCAGTTCGGCCTCGACGGAGATCTCGCCGCCGCCCTCGTCGTATGCGGTGACGCTGACCGTACGACGATGCAGCGGCACCTCGGCGCGCGTCACGACGACTCCTCCCCCAGCGCCGCCAGTTCTCCCAGCGCCGCGAACTCCGGCTGCCGCCGCTCGATGAAGCTGCGTACACCCTCCCGGTAGTCCGGTGCCCGCTTGGCCGTCGCCAGCAGCCGCGCCGCGGCGTCGCGGCTCTCGACGAAGGTCCTCGTCTGGTCGTCAGCAAGTTGTCGCTTGATGAGGGACATCGCGTACGGGCTGGCCGAGCGGGCCAGTTCGGTGGCGTACTCGAGTGCCGCCGCAACGAGTTCGTCGGGTTCGCACAGACGGTTGACCAGGCCCATCGCGAGCGCTTCCGTACCGCTGATCCGGCGCGAGGACAGCAGCAGGTCGCCGGCGTTCCCGTATCCGACGAGCCGCGGCAGGATCCAGGACACGCCGTCCTCCGCCACGAGTCCGCGCGCGCTGAAGGCGGCGGCGAACTTGGCTCCGGGCACGGCGAACCGCACGTCGCACATCACGGCCTGGTTGAAGCCGATCCCGGCGCAGGCGCCGTTGACGGCCGCCACGACGGGCTTCGGGAAGGTCATCGGCCGCGTGCGCGGCGGCAGTTGGTCGGTCGGCCAGGGCCGGGCCCCAGAGGACGCCCCGTCCAGCACGCTGATGTCCATGCCCGGACAGAAGCTGCGGCCCGCACCGGTGAGGACGACGGCCCGTACCGCCGGATCCGCTTCGGCGCGGTCGAACAGCTCGTTGTAGAGCAGCTCCATCTCCAGGGTCCAGGCGTTGTGCCGCTCGGGCCGGTTCAGGGTGAGCAGCATGACCCCGTCGCCGGTCAGTTCGGTGAGGATCACCGGGGTCGGATTCTCGGTCATCGAGGTCACTCCCGTGCGGCCCGTCAGGCAGCTGAGGCCATTATAGATAGATGAATCATCTATATATCACAGGGCGGTGATCACTCGCCTCTTGACCTGATACCCTCGGTGCACTAAGAAGATTCATTTTGCTATATCAGGCAAAGTGGACGGGATGATCACCAGCGAGGAGAGTCCGTCGTGGCCGAGGCAGCCGGCGCAGCAGAAGTACCCACCGTGCCCGTACCCTCCCGCGCACGCGTCGGGCGCCAGGTGCGTGTTCCGAAGACGGCCGAGCTGGTCGCCGGACATCTGCGCCGTCAGATCGTACGCGGCGAACTGAAGCCCGGCGACGCACTGCCGCCGGAGTCAGGGCTGATGGAGCAGTTCGGCATCTCCCGGCCGACGCTGCGCGAGGCCTTCCGCGTACTGGAGTCCGAGTCGCTGATCACGGTGCGCCGCGGAGCGCACGGCGGCGCCCGGGTGAGCGCGCCGGACGCCGAGGTCGCGGCCCGCTTCGCCGGTCTGATCCTGGAGTACCGCGGCGCCACCCTCGGCGACGTCTACCGCGCGGCGGCGATGATCGAGCCGCCCTGCGCACGCCAGCTCGCCGCCAAGCACACGGCGGCGGACATCAAGCGGCTGCGCGAGGCGGTGGCCGCCGAGAAGGCCGTACTCGACGATCCGCTCGCCCTGGTCGACGCCCAGGACGCCTTCCACGCCCTGCTGGTCGAGCTGACCGGCAACCAGACCCTGATCCTGCTCTGCGGCATGCTGCGCAACATCGTCGACCGCGCCAACGCCTCGTACACCGCTGCCGCCGTCGACACCGAGACCCAGAAGACCCAGGCCCTCAAGGGCCACCGTGCGCATGTACGGCTGGTGGGCCTGATCGAGGCGGGCAAGGCGGACGAGGCCGAGAAGCTGTGGCAGCGGCACATCTCCAGCGCGGACGACGTCGTCAACTCGGCGGGGCCGAAGACGGTCCTGGAGCTCATCGACTGACCGATAGATCCACCGACCAAGGGATTCACATCCCGCACACGGGCCCGCCGGCCGACCGGCGGGCCCGCGGCATTTCCGGTGACCACCGCTTCGGCCCCGCCACTCCCTTGCACTCTTGAAACAGTTAGATAATTATAGGAGGCGCACTGAATAGCTCTGGGTCGGGAGGCAACGGCGATGGCCGAACAGCGTAAGCGGATCTTCGACTGCGACCAGCACATGTACGAGGAGCGGGATTCCTTCACCCGCTACCTCCCCAAGGAGTACCTCGGTCAGGCCGTGGCCCCCGTGACGCTGCCGGACGGCCGTGAGGTCATCCTCGCGGGAGACAGGATCGTGGTCTGTCTGGAGCCGGAGTTCGGGCAGGTCTACCGGCCCGGCTCGCTCAAGGAGATGCTCAAGGCGATGGCCTCGGGCAACCCGGAGGAGACGTACCAGTTCGAGCCGATGCACGAGGCGTACCAGAACCGCGAGGCCCGGCTACGGGTCATGGACGAGCAGGGCCTGGACCAGACGATCATGTATCCGGGCGGCTGGGCCCTGGTCGCCGAGGAGTACGTACGCGGCATCGAGCCGCTCTACGCCAACTACCACTCGTTCAACCGCTACATGGACGAGGTCTGGGGCTTCAACCACCAGGACCGCATCTACTCCCCCGCCCTCCTCTCGCTGCGCGACCTCGACAGCGCGGTGAAGGAGCTGGAGTTCGTCCTGGAGAAGGGCGCCCGGTTCATCATGCTGCCGACGGGGCCGCAGTACGGCCGCTCACCGGGCGACCCGTACTTCGACCCGTTCTGGAAGCTGGTCAACGAGGCCAAGGCCAGCGTCTGCTACCACATCAGCGAGTTCTACTACAACTCGCACGTCGCCCCGGCCTGGGGCCATGACCCGAACCCGATCCACTTCCGTATGTCCGCCTGGCAGTGGATGAACACCTACGGCCAGCGCCCGATCGAGGAGACGCTCTCCGCGCTCATCTTCGACAATCTCTTCGAGCGTTTCCCCGACATCAACGTCCTGGTCTCGGAGTTCGGCGCCGAGTGGGTGCCGCACTTCGTCCGGCACATGGACAAGAGCCGGGGCATGGGCCGCAACGGGCCATGGATCGGGGGGCAGTTGGCGGAACGGCCCAGTCAGGTGTTCCGCAAGCACATCCGCGTGGTGCCCTACCCCGAGGACGACATCCCCAGCCTGGTGAAGCGGCTCGGCTACCACGAGTCGCTGGTCATGGGCTCGGACTACCCGCACGCCGAGGGCATCGCGAACCCTGCCGACTACCGCAAGCTCATCGCGGAGCTGGACGAGTCGGTGCAGGACGACATCATGTACAACAACGCCCAGCAGCTGGTGAGCCGCTGAGCGTTCAGTCCCGCAGTCCCCGCCTGGCGGCGGATCCGGTCAGGCGACCAGGTCCGCCGCCAGGTTCGCGATGTTGGTGAGCAGTGCGGTGCCGCGCCGTGAGTGGTCGTAACCGGCGAGCGGGTAGCCGTTGCTCAGCAGAACGAAGGACAGGCCCGTCTCCGGGTCCATGAAACCCAGTTGGTACGCCGCTCCGGCACTCCCGAAGAGCAACGGAGAGCCGGTGGACGGGAGTTGGCTTCCCGCGTCGGGGCCGACGACGGTGACGAACAGTCCCATGCTCGTACGCTTGCTGCCACCGCCGCCGTAGAGCTGGTCGCCGTAGGGATGCTCGGTCAGTCGGATCCTGGTTCCCTCGGCCACCACCTCCGGCTTCCACAGGCCCGAGTGCTCCAACGCCTGGAAGTACAGGGCGACATCGGCGGCGGTGGCGACAAGTGCGTGACTGGGTTCGCCCGCCGCCAGCACCCGTGGATCGGACAGGTACCAGGGTCCCCAGGGGTCGGGCTGTTCGTCGTCGCCGGTGCGGTCGGTGGCGGTCATCGGTGCGACCGTGTCGGGTTGCCGGTCGACGGGGACGCCCAGTTCGATCGAGGTCAGGCCCAGCGGCCGTACGATTCGCTCGCGCAGGTAGTCGGCGAAGGACAGCCCCGCACGCCGCTCGGTGATCTCGGCGATCAGCCAGGCGGCCGAGGTGAGATGGAACTGGAAGCGGCTGCCCGGCGGGTAGTCGAGACGCCAGCGGCCGAAGGCGGCGAGCCGCTGCTCACGGTCGAGCATCTTCGGGTAGCCGAGCGGTGCGAAGGGGAAGCCGGCGGTGTGGGTGAGCACCTGCTCGACCGTGACCGCCTCTTTCCCGTTCGGCGCGAACTCCGGGATGATCGCGGCGACTTGCTCACCGATGTCGAGCAGTCCGTCGCCCATCAGCTTCCACACGGCGCCGGCGACGATCGAGCGGCCGACGGACTGCAGGATGTAGCGGGTGTCGGGACCGGCGTCCCCCCAGGTCTCGTACGCCACCAGCCGGCCGCCCCGGGCGACGGCGACCTGCGCCGACGGAAGCGGGCCGTGCTCCACTTCGAGCCTGATGCGGCGCAGCAGCACGTCGAGCCTGTGCCGGTCGACGCCCACGGTCTCGGGCGCCACCGGCGAGTGGTCAACCCCCGACTGGTCGGGCATGTCAGGACTCCAGGCGGACCGTCGCGGTGCCGGTGACCACCTCGGCGCCGTGCTGGTTGACGGTACGCAGCGAGAACTGGGCGACCGGTCCGGCGGGCGTGTCCTCGACGGACTCGACGGTCGCCGTGGCGGTCAGGGTGTCGCCGGGCCAGACCTGCGCCTTGAAGCGCACGCCGTAACTCAGCAGCGGCTCGATGCCGACCCAGTCGGTGAGGACCCGTCCGGTCATGCCCATCGTCATCATGCCGTGGGCGAAGACCCCGGGGTAGCCGGCGGCTTCGGTCGCGAAGACGTGGTCGGTGTGGAGCGGGTTGAAGTCACCGGAGACGCCCGCGTACTGGACGATCCGTGTGCGCTTGAGATCGTCGACGAGCACGCTCTCGCGGCTCTCGCCGACCTTGATGTCATCCACGTGCGGGCTCATCAGGCGTCGTCCTTCCCGGTGGCACCGGTGGCCGGTTCCTCGGACTTGGGGGTGGCGGGGCCCTCGGGCACGACGGCCACGGTGCGGGCGCTGACGACCGGTTCGCCGTCGGCGTCCCGGTACTCGGTGATGCGTTCGCTGAACAGCAGGCGTCCCGTGCTGCCCTGCTTCTCCCAGCTGCGGCCCGGCACGGTGTGCGCGTACAGCGTCTCTCCGACGCGTACCGGACGGTGGTACTCGAAGTGCTGCTCGGCGTGCAGTCCTCCGCCGCCCTCCGGCATCACGCCCGGACCGGCCCCGGAGCCGAACCACTCCTGGCCGGGCTTCGGCCGCAGGTGGTAGTCGGGGTCGAAGTGGGCGCTCGCCCAGGTGAAGGTCGGCGGGGCGAGATGCTCGTACGCCGGGTTCTCGTCGCCGATGGCGCGGGCGAACATCATGATGTGCCCGGCCTCGACGGGGAACGGCTGCCCTGTCATCGTTCGTGCTCCTCGTGGTCAATAAGCGTCTGGCAGACGTCAGTTGGTGTCAGTACGGCAGGAACGCGTCGCGTGTCGCCTCGTCCGGGTCGAAGTCCGGGGGCAGTCCCTCGAACTTGGGCTCCCGCTTCTCCACGAAGCTCGCCACCCCTTCGCGGAAGTCCGGCGAGCCCGCGAAGAACTCCATCGCCGAGTAGCTGCGGGCCAGGGCGTCGGTGAAGCCGCGGTCGAGGTCGCCGTACACCTGGTGGCGTACGACGGCCATGGCGCGCGGGGAGCAGTTGCGGGCGATGTCGCGGGCGTACGCGCGGGCGGCGTCGAGGAGTTGGTCCGGTTCGACGACGCGGCTGACAAGCCCCAGCTCCTTGGCTTCGTCGGCGTCGAAGACGCGGCCGGAGAGCAGCAGATCGAGCGCGTTCTCCAGGCCGATGACGCGCGGCAGCACGTACGGCAGGTTGTACTCGCCGGCCAGTCCGCGCCGGGTGAAGGCGGTAGTGAAGCGGGCGCCGCGGGCGGCGAACCGTACGTCGCAGATGAGCGCCTGGATGAGGCCGATGCCCGCGCAGGCGCCGTTGACGGCGGCGATCAGGGGCTTCGGCATGTTCCGTCGGCTGTACATGGGCACGCGTGCCTGGAGGTTGAGGGACTGGCCGGGCTGGGCGTTCTGCTCAAGGCGCTGGACGTCCATCCCGGGGCAGAACGCCCTGCCCGCCCCGGTGATGATGACCACGCGGACGGCGGGGTCGGCGGCGGCCTCGTCCAGGAGCGCGAAGAAGCGTCGCTCCATCGGGATGCTCCACGCGTTCTTGCGCTCAGGCCGGTTGAGGGTCACGGTGGCGACACCGTCCTCGTCGACCTCGTACAACACCAGGTCTTCTGTGGGCTGTTCAGTCATCGTGTCACTCCTCGGCAAAGGGTTCGACGGGGTCGCCGACGCCGGCTCGCTCCCCGGAGATGCTCACCACCACCTGGCCCCGGGCGCAGACCCGGCCGTCCGGCATACGTACGTCGACCTCGGCGAAGTGCAGTCGACTCCCGCGTCGGACGCAGCGCGCGTACGCGATGGCCTCGTGGCCGCGCGCGGGCGCGAGGTACTGCACCGACATGGAGACGGTGCTGAGCAGGCTGCCCTTGGTGAAGTCATGGCCGGCGATCACAGCTCCCGAGCCCGCGGTGTCGATCAGCGCCGAGACGACTCCGCCGTGGAAGACGCCTTCGTGGGCCGAGAGCGCCTCGGTGAAGGGCAGCGTCATCTCGATGCCGTCCGGGTCCCAGCGCAGGACGCGCATACCGGCGCTGCGGTTGAACTTGACCCCGCGTTCCCAGCGAGCCCGGAACCACTCGCGGCGCTCGCGTTGTTCCTGGTCGGTGAGGGTCCTCGCCGTGACGGTCATCCGCGCACCTTCCAGTCTCCGGCTCCGCAACCCAGCGCCATATAGTTACATGATTTGGATAGTTGAAGCAATCATGAGGCCGCACTCCGCGCCTCCCGTATGTATTATTTATATAACTCATTCACCTTGAACGGGAGGCCTTGATGCCGTCGACCGCCCTGGCCGGGATCCGCGTCCTCGATCTGTCCCGTATCCTCGCGGCGCCACTCGCCACCCAGACGCTGGCCGATCTGGGCGCGGAGGTGATCAAGGTCGAGCGCCCCGGAGTCGGCGACGACTCACGGACGTACGGGCCTCCGTTCCTCACCGACCGCAGCGGCGAGCCGACGGACACCGCCGCGTTCTTCCTCGCCTGCAACCGCAACAAGAAGTCGGTCACCGTCAACCACGCCACCGCCGAGGGGCAGGAGCTGATCCGCGCCCTGGCCGCGCGCTCGGACGTCGTCGTCGAGAACTTCCGCGCGGGCACGCTGGCGAAGTACGGCCTCGACCAGGAGAGCCTGCGCGCACTCAACCCCCGGCTGGTCTACCTCTCCGTCACCGGCTTCGGACAGACCGGCCCGTACGCCGAGCGCCCCGGCTACGACGGCATCTTCCAGGCCATGTCCGGAATGATGAGCGTCTCAGGGCATCCGGAGGAGCCGATGAAGGTCGGCATCAGCATGATCGACATCCTCACCGGGCTCTACGCGTCCACCGCCATCCTCGCGGCCCTGCGGCACCGGGACGCCACCGGCGAGGGCCAGTTCATCGACCTGTCCCTGCTGGACTGCGGGCTCGCCACGCTCTCGCACTTCGCGATGAACTACCTGGTCTCCGGCGAGGTCCCGCGACGCCGGGCCAACGGCGGCTACGGCGGGATCCCGTCCCAGGCGTTCCAGTGCGAGGACAAGCCCATCTTTGTCGTCGCCGGCAACGACAAGCAGTTCGCGGCCTTCTGCGCGGCGGTCGACCACGGCGAACTGCTCCAGGATCCGCGGTTCGCCACGACCGCCGCACGGATCACCCACCGGGACGAGATCGTGCCCGTACTGGAGGAGATCCTGCGGACCAGAACCCGGGACGAGTGGCTGGCCGCGTTCGACGCGCACGACGTTCCGGCCGGCCCGATCAACGAACTGCCCGAGGTCTTCGCCGATCCGCAGGTCCAGCACCGGGAGATGCTGCTGGAGGTCGAGGACCCGGTGTCGGGGCGGCTGCCGCTCCTCGCCAACCCCATCCGACTCTCGGCGACTCCTGTCGAGGATTACGCCCCGCCGCCCTCGCTGGGCGAGCACACCGCCGAAATCCTGGGCCGACTGGCCGGGGTGACGGAGGATCAGCTCGTCGAGCTGCGGGCGCGGGGCGTCGTATGACGCTTCTCAGGAGGCCGGTTCGGTACCGGGCACCTGGGACAGCAGCGCGCGCTTGTCCGGCTTGCCGCTCGGCGCCACGGGCACCTGTGTCACCACGGTGATCGTGGCGGGGACGCTCGCCTCGCCCAGCTCGGCCGCGACGAGCGCGCGCAGGGCGGCGGCGTCCGGCTCGCGGCCCTCGGCCGGGACGACGAAGGCGTGCGCGGCCTCTCCGGTGGCGTCGTCCGGCGCGGCGACGACGTACGCCTCGCCGACGTCGGGATGGGCCTCCAGCGCGCGTTCGATCGCCCCGGCGTAGTACACGATCGCGTTGATGATGACCACGTCACGGGCCCGCCCGGTCAGCCGCAGGAAGCCTCGGTCGTCGAGGTGTCCGATGTCGCGGGTGCGTACCCAGCCGTCCCGCAGAACCTCCGCAGTCTGCTCCTCGTCCTTCCAGTAACCCGTCATCGCGGAGTCGGTACGCACCCAGATCTCGCCCGTCGTTCCGACGGGCACCGGTCGCAGTTCGGGATCGCGGATGTCGATCTCCACGCCGGACCACGCCCGGCCCACGGAGTCGTACACGCCGTCCGCCCACTCGGCCATGTCGTCCGGGGTGAGGATGCTGATCACCCCGGCCTCCGTCTGCCCGTACCCGTGGTGGACCACGGGACCCAGCCGCCGGGTCGCCTCCGCGAGCCGCTGCGGGGCGAGCGCGGAACCGGCCACGAGCAGGGCCCGCAGGCTGCTGGTGTCGATCCGGTCGGTGCGCAGGATGTCGAGCACGTGGTACAGCCGGGGAACGGTCAGCAAGCTCGCGGTGATCCGGTGACGCTCGAAGACCTGCGGGAAGGTGAGCGGCGGCTCGGGGATGACCGCGGTGCCGCCGCCCAGCAGACACAGCCCGAGGTGCTCGAAGATCACCTGGCTGGTCAGGGTGCCGAAGAGCAGGAACCGCTCGTAGCCCGCCGCGAGTCGCGCGGTCCGCTCGGTCCAACTCGCGGGCTGCCACGCCCAGTTGTAGCTGAGCGTCTCGTACGTATGCGTACAGCCCTTGGGCCGTCCCGTGCTGCCGCTGGTCAACGTCACCATGGCGAGGTCGCCGGGACGCCCCTGGGCGAGCAGTTCTCCCTTGGGCGCCGGGTGGGCGTCGAGGAGATCCGGTCCAAGCCGCAACACCTGAATGCCGCCTGCCGCTTTCAGCAGTTCGGCGTCCGCGCCGGTCTCGTCGGCCACGACGGCGTCGATGCCGTCGGAGAGTACGTACGCCAGATGGGCCGGGGTCATCCCGGGCCGCAGACCGGTCACCCGGCAGCCCGCCAGATACGCCGCGATGAGCAGCGCGAATCCCTCGGGCGTCACGTCCGTGGCCACGGCGACCGACTGCCCCCGTCCGAGGCCGGCCGCCCGCAGCCCGTCTGCGCACCGGCCGATCAGGTCCAGCACCTCGCCTCGTGGGACGGGGCGCCCCTGGTATTCGAAGGCGGGCAGGTCAGGCCGTGCGCGGAAGGCGTCGATGAGGGCTTGGGGGAAAGGCGACGCGTCGAAAGGGGTGTGTTTGCGGCCGGACGTGTGATCGGACGGGCTCGTCAACGCTGCATCCATGGGCGTCTCCGCTCGGGGCGTGGGGGCCGGCTGGGACGGGTCGATCAGTGCCGCAGGTGCGGCGCCGCCACGATACGACGGGGCGGCGCGCCCGCAGCCCGTTTTAGAATTCAAACACATTCGGCAGCTCGTACTCCGGCCGTACCAGCGCACGCCTCATCCGATCAGCGTCCGGCCGCCCTCCAGCATCAGCGTCGCGCCGGTCAGATAGGCCATGTCGTCGCTGACCAGCGCGGCCACGGCCCGGCCGATGTCCGTCTCGGGGTCGCCGAGGCGGCCCAGCGGGATCCCGGCGTACAGCGGTCCGGCCTTCTCCGGGTGGGCGGCGAGGTAGTCCTCCGCGGCCGGGCTCAGGGCGGCCGGGCAGACTACGTTGACCCGGATTCCGTACGCTCCCCACTCCCGCGCGGCCACCCGGCTCAGCCCGCGGATCGCCTCCTTGGCCATCGCGTACGCCCCGAACGTCGGATCGCCCTGCACCGCGGCGGAGGAGCCGAGATTCACGACGCTGCCCCGGCTCTCCTTGAGGTGGGGCAGGGCAGACTGCATCGCGTGGAAGGTCGCCAACGGGCCGCTGCGGTAGGTGAATTCGACATCGTCGTACGAGGTCTTCTCCAGCTTGCGCTGCACCGACGACTGCGCGTTGTTGACGAGGACGTCCAGCGCGCCGAACTCCCTTACCGTCTCCGCCACCATGCGGTCGACGTCGTCACGCTCGCCCACGTCCCCGGCCACGGTGTGTGCCCGCCCGCCGCGCTCGGCGATCTCGGCGGCCGTGTCCTTCAACTTGCTTTCGGTACGGCCCGAGATCACCACCGCCGCACCCTCGGCGGCCAGCGCGAGCGCGATCCCGCGTCCCACGCCCTGTCCGCTTCCGGTGACCAGCGCCACCTTCCCGGCCAGCCGCGTACGTCGCTCCGTCACGTCGTCTCCTTCCAGAAGGGTGCCCATGAGGGAAAGGCGTCCGGCAGCGCCGGATTTCCGGCACCCGACCAGCCCTTGAAGTCCACCGCTTGGGGCCGCTCGGTGACATCGGCCGCGTACCAGTGCTGTTCACGGCGGCGGGAGAAGTACCACTCGCCGTCCACCCGCGCGTACTCGTCCCAGTAGCAGATCGCCATCACGATCCACCGCTCCCCCACCTCGTGCTCGGCCCGGCAGTAGACCGCGCCGGTCGCGGTGTCGCGGCCGGTGAACTCGATGCGGTGGCCGCAGATCTGGTGAACGGAGCGGTGGAAGCCGCGTAGTTGGGGCTCGATGTGGTCGCGCAGGACCTGCCGGCCGCGGCCGTGGCGGCCCATGTCGACATCGGGGCGGAAGCAGCCGGTCCAGGCGTCGAGGTCGCGGGCGTCCACGGCGAGGGCGTAGCGGATGGGGAGTTGCTGGATGGCGAGCTGCGATTCGATGCGGTCGATGCGGTCCTCGAGAGCTCGGATGTCGGTTGGGCTCATGGCCGTGGGTCCTTGGGCAGGCCGAGGAGTTGCTCGCCGATGATGTTGCGCTGGATCTCGCTGGAGCCGCCGTAGATGGTCTCCGCGAGGGAGAGCAGGAACGAGCGCTGCCGGGTGTCAAGTTCGTAGTCCTCGCCGATGATCTGTCCGGCCGGTCCCGCCAACTCCATGGCGAGATGGCCCAGTTGCTGGTGTCGCGTCGAGGCGTACAGCTTCGCCGTGGTGGACTGCGCTCCGGGTGTGCGGCCCGCGATCAGTTCGGCGACGGTCCGCATGTTGGTGGTGCGCATGATGCGTACGGAGATCCAGGCGTCCACGATCCGGCGGCGCAGCATGAGGTCGTGCAACGCGCCGCGTTCGCGGGCCAGCTCGATCAGGGCGTCGGCCTCCCGCTCGAAGGTGAGCTGCTGGGGCAGGAGCGTGGTGCCGCGTTCGATACCGAGGGTGCCCATCGCGGTGCGCCAGCCCTGGCCTACCTCGCCCACCACCATGCCCGCGCCGGTGCGGGCGTCGGAGAAGAAGACCTCGGCGAACTCGTCCTGGCCCGCCAGGTTGCGGATGGGCCGGATGTCCACGCCCGGCTGGTCGGCGGGCACGAGCAACATGCTCAGTCCCTTGTGCCGCTGGGAGTCCGGATCGGTGCGGACGAGGACGTAAAGCCAGTCGGCGTGGATCCCGAAGGAGGTCCACACCTTCTGTCCGTTGACCACCCAGTCGTCGCCGTCCCGCTCGGCGCGCGTACGTACGGACGCCAGATCGGAACCGGCGCCCGGTTCGCTGAAGCCCTGCCCCCACAGCTCCTCGACCGCGAGGATCGGCGGCAGGAAGCGTTTCTTCTGCTCCTCGCTGCCCATCGCGAGCAGCATCGGGCCGAGCAGGTCGAGGGCGTTGCCGGTCGCGCGGTACGGGGCGTTGGCCCGCGCGTACTCGTACTCGAAGACGATCTCCTCAAGGAGTCCGAGCCCCCTGCCACCGTATTCTTGCGGCCAGCTGATGCCCAGCCAGTTCCCGGCGGACAGCTCGCGGTCCCAGGCCAGCCGGACCTCCCAGGCGGCGCCGTCGGTGGGACCGCCGACGCCCCGGTGTGCGGCGAACTCGCCCACCAGGTGCTCGGCCAGCCAGTCGCGCAGCTCGTCCCGGAAGTCCCGTACGGCGGGCCCGAAGTCCAGCTCCATTGCGTGCTCTCTTCCGCGTGGGTTCAGATCGCGTGGGTTCAGATGCCGAGCCGGGTGGCGAGTAGCTCCCGGTGGTACGAGGGCGTGCCGAGCAGCACCTCGGAGCTCTTGGCCCGCTTGAAGTAGAGGTGCGCGGGGTGCTCCCAGGTGAAGCCGATCCCGCCGTGCACCTGGATGTTCTCGCTCGCGACCACGGCGTACGCCTCCGAGCAGAAGGCCTGGGCGAGGGCCGCGGCGATCGCGATCTCCGCCTCGTCTCCCGCGTCGAGCGCCCACAGCCCGCCGTACGCAGCCGAGCGGGCCGACTCGATCTCGACCAGCATGTCGGCGCACTTGTGCTTGATCCCCTGGAACGAGCCGATGGCCCGGCCGTACTGGACGCGGATCTTGGCGTACGCCACGGCGGCGTCCAGTGCGGCGGCGGCTCCCCCGACCTGTTCGGCGGCCAGGAGTACGGAGGCGGTGGCGAGGGTACGCTCGATCGCCGGCCAGGCCGCGCCCTCGGTGCCCAGCAGCCGGGCGGGGGTGTCGGCGAAGTCGAGCTGTGCCTGCTTGCGGGTCTGGTCGAGGGTGGGGAGCGCGGTGCGGGTGACGCCAGGCGCCTTGCCCTCGACGGCGAAGAGGCTGACGCCGGAGGGCGTGCGGGCGGCGACCAGCAGCAGATCGGCGAGGTGGCCGTCGGGGACATACGTCTTCATGCCGGTCAGTCGCCAACTCCCCGCTGTATCAGAGGCGTTGAGCTGGATGCCCGGCTCGTCCCAGCGGCCGGCCGCCTCGGTCAGGGCAAGGGTGGCCATGGTGTCGCCGGAGACGATGCCCGGCAGGTAGTCGTGGCGGGCCGCTTCGTCGTCGCAGCGCAGGAGTGCCTCGGCGGCCAGGGCCACGGTGGCGAAGTAGGGGGCGCAGAGCAGGGCGCGGCCCGTCTCCTCGAAGACGATGCCGAGTTCGGCGTAACCGAAGCCCGAACCGCCGTATTCCTCGGGGATGGCGAGCCCTTGGAGGCCGAGTTCCGTGGCCATCCGTCGCCATACGACCCGGTCGTAGCCCTTCGGGTCGGCGGCCAGGCGGCGTACGTCGGCCTCGGTGGAGTGTCTGGCGAGGAAGGAGCGGACGACCTTGCGCAGCTCGTCCTGCTCCTCGCCGAAGGTGAGATCCATGGCCGCCTTCCCGTCCCCGGTGCTGCCCGCTACCCGGTGTTGCCCGCGTGCTAGCCATTCACGATACAGTTAGATAATTATAGTATCCACACTGAATGAACCAGGGGTGCGATGTGACCGACCGCTATGACGCGTTCACGAGCCTGACCTTCGAGCGGCCCGCGCCCGGAGTCCTCCGCATCGTGCTGGACGGCCCGAATCTCAACGCGGTCGATCCGCGGATGCACGGTGAACTGGCCGACATCTGGCCGGTGATCGACCGGGACGAGGAGACCCGCGCGGTGCTGGTCCAGGGCGCCGGCAAGGCGTTCTCGGCGGGCGGGACCTTCGACTCCATCGAGGCCCTGACCGAGGAGTACTCGGTGCGCGCCCGGGTGATGCGGGAGGCCCGGGACATGGTGTACGGGGTGATCAACTGCTCCAAGCCGGTGGTCTCCGCGATCCACGGCCCGGCCGTGGGCGCGGGCCTGGTCATCGGCATGCTGGCCGACATCTCCGTCGCCGGACGCAGGGCGAAGATCGTCGACGGGCACACCCGGCTCGGGGTCGCGGCCGGTGACCACGCGGCGATCTGCTGGCCGCTGCTGTGCGGGATGGCCAAGGCCAAGTACTACCTGCTGACCTGCGAGGCGCTCACGGGTGCGGAGGCCGAGCGCATCGGTCTGGTCTCCAAGTGCGTGGACGACGAGCAGGTGCACGCCGAGGGCCTGCGCATCGCGACGACCCTCGCGGCCGGTTCCGCCAGTGCCATCAGCTGGACGAAGCGGTCCCTCAACCACTGGTACCGCACGGCCCAGCCGATCTTCGAGGCCTCGCTCGGCCTGGAGTTCTTCGGGTTCGGGGGACACGAGGTCATGGAAGGTCTCGCCGCCCACCGGGAGAAGCGCGCCCCGGACTTCGAGGGCGTGGCCGACAAGCACCCGATCGATCTCTGACCTACGTCTCTGACCCACGGATGCATGAGGAGCCCGCGATGACGTCCGAGCACACCACCGCCACCGAAATCCCCCCGCTGGTAAGGGGGTTGACCTACGAGGACATGCCGAAGGGCCAGATCTTCCGGACCGCCCGCCGCACCATCACCGAGACCGATCTGGTCAACTTCATCACCTGGGGCGGCTTCAACGAGCCGCTCTTCTGGGACGCCACGCACGCTGCGGAGGGCGGTTACACGGGACGGCTCGTCCCGGGCGGGCTGACGTACTGCATCGCCGAAGGTCTCGTCCTGCAGACGAACGTGCTGCACGGCACCGGTCTGGCCTTCATGCACATGGAACTGACCGTGCAACGGCCCGTGTACGTCGGGGACACCCTGTACGCCGTCGTGGAGACGACCGAGTCCCGCCCGTCGAGCAAGCCCGGCCGCGGCGTCGTGACCAGCCGGATCACCGTACGCAACCAGCGCGACGAGGACGTGCTCGTCTACACCCCCGTGCGGCTGATCCGCGGCAAGGACTACGGGGCCACGACGCTCTGAGCGCGGGCAGCGGCGGACGGCACCAGGGCGAGACCGGCCGGGTGCCGACAGGCCCCGTCCGCCCCGCCGAACGTCTTGGTGCGCACCCAGTCCGAGGGGATCGGCGGCTGCGGCGGAAGTTCGTGGTCCGGTACGGCCATGGCGTAGAGCCGGCTGTAGCGGAACTTCGCCTCCAGGTCGTCGAGCACCGACCAGTACTCGTAGCCGTGCACGTCGACACCCCGGGCGATCACGCCGCCCAGCCAGGTGAGCCTGGCCCGCAGCAGGGCCCGGCGCCGGGCGTCGTCGCAGCGTCCCTCGTCGTCGACCAGGTCCAGATCGCCCATGCCGTTGTCGACGATGGACAGGGGCGGCAGGAGCTCTCCGTACAGGTCGTGCAGGCCCGCGACGGCGTCGGCGAGCGCCTCCGGGACGATGGGCCAGCCGTACGCGGTCGTCTGTACGTCCTCGAAGGGGATCACCGCGAATCCGAGGCCCACGAGCAGCCGGTTCACTTCGTTGAGGGCGTGGAAGCGGATCATGGCCGGAAGTACTCGGGCCAGGTTCTCGGGTGCCGTGACGCGGAAGGGCGAGGTCCAGGACAGGCCCAGCAGGTCCTGTGCGGTGGCGATGGTCTCCAGGTCGCCGGGGCGTACGCAGCCGGTCGCCTCGATCGGCGAGAGGTCGTCCTCGGTGACCATGTGCTCGCCGAGGAGCAGCGGGTCGAGGAAGAGGCGGTTGGTCCAGCTCTCCAGACGCTCCACGGCGAGGCGGTCGTACGGGTCGTCGGTGGCCGCGTGTCCGCCGACGAGCGTGACCGTGGTCCCGATGCGGCCGTTGACGCCGACCGCTCGGAGCGCCTGGGTCGCGAGCCCGTTGGCCAGCAGTACATGGTGGACCGCGGGCATGCCGGCCATGCCGGCGCGGCGGTCGGCGCAGTACATTCCGGCCACGCGATCCGCGAGCGAGGGGCGCGCCAGATCGGTGGAGGTGATCCAGCGGGTGACCCGGTCACCGAAGCGGCGGCCCATCTCGGCGGCGTACTCGGCGAAGTACTGCGCGGTTCCGCGATCCAGCCAGCCTCCGGAGGCTTCCAGCCAGGGCGGCAGCGCGAGGTTGAGCAGGGTGAGGCCGGGCCGCAGGCCCTGGGCGAGCAGGGAGTCGAGCGTACGGTCGCAGCGGTCCAGGGCTGCGCGGTCCCAACTGCCGGGGCCGTCGGGCTGGAGCTGTGGCCAGCCCGCGACCGCCCTGTACGTCGTCGCATCGGCTCCGACCAGCTGGTGGATGTCGTCGGTCCACTGCTGGAAGTGCCCGCCGCTGTCCGTCGGGGGCTGGGGCGCCGCGACACTGCCGGCGGTGGCGACCCCCCATTCGACACCACGAAGAGACTCGTACAGACCATCGTTCATGGTCACCGTCCGGGCGATGAATGATATAGCGCATTCAACTGAATGACCGCCGTCGGGACCGTAACACTTCGGGGAGACTACGACAATGTTTCGGCCATATCTCCGTCGTCGGATCCGTCGTATTCGTCGCTTCCGGGCACGGCGCGGTATCCGCGCAACGTGCCCCCTACTCACCCCCGGTCGAGGATGAAGTCCGACGCTCGCCAGGCCATCGCCATGATCGGTCCGTTGAGATTGCCGGACACCATGGTCGGCATCACCGAGCAGTCGACGACCCGCAGAGCCTCCACACCGCGCACGCGCAGCTGCGAGTCGACGACGTCGTCCTCGGCCGGCCCCATCGCGCAGGTGCCGACGGCGTGGTAGCCGCAACGGCCGTGGTCGAGCCCGGCGTCGATGATCTCCTGGTCGTCCCGTACGCCCGGCCCCGGCAGGGTTTCCGACCGGATCCGGCCGGCGATCGGCTCGGCCTCGAAGAGCTCCCGCATCCTGCGGAAGAGAGCCGTGCCCACCGTGCGGTCGTGCTCGGACCCGTAGTAGTTCGGCGTGATGGTGAGCGGCGCCTCGGGGTCGTCCGAGGTGATGTGCAGGCTTCCTTCGGCGGTGGGCCGCAGGATGTATCCGAGGCCCATCACCCCGGGCTCGGACTCGACTTCGGTCTCCTTGCCGGGGACCTCCGGCGCCAGGGAGACCGGCGCTATCAGCAACTGTGCGTCGGGGCGCGGCAGTTCGAGTCGCGTCTTGAAGAAGGCGATCACGTCGAAGGCCGGCGCGGCCAGCGGTCCCCGGCGTCGCGTCAGGTACTTCACTCCGGAGAGGGCCTGCCGCAGCGGGCTGCTGAGCGCCTTGTTGTAGCCGAGGTTGTCGGTCAGCCGGTACTGAACGACGAAACAGCGGTGTTCGCGCAGCCTGCCGCCCACATGCGGACTGTCGACCAGGACGTCGACGCCCGCCGCCTTCAGCGTCCCGGCCGGACCGATGCCCGACAGCTGGAGGATCTTCGGCGTGGCGATGCTTCCCGCGGACAGGATCACTTCGCGCCGGGCGCGGGCGTCGGTTTCCTGTCCCTTGTGCCGGGTGCGTACGCCGACGGCCCTGCCGTTCTCGATCAGGACCTTGGTGACCTCGGTGTCCACGGCCACCGTCAGATTCGTACGGTCCTCGACCGGGTGCAGGAAGGCGCGCGCCGCGCTGAACCGCTGCCCCTTCTTGATGGTGGCCATGGCATAGCCGATGCGTTCGTCGTCGCTCGCGTTGAGATCGTCCGTACGTCTCCAGCCGAGCTCGGCACCGGCCGCGATGGCCTCTTCGCAGAGCGGCTCCAGCTCCGGCGCGGTGGAGATGTGCAGCGGTCCGCCGGCTCCGCGGGCGTCCGAGGCGCCGAGTTCGTTGTTCTCGATCCGCTTGAAGACCGGCAGCATCGTGTCCCAGCCCCAGCCGGGGTTGCCGAGCCGCTCCAGTTCGTCGTAGTCGGCGCGGTCACCGCGGTTGTAGACCATGCCGTTGACCGAGCTCGATCCGCCGAGCGCCTTGCCCCGGGCCCACTGCTCGATGCGACGGCTCGGGCCCACCGGCTCGACGGGGTAGTGCCAGGTGAACCGGGGATCTCCGAGCAGCTTGCCGAACCCCTTGGGCATCTTGATCAGCGGGCTGGAGTCCTTGCCCCCGGCCTCGATCAGCAGCACGGTCGTCTTCGGGTCCGCGGAGAGGCGGTTGGCGAGTACGCAGCCCGCGGAGCCCGCGCCCACGACGATGTAGTCGAAGTCCGTCATTCGCTCTCCCCTTCCCGCTCCCCGAGGGGGCGGAACTCCTCGTCCTGCCACCAGGGGTAGACCGGCGGCATGTCCTTGCTCACCCGGCCCGGGAACTCGGGTGGGCGCTTGGCGAGGAAGGACTCGATGCCCTCTGTGGGGTCCGGGCCGCCGCCGATCTGGCTCATGATGCGGGAGTCGAGCCGGTGCGCGGTCATGGGGTGGGGCTCGCCGAGCATGCGCCACATCATCTGCCGGGACAGGGCGACGGAGACCGCCGAGGTGTTCTGGGCGATCTCACGGGCGAGTTCGTACGCCGCCGGGAGCAGCTCCTCCGGCGGGTGGACGGAGCGGACCAGACCGGCCGCCAGCGCCTCGTCGGGGCCGAAGACGCGGCCCGTCGCCACCCACTCCATGGCCCGCTGCATGCCCACGGCCCGCGGCAGGAACCAGCTCGCGGCCGACTCCGGCACGATGCCGCGACGCGCGAAGACGAAGCCGAACTTCGCGGAGGCGGAGGCCAGCCGGATGTCCATCGGCAGCGTCATGCTCGCGCCCACGCCCGCCGCAGGGCCGTTGATCGCGGCGATGACCGGCTTGGTGCAGGAGAACAGCCGCAGGGCCACCTGACCGCCGGTGTCCCGATGCCAGGCACCCGCCCTGCGGTGGTCGAAGGAGCCGCCGCCGGAACTGACGTCGGCGCCCGCGCAGAAGCCCCGTCCGGCACCGGTCACGACGATCACGCGTACGTCGTCGTCGGCGTCGGCGGAATCCAGTACGTCGATGAGGTCCCGCATCATCTGCGGATTGAAGGCGTTCAGCTTCTCCGGCTGGTTGAGCGTGACGGTGAGAACGCGGTCCGCCACTTCGGCTCGTACGGTCTCGTACTCCTGCTCCGGCATGCGCGTCCTCCGCGGTCGATCGCCGTGACGGTTCCCAGTCAGCTTAATTAGTTATAGCATTCAACTCTACTCACTCATTATTGACTCACTCCTGGCTGATGGCGGTGGCGATGACGGATCTGGTGGTGACGGCCCGCGGGCCGGTCCGGCTGATCGAGCTGAACCGGCCGGACCAGCTCAACTCGATGAGCGAGGAGCTGCATTCGGGACTCGCGTCGGTGTGGGACGACGTCGCGGCCGATCCGGAGGCGCGGGTGGTGGTGCTCACCGGACGCGGCCGGGCGTTCAGCGCCGGAGGCAACTTCGACATCATGACCCGGGTCCAGCGGGATGGCGCCTTCCGGGAGCAGAACGTCGACGAGGCCCGGCGGATCATCCTGGGCATGGTCCGCTGCCCGCTCCCGGTCATCGCGGCGGTGAACGGGCCCGCGGTCGGCCTCGGGTGCAGCCTGGCCCTGCTCAGCGACCTGGTGCTGATCGCCGAGGGCGCCCATATCGCGGATCCGCATGTCCAGGTCGGCCTGGTCGCGGGGGACGGCGGCGCGCTCGTACTGCCGCTGCTCGTGGGCCTCGCCCGGGCCAAGGAGCTGCTGTTCCTCGGCGACCGAGTGTCCCCTCAGGAGGCGGTCCGGCTGGGCATCGCCAACCGTGTCGTACCGGACGACAAACTCATGGCCGAGGCCATGGATCTCGCCGGACGGCTGGCCAAGCTGCCCGGCCAGGCGCTGCGCGAGACCAAGCGGGCGGTGAACCTGCATCTGGAGCAGGCCATCGCCGCCGTACTGGAACCGGCCCTGCTCGCCGAGCGGGACAGCATGCACGCACCGGACCACATCGCGATCGTCGAGAAGATCATCGCGGCGCGCGCCGGCCGCTGAACCGGAGAGGAGCGTCACACATGGACTTCGCGTTCAGCGACGAGCAGGAGGAACTGCGGCGCACCGTACGGGCGTTCTTGGCGGACACCTCGCCCGAGACCGAGGTACGGCGGCTGATGGAGACGCCGGAGGGCTTCGACCGGGCGGTGTGGCGGCGGATGGGCTCGGAGCTGGGTCTGCAGGGGCTCGCGATCCCCGAGGAGTACGGGGGCGCGGGCTGCGGGCCGGTCGAAGTGGGCGTCGTGATGGAGGAGTTGGGCCGGGCGCTGACCTGCACGCCGTTCCTCGCCTCCGCCGTCCTGGCGACCACCGCCGCGCTGCGCTGCGATGACGAGGAGGCCCGCAAGCGGCTGCTGCCGGGGCTTGCCGCCGGTGAACTGGTCGCGACGCTGGCGCTGACCGAGGACTCGGCGCGCTGGGATGCCGAAGGTGTCCGGCTCACTGCCCTTGAATCCAAAGGGAGTTGGCTGCTGACCGGGCAGAAGATGTTCGTACTCGACGGCGCCACCGCGGATGTCGTACTCACCGTGGCCCGTACCGGCGACGGCATCGGCGTTTTCTGGGTGGACGGTGACGCGGCCGGCCTGACCCGTGAACCCCTGCCCACGATGGACCCGACCCGGCGGCAGGCACGCCTGGAGTACGAAGACGTGCCGGCGACCCGGCTGCGTACACACGGCGACGGCTGGGACCTGGTGTCGGAGGTGCTCGACCGGGCAGCGGTGGCGCTGGCCGCGGAACAGGTGGGAGTCGCGGGGCGCGCGCTCGACATGGCGGTGGAGTACGCCAAGGTGCGGCACCAGTTCGGGCGGCCGATCGGCTCCTTCCAGGCCGTGAAGCATCTGCTCGCCGACGTATTGCTGGAGGTGGAGTCGGCGCGGGCCGCCGCGCACTACGCACTGCTCGCGGCCGAGAGCGCGGACCCGGAGCTGTCGGCGGTGGCGAGCCTGGCCAAGGCGTTCTGCTCCGACACCTGTCTGCAGGCGACGGAGCAGAACATCCAGGTGCACGGCGGTATCGGCTTCACCTGGGAGCACCCGGCCCACCTGTACCTGAAGCGGGCGAAGACTTCACAACTGCTGTTCGGCGACCCGGCGTACCACCGGGAACTGCTCGCGCGGCGCATCGGTTTGGACAGAGTTGGAGAATCCGCATGAAGGTGGACGGCAAGCTGAACGTGTGGGGCACCGCCGAGGTGGTCGAGGAGGCCCGGCACCACGAGAAGGCGGGCTACGACGGCCTGTGGGCCTCGGAGTCCAAGCACGACCCCTTCCTGCCGCTGCTGCTCGCGGCCGAGCACACCGACCGGCTCGAGGTCGGCACGGCGATCGCGGTGGCCTTCGCCCGCTCCCCCATGCAACTCGCGTACACCGCACACGACTTGCAGGCCTACTCCGGCGGACGCTTCTCGCTCGGTCTGGGCAGTCAGATCAAGCCGCACATCGAACGACGCTTCTCCATGCCATGGAGCCGGCCCGCGGCCCGGATGCGGGAGTACGTGAGCGCCCTGCGGGCCATCTGGGCGGCCTGGAACGAGGGCGAGAAGCTCGACTTCCGCGGCGACTTCTACTCGCACACGCTGATGGCACCGTTCTTCTCTCCGCCGCCCGCCCCGGCCGGTGCGCCGAAGGTGTACGTGGCCGCCGTCGGGGAGGCGATGACCCGGGTGGCCGGGGAGGTGGCGGACGGGCTGCTCGCGCACGGCTTCACCACGGAGCGGTATCTGCGGGAGGTCACCTTGCCGACCGTCGAGACGGGGCTGGCGAAGTCCGGCCGTTCGCGCGGCGACTTCTCCGTCTCCCATCTCCTCCTCACCGCGACCGGCCGTACGGAGGAGGAGCTGGCCCGCGCGGTGGACGGCACCCGGCGCCAGATCGCCTTCTACGGCAGCACGCCCGCGTACCGGGGCGTCCTGGAGCTGCACGGCTGGGGCGAACTGGGCGACGAACTGCACGCGTTGTCGAAGTCCTCCCGCGAGGACAAGTGGGCGGAGATGGGTCGGCTGATCGACGACGAGGTACTGCACGCCTTCGCGGTGGTGGCGGAGCCGGAGCGGGTGGCGGCGGAGATCCGCCGGAGGTACGGGGCGCTGGTCGACCGGGTGTCGTTCTACGCGGCGTACGAGATCGATGCGGAGGTCTGGGAGCCGGTGGTGCGGGAGTTGCGGGGCGAGTGAACGACCGGGCGTGGTCGGGGGGTTGTTGTTCGCCCCCGCCATGCGCCGCGGTGCAGCACACGTCGGGGGCCTATACGGAAGTCAGCGGCCCAGGTCAAGGGCTGCCAGCAGATTAGTCCGCAGACCAGGGAGACTATGGCGCTATCGAGGTCGAGCCGACATTGCCGGCTGACTGCGAGGCGCTTGGACTGGTGCGCGACGGTCTGCTCGCCGACGTACCGCAGCTTGTCGAGACCGGCGGTGTCCGGCGCCCCTTCGCCGTTACAGTCGCGCCATGTCCAAGACCGAGATAGACGTCGTGACCGCCGAGTTCTTCGAGGCCTTTGACAACCGGGGCGGCAAGGCTGCCGACGTGGACCGGATCCGCCGACTGGTTCTTCCCGGTGGCGTGATCGTCAAGACCGGCCCGGAGTTCACGGTCTACACCGTGGACGAGTTCATCGAGCCTCGCCGGCGGCTGCTGACCGACGGTCGGCTGGTCGAGTTCTCCGAGTGGGAGACCTCCGAACGGACAGAGATCGCGGGAGATATCGCGTCGCGGTTCGGCGAGTACCGCAAGTCCGGGATCTTGGATGGTGAGCCGTTCGAGGGGGGCGGGACCAAGACCATCCAGTTCGTCCGCACCTCAGAGGGCTGGCGGATCGCAGCGTTTGCCTGGTACGACCAGCCCTGACCGCAGGAGCGATCGGCTGGCCGATCGGCTCAACTCGCCTGAACCGCCCCGCGATCCGGGCCATGATCTGGTCGAACATAGCCCGCCAACGGGCAGGGTCTACGCTATGGCCTGCGGCCAACGCACGATCTTCAGGAGTCCACACACCAACCGATGATCACGCGGTGGCCGTACCCGTTCCCAGCCGGACCGGACTAACGTCCGCTTCCCAGCAGCGCGTTGAGCTCGCCGTAGTCGAGCCCTCCGGCCAGCGACTCGTAGGTCCCCGCGCCCAGCAGCTCCCGCGCGGCGCGGCGGACCACGGCATGCGCGGCCTGGGCGATGCCCGACCCGATGCTCACGCGCGCGACGCCGAGCGCGGCCAGCTCGGCGACGGGCGGTGCCCCGGGGCCCGCCATCACGTTGAGCGGAGCGTCGATGCCCTCGGCGAGCGCCTTCACGGTCACCGGGTCGACAACCCCGGGGACGAAGATCCCGTCGGCGCCCGCGGCGAGGAAGGCGGCAGCCCGTTCCAGGGTGAGGTCCACTCCTCCGGCGCCCCTGAGGAAGGTGTCGATCCGGGCGTTCACGAACAGCGACACCCCCGCCGTGTCGGCGGCCTCGCGGGCGGCGGCGAGGCGCTCGGCCTGTTCGGCCACCGGCCGCAGCGGGCCCTCGCCCTTCCCGTACAGCGTGTCCTCGATGTTCACGCCGACCGCGCCCGCCGCGATCACTGCGCGGATCGTGTCGCCGACGCCGACCGAGTCCCGCGCGTAGCCGCTCTCGATGTCGGCGGTCACCGGCACCCGGACCGCCTCGGCGATGCGTGCAGCGGCGCCAAGGGCCCGGTCGCGGTCCAGCCGGTCGCCGTCCGCCGCCCTCAGTGCCCAGGCCAGCCCCGCGCTCGTGGTCGCCACCGCAGCGGCACCCGCATCCTCGACGATGCGGGCGCTCGTGGCGTCCCAGGCGTTCGGCAGGACGAGCGGACGCCCGGGGACGTGGCGGGAACGGAAGGCGAGGGCCCGGTCACGGAGGATGTGGTTCTGCGTCATGCGGATCACTCAACCAGCCGGCCCCGGGCCACGGCTGGCAGGAATCCGACGGGAACGTGCGGCTCGGCCGCCCGTTGGTTCCGACCACAACCCGACCTGCCGTATGGCGGTGATGGTTGGTTCCAGACGGCGTCAAACCGGCTGATGATCTGGCGGAGTTCGCGGGCGCTTCGCGGTGAAAGGGCCTGCATCACGGTGTCGAGGAGAGCACGGGCTTCGAGAGGATTGCCGCAGCAGTACCAGTGCACGTTGCCCCACTCGTAGTCGTGCCACAGCTGGCGCTCGGGACGGTGGACGTAGTCCTTCCACAAGCGCACGGCTGCACCGACGTCTCCTGGCTGCAGATAATTGCGGGTGCGCTCGAGACGGAAGATCTCGGAGAGTGCACGGGAGGACAAGCCGTCGATGACTGGCTTTGTATCTGGTGTCCGGTGGCGGAAGATGCCAGCCCGGATGTGTCCTGGCCGTCTACGCGGCATGGACCTTTCGGTTCGTCGTCATGCCATACATGGTCCCACGTTCTCGAACGATGTCTCGAACGGGGTTCGCTCGGCTGGGAATTCGCCAGACGCACGGGCGGCCTTCGTCTGATCATGTGCTCCGACCAAGGTACACCGATCGAGACGAAGGCCGTGAAGATGAGTCCAGCCAGCGAACTGGTCGAAACCCTATGTGCCCACCGTGCCTTGCACGAATCGCCGAAGGTGCGCACGCACGGCGTCGGGCTGCTCCAACCAGGGCTCGTGCCCAGCGCCCTCGATCCGGGTCAGCGGAAGAGCGAGCCGGAGCGCGAGTGATTCGAGTGCCGACACAGGGCGGGGATCACCGGCCCCACCGAGGAGCTCCACTCGTGCGGGCAGGCGCGCACGTAGCTCGGCAAGATGCTCATCGAGCGGATCCGCGCGGCCTTCCTTGCCGAGTTCGCTGTTCATGGCCCAGTTGATGGGGCGACGCCGCCGGGCACCCTGCGCGGCCCAGTGCCACCCGCGTTCGGGATCGGCGTGGTCGGTGAACCAGGCCAGCGTGAGCAGCTCGACTTCCTGCTCTTCCGTGCGGTGCGGCAACTCCTCCAATTCGCGGAGCCGCTCCTGCTGCGCTGCGGACATGCGGCGGCCGCGCTCCGCTCGGTCCCCGGTACGCCAATCACCGACGAACGGCCCGCACATCAGTAGCATTGCGGCAACTCGGTCGGAGTGCGTCAGGCAGAACCGGCTCGCCAGGTCGGTGCCGTAGGAGTGCCCGATCAGCACGGCCTTGGGCACGTCCCATGCGTCGAGCAGCTCGGCGAGATCGTCGACATGCCGGGCGAAGGAATGGCGGCCCCGCCACGGGGATTGGCCCGTGCCACGCTGGTCGTACCGGTACACGGGCGCGAGGTCCGCGACCATGGGGGCGACATCGCCCAGATAGTCCGGCAGCCCCGGACCGCCATGGAGCATGACCACGGGCGGCTGCCGAGTCGTGTCCCCCAGCGCCATCCAACGTAACTGCGCCTCGTCGGTCATCGACGCGAGGCCCTGCGTCTCCATCAAGGTCACCGCGGAGAACCTACCGGTGTCACTGAGGCTCCGCCAAAGGTTGAAGAACAAGCTGAGTTCTACGAGTCCCCGACATGACCCTCGCCGGGCCAAGGCTGACAAGGGCACCGACATCAAGCCTCGCGCCCCTAGGGAGCGGACCACCACGGCCTCCAAGCGGCTGACGAAGGTGGCGGCTCGCAACATGGTCAGCGCCCTGGTCGGACCCTGACCATGGCTTACACTCCGGGGTCGTCGTCGAGCGCCAGCTCGTTCACCCACTTCTGGGCCTCGGTGAGGGTCGGGGCGGTACCGGCCGGCTCGTACGCGAACCCGTTCCACTCCTCCAGGATGCGCGGCTCGTCGGGCCGCAGGTGTCCGGCGCCGCCGTGCACGGGCCGGTGGCGCCGGTAGATGTCCATCGGTGGCCGACGCCGTTTGTTGTACGCGGCGAGCGGGTCGTCGGCGTCGGCGCGCGGGACGGCGCGGGATGGCTGGTTCGGGGGCCCGGGTCGGCGGTGCTTGCCCATGCGGTCGATGCTCTCAGGCCGCGATCGTGGTCGGGCGGGCGGCGGCGAGTTCCGTCGCCCGGGTCCGTACTTCGTCCACCGCGGCGGTCTCGTACGGGCGGGCTGCGTCCAGCAACGTGTTGAGCCGGGATGTGACGAGCGCGGAGTCGAGGCGGGCCGCGTCGTCGAGCGCCTGGTGGGCCGCGGCGGCCCCCCGTTCGGCCTCGCCCTCGTCGAACAGCGCGGCGGCCAGGCCGACGCGGTCCATGACCTTCACGCGGTCGAAGCCGGGCTTCCTGAGCCTGAGAGCGTCCTCGAAGTGGACGCTCGCGGGCCGTTGACCACGGTCGAGTCCGGCGAGGTCGCGGGCGGAGACCGCCCGGGCACCGGCGTGCTCGGCCGCGTCGAAGTACGCCACCCACTCGGGGACGTCGTCACCGAGCCCGTCCGCCAGGAGGTCGTCGGCGTCGCCAAGATGCCGGTCGGCCTGGCGCTCGTCGCCGAGGGCCGCGTGCACCCTGCCGGTCTGCGAGGCGACCAGCGCCCTCGTTGCGGGCATCTTCGCCTTCGCAGCGGCCACGTCGAGGAGACCGAGGGCGTCGTCGGGGCGGCCGAGGTAGATCATCTGGTGGGACATGCGGGTGGCGATCTCCACTCCGCGGTCGCGCTGCCCGGCCTCGCCTGCCGCGTAGACGCCGTAGCTCCAGTACCGCTGAGCTGTTCCGTACCGGCCGGAGTCGTGGCTGACCCATCCGGCGAGCGCCGCCAGGTCGGCGGTTGCGGCGAAGACCCTCTTGCGCAGGCTGGCCGGTACGCCGTCCTGGATGCGGCGGGCGACCTCGGCGAGCTGGGCGACGATCGCCGAGCGGTACAGCCCGCCGCCCTTGGAGGCGTCGGCCTTGGTGAAGAAGGCGGTGACCTCTTCGAGAGCGGTGACGGTGTCGGTGTCGAAGCCCTTGCGGTTGTTGTTCATCGCGCGGGCGGTGCCGCCGAGCATCCGTTCGGCGGCGAGGATCAGCGGAGCGCCGATGGCGAGTTTGAGGGTGTCGCGGCGGTTCATGAACAAGTCCATCTGCGTCCATCCGGCCAGGGCCTGAGCGGCTGCTTCGGTCAGCAGCGGGAGCTGGATGCTGTCCAGCTCCGGCCCGGTACCAGTCAGGCCAAGATCACCGGGAGTGAGCGGCTGGCCGACAGCTTCCGAGAGGACGTCGGCCAGCAGGGCGGGGACCGGCGGTTGTTCGCGCCCGCCTTGGGTTCTCAAGGGCGGGGGTCTTTTGCGTGTCCGGGGTCAGTCGTCAAGTGGCTCCGCTCCATGGGCTTGGGCGATGGCGTCGATGCGCTGCGCCAGGTCGAAGTCCGCGGCTGTCAGCTTGTGGCCGGCGTCGTGCGTGGTGATCGCGAACCGGACTCGCCCCCACCTCAGATCGATGTCCGCGTGATGGCTGATGAGCCGCTCAACGTCCGCCACGTGCACGATCATCGCCACACCACCGTGATAGCGGATCCCGAACGAGCGGCTGATCTCGTCGCCCTCACGCTTCCACCCCGGCGCCTCCTGCAGGGCCGCCTCGATCTCGTCCTCGGTCAGCGGCACCGGTACGCCTGCCACGCTTCAGCTCCCCTCGGTCACGGGCGCCAGAACCTCCACGAGGTCCCGGCCGACCGGGGCATCCTGCCATGGCCGCATCGCCCGCTGAAGGGTCACCAACTCCCGCCGCATACGCGCTGAGCGGGTCTCGGCCGCGATGTCGGCGACCGTGCGGGCAATCTCCAGCGCCTGATCCGGTTCGCCCGCTCCGGCCGCCGCAGCGGCGTGCCGGGCGAGATACACGCCGCGGTCCCTGCGCGCCGTCTCGGGGACGACGTCGAGCACCTGGTCCCACAAGGAGACAGCCTCGGCGCCGAGACCGAGCCGGCCGTAGCAGGTGGCCCGCTGCACTTCGAGATAGCCCGGCGTGCGGCGGCAGGCATTGCCCCACGGCAGGTCATCGTCAACGCGGCCGAGGAGTCCGCTCGCCTGGTCGATGAGCCGGTCAACGGCCTCCCGGTCTCGAGTGAGGCTGGCACCGTGGGCCTGCTGCTGCATGGCCATGATGCGCACTTTCGGCACCAGGCGGCGCGAGTCCTCCAGCGTGGCTTCGCACAGGTCGATGACCGCGTGCCCGTCCCCGAGGTCGGTGCGTACCTGGGCCTGGTTGACGAGGGAGTAGCCGATCAGGTGCGGGTCCCTGGACCGCGTCGCGATCTCCTGAGTGACGCCCCGCCAGAAGTGCGCGCCGTCCATGTCGCCGGCGTCCTGGTACAGCCAGCCCACCAGTGCCGCATAGGCGGCGCCGACCCGCAGCAGGCCGCGCCGGGTCTCGCCCTTCGCCGAGCGGACCAGCTTGTCGATGAGCTGGTACTGCGCGGACACGGTGCCGATCAGGTCGTGCGGGCCAAGGAACATGTCCGCCCGGTAGTGCCCTTCCAACTGCTCCTGGAAATACGTGATCAGTGCCGGGTCGACGTGCTGAGGCGCGACCGGTCCGGCGACCAGCGCGGCGGCGGTGACGGAGACGAACGCCCTGCGTTTCACATCGGCCTCTTCGTGATGCTCGGGTCGGATCCAGCCCGGCGGGGTGGTGAATCCCAAATCCTCGGGCCAGCACCCGAGCGCGTCGTGGATGACGATCGCGGTCTCCTCGGTCGGCCAGCCGGGGCGTTCGCCCTCCCAGCGGCGCCAGGTGCGCGCCGATACGGTGAACTGCCGGTCGTCGAGGAGCTGTTGCCCGTGCTCGGTCAGCTTGGCCGCAGCCTGCTCGATGGTGCGCCAGCCTGTACGGAGCCGGGCGGCTCTCAACGCGTCGTTGCGGCTCATACGTCCAGTCTGAGGTGTCATCGCGCCCGTTTCTGGCCATGGCCGCCACGTGGCCGCACATGGCCACAGTGCGGCCTGGTTGCCCCTTGCCGTGCGCTTCCATCATCCCCATGTGACTACCCAACGCGCACAGAACGCTACAGATCTCACCCCGACCGGGCCGGTCGCCGGGTCGCTCGTGCACACCACAGCCGAACGGCAGTTGGCCGCCGCCCACTGGCTGCTGTCCGCGCACCCCGCGCCCGGCCGGGCCCGCGAGGAATGGTCCTCACAGGGCGGGATGGCGCTGCTGCCGCTGGGCACCCTCTTCTGCGCGGTCCGGATCCCCGAGCGGCTGGTGCACGCCGCGGTTGGCAGCGAGGATCCCGCGGTGATTGATGCCGTCCTCACCCAGGCGCTCTGTGGCGGACCGGTCATCTGCGACCCGCGCGGGCGCCGCTACTACGCGCTGGTGCCCGCCAGCACGGCCGTGAAGTGGCGGCAGCCGGGCGCCGAATGCCTGGGGCGCGGCACGTACCTGGGGGTGCCCCGGCCGGACGCCGTGGACCGCAACGCCCACGCGTGGTCGTCGTACTGGTCGGTGCCGATGCCCTCGGCCGCCGAACTGTGCCCGCCCGCCGCCGTGGCACAGTTCGTGGCGGTCGGCAACTTCCGGACCGCCACCGAGGGCTCGGAGTGAGCAGCGACGAGCTGGACTGCGTCAACGGCCACACTCCAGGACGCGACCGCCGAGGAGGTGACCAGTGAAGATCTGCGAGAAGTGCTGCCGGACGATCCGGCCCGACGAGCCCTACACGTCTCACGACAAGACGTCGACCTCCGGGAGCGGCTGGACCATCCACATCCATACGGAGTGCCCACCCGAGTAGGGACCTCCACCCGCCCTCTTACCCCGTGAGCGCTAGGGGCAGGGAGGACCATGCCCCGACCGGGACTCTCGCCGCCGGGCGGTGTGCCGGAACTCGCGGAACAGGTGGGAGATCGACGCGAACGGCTGGAGCTTGGGTGTCTTGGTGCGGGGTGCGTAGTGGGCGAGCAGGGCGCGCGGAACCCGTACGAACGTCTCGGAGGGCTTGACGTCCCGAAGCGCGGCGAGGTGTTCGGGATCGGTCTCGCGGTCGCCCTGGACGAGGATCTCGTCTGTCCCCTCGATCTCGTACAGGGTGGGGCAGTCTCCGTCGTCGCTGGTCGTGCCGATGAACCTGAGCGTCATGGTCGCCCTCCATCTGCGCTGGTTGGAGGTCCAGCATGCGCAGGATTGGCCGGGCGTGCCTGGGGATTGCGGCAGATTGCGCGTGCTCTCCGGCTGCGGTCGATTGCGCGCAAGCAGGGGCAGGAGCCCACCGCATGGCGAAGGCCCCGCCCGGATGCCCGGTGCGGGGCCTCACTGCCGTTCACGTGGCCTCAGTACCCCTGGGTCACAACGTCGGTGATCTTCACGGACACCTTTTTGCTCGCCGAAGCAGTATTGATCAGAGACTTCGTGTAGTTCAGGCTCGTCCGATCCGTCAGCTCAGCCGTCTCAATAACCGGGCCCGACTCGTCACCACGGATCTCATAGGTGATCTCATACACCGCATCCGGATCGAGATCCTCAGTGACGCCCAGGAAGGTCAGCTCCGGCTCGACCGTCACATTGCAGCCCGCCGACCCGAAACACTGCCGCTCGGTGGTACGCAGCTCGATCGTGAAACTGCCGGCATCGACCTCGCCGTACACCGGCTCCAAGTCGGGCTCCTCCGCGGCGGTCGCGACGTCCTCGTCCGGGACACTCGACGCGGCGGTGGCGGTGGCCGGCTTGCTGTCGTCGTTTGTGGACTGCACGACGACGATGCCGGTGGCGACGATCGCGGCGATGACGGCGGCAGCGGAGCCGATGATGATCGCGTTGGTGCGGCTCTTCTTCGGCGCTGGCGGGGGTGGCGGGAAGTCGGGCAGGGGTGGTGGCGTGGTGTCAGTCATGGTCCCCCCAAGGACATGGTGTGCAGGAGGGCATCATGCGTCCTTATGTGTGCGGTGTGGAGGGGGTGTGCCCGTGTTGTGACCACAGATGAGTGAAGGTCCCGGATCCTGCTGGACGACGCCCGACGGAACGCCCTAACCGCATAGAGGCTGCGAGGTTCAAGGGGCCCACTTCATTCGTCTTGCTGAATGCCCTGGTCGATCATGTCGAGGACGGTCTGTGCATAGGCGCGGTCGGAGGCGCTGAAGCAGTCAGTGGACTCCAGGACTGTGTGGGCAATCATTCGGCTGTTGAGCCGTGTTTCATCCACGTCTTGGCCGGCCGGTGCGGGGTTGTCTTTGAACTCCTGGTACTGCCCGCGAGCGTCCTCGCAATCGGACGTGGTGGTGTCTAGTTCGGGGGCGGTGAGTCGGCCTGCGGCGAAGCCGCCACCGACGAGGAGGGCGGCGACGGCGATGGTGCCGATGGTGCGGGTGACCGAAGACATGAGGCATCTTCCCGTTCAGCCGGTGCCGTCGCCATAGGTTCGCCGCCACGCGTTGTGCGCCCGCCGGCCGACGCGTAGCCGGTACATGTGGCTGTGCCAGCGCGGGCACCGCTTCACCTTCCGCCAGCGCTCCACCTCACCCGCCCCGTTGAGCCACCACCGGGACAGGCCTTCACCATTTGCACTCAGACCGGTAACGGAACCAACCCACCTCTTCACGTATCACCTACATCGGATAACGTCCTCCATCTCACGAAACACCGCACAAGGGGGCACATGAGCCAGCAATACCCGCAGGACCCCGGATACGGGCCACCACAACAGCAGCCGGGCTGGGGCACACCACAACAGCAGCCGACCCAGTGGGGTGCACCAAACCAGCAGCCGCAGCCCGGCTGGAGCGCACCACCGCCGCCGCTGCCCCCGAAGAAGTCCAGCACCGGGAAGATCGTCGGCCTCGGGTGCGCCGGCGTTGTCGCGCTGTTCGTCATCATCGGCGTCATCGGCGCGGCCGTGGGGGGCGGCTCCGACGACAGCAGCAAGGGCAGCACGGTCAGCTCCGAGCCCACCGCCACGGACGATGACAAGGCCGAGCCCGCCGCAGAAACCCCGGCTGAAGACACACCCGCCGAGGACGTCCCAGAGGAGAAAGCGCCAGCCAAGAGCCAGGCCGACCAGTTCAAAGACTGCGTTGCGAAGAGCGGCACGGCAACGGAGAAGTCGGCCGTCAAGCACGTCACGAAGGTGACCGGCGCGGACGAGCAGAACGACATCCTCGACGCGGCCGAGGTGTTCACGGACTACACCGGCGGGCTGATGGGCCCACACACGTCGGACGGGAAGCTGATCGCGTCGGCGTTCGCCTCGTGCTACGAGTCGGAGAATGGGTTGGTGACGGTGTACGACAAGTCGGGTGAGATCTTGTCGAACGGCAACTTCTGACCCGCGCTCGACTGGCCCGGCTCGCGCCCGTGCGCGGCCGGGCCCCCGCATGCGCCGGAAGATCACCGCCCCCGTCCGGGCCACAATGCATCCCATGCCCGCCTACCCGGCGCGCTGCCCCCGCGTCGTCGTTGCGGGGGCAGGGAGGGAGGCGGGCCGGGGGAGGCTGAACCGCTCGTTTCCCGGTTTCCACAGGTGTGGAGACCGGCCTCCCTGGCCTCCCTCAACTGGCATATGCGCAGGTCACGCCGAGGGAGGCAGTACAGGGAGCCGCTCGGGGAGAACTCCCCGAGATCCGGGCGCCTCCCTACTCCTCGTCGATGTCCACGACGTCCTCGGCGAACCGCTCGAGGATGGCGTCCTGGACGCGGTCGCGGGCGACGACCATGACGCCGTTGCTTTTACGCCCGTGAGCGGTTCGCAAACCGGTGCTCGAAGAACATGACGGCGGTGTGGACGGTGTAGTTCTGGCTGGTCGCGGGGGTTGTCCGGCATTCGGTCCGTACTTGCTGGTGGGGGTTTTGCGGGTGCGGGCCTTGGTCCGGCGTCGGTGGCGGGCGGGGTGCAGGGCGTCGAAGGCGGCCCGGCCGATGACGCCGACGAGATCGACGGGGCCTGGCGAGGGCAGGATCCCCGCCAGCACGGCTGCTTCCTATTCACTTTCGCCATGCCCGACTTCCCGCATCACGACGATCCTCGTCTCGACCTCGACAAGGCCGACTTCGGGCCGTCAGGCCGTCCGTGTCGGCGAGGTCTTCCGGCAGGTTCCGACGTCAGGCGAGTGGGTCGCGTCCTGCCGCACAGACAGGGCTGAGGTCCGGGCCTGACTCACCCCGTCAATTCTCGTGCATCCAGGCGAGCGTGATCTGCATGTCACTGAACCGCCAGCCCGCCGAGGTCCGCACCGCGGTGCAGGCCACTCGCAGGCCGCTTGTCCGGTGAGGTGGTGCGCCGTCGCGGTAGAAGTACACGAGCTGGTTCGCTGTGGCCTTCGCGCGGTCACCGTCCACACGCACCAGCACGTCGCCATGCACGTGTTGGGTGCGCTCTCCCTCGACCTGGCTTCGCTTCAGGTAGGCGGTCACCTCATCGAAGCCACGCAGCTCGCCGCCGCGCGGCGAACGCACCACGATGTCGTCGTGGTAGACGGTGGGGGCGTCGTCGTGGCGGCATTCGTCCAGCAGGTTGGCCAGGCGGGCGAACAGTTCGGCGATCTCGACGCGGTCGGTGGTCCGGGTGGCAGCGGACATGACGCCTCCTCTGGCGACAGCTCTAATGTTGGTAAGACCAACACTAACTTCAATGTGTTGGTCCCGCCAACACTGTTACGGTGGTCGCCATGGATGAGATCCCCAAGCGCCTGGCGGCGAAGCCGAGCTGGCTGATCACCCAGCTGGCTGTGCACGCCCGCCGGCTGGTGTTCGACGGTTTCACCGCTGCGGGCGCGCGCGGGTACCACTACCGCATCCTGGCGGCACTGCACGAGTTCGGGCCTGCGAGCCAGGCAGATCTCGGCCGCCGGTGCCGCATCGACCGCAGCGACGTCGTGGCAGCCGTCAACGAACTGGTCGAGCAGGACTTCGTCGTCCGGGCCCCGGACCCGGACCATGGACGGCGCAACAAGGTGACCCTCACCACGGGCGGCGCCCGGCAACTGCGGTGCATGGATCGGGTGCTCGACCAGGCGCAGGACGACCTGCTCGAACCGCTGTCGCCCGAGGACCGGCAGACTCTGACGCGCCTGCTCAGCCGAGTTCTCGCCCAGCACGAACCGCAGTGACTGCCTGCTTGCTCGCTCGACCCTGGCCGGGCTCCGAGACAGCCTGCCGATGGAGTATCCGGATCCAGATGTCCTCAGCCTGCAACGCAGCCGCGATCACACCAAATGAGGCCGTGCCTCACGAGTGCGCGTCGGGGACAAGGACGACCTTGCCTGTTGTAGCCCGCGCCTCCAGGGCGGCGTGCGCCACAACGGCCTGTGACAGGGGGAAGGTCTGGTAGGCGGGCACCAGACTGCCGTCGGCGGCCGCCGCGAGCGCGCGGGCCTCGTCCGCGGGCGCGTCCTGGCCCTCCAACAGCAGGCCCAACGCGTCGGTGAAGGTCACGCCGCGCTCCTTCAGCTCCGCCTCATCCGGGCGGAACTCCTCCCGCGAGGCCGCGCCAATGGTGATGTAGCGCCCGCCCTCGGCCAGCAGCCCGAAGGCGGCCCGCCCCTTGTCGCCCTCGACACCGTCGAGAACGACCGTGACGCCGCTCCCGCCCAGGGCGTCGCGGACGGTGCCCGCCCAGTCCGGCAGGTTGTAGTCGACAGCGATGTCGGCTCCCAGCTCTCGCACTGCTGCCGTCTTGTCCGGTCCGCCCGCCGCGCCGATGACCGTGGCGCCGAGGCGGCGGGCGAACTGGACGACCAGACGGCCGATGCCACCGGCCGCGGAGGTGACCAGGACCACGTCGCCGGAGGTGAGCTCTGCGATGTCGAGCAGGCCTATGGTGGTGGTGCCGGTGACGACCATGGTGACGGCGGCCTCGTACCCCAGTCCGGCCGGCATCCGGTGCAGGGACGAGACGTCGGCGACGGCCAGTTCGGCGTAGCCCCCCGGCCTGCCGTGCGCGGTCACCGCCTTGGCGCCGATCCAGGCCTCATCCACGTCTGGCCCGACCGACTCGACGACGCCGGCCACCTCTCCCCCGAAGATCGCCGGAAGTCGGGGAAGCGGCGGACCGATCTCCAGCCCTTCCCGCATCGCCGTCTCGATCTGGTGGACTCCCGCGGCCCTCACCAAGACGCGAACCTCGCCTGGTCCTGGTACGGGATCGGGCACAGTCTCATAGCGGAAGTTCTCAGCGGGTCCGAACTCGTGCAGCACGACGGCGCGCATGCCCGTTCCTTCCGGTAGATCTGCAGGAGAACACCCACTCTGCGACCTCTACTTAACTTGAGGTCAAGCCTCTCAGCCTCTCACGCCGGGCACCTCCCGGCGGTGATGCTCCCCACGCGACGGTGCAAACCTCATCGAGCAGCGGCAGGCTCAGCCGTAAGCTTGATATTTGACCGGATCACGGGGACTTGGTGCCCTTGATCGCCAGCACTGCTGGCGTGGGGGCCCCGCTCTCGGCGAAGCGATCGAGCGTCAGGCCCGCGTCGAGAAACGCGTGCAGCAGTTCAGGCAGTGGATGATGGGTGGCGCCGACCTTGTCGCGCACCCCCTTGTCCGTCCAGGACGCCTTGGTCCAGTGGCCGTCAAGATAGCCAGGGCGGATGACCACCGCTTGCAGGTCGCCTCGATCTGCGAACCCGCCGGAGAAGCAGGGATGAACCCCGATGTGCACGAACACGCCGCCCGGACGCAGGACCCGGGAGGCCTCACGCAGCACCTCCGGATACCGGGGCATGTCCGTGTGAACCATCACCGCGACGATGGCTGACAGAGAGTCGGACTGGACCGGCAACTGCCCGGCGTCAGCCTGCGCGACAGGCAGCCGCTCACGCGCATAGCGCAGCATTCCGCCGGACAGGTCGATGCCGACCGGGGTCCAGCCCAGCGTGCGGAGCCGGTCTGCGTGGACGCCGGTGCCGCAACCGATCTCCAGGCAGATACCGCTGCCTTCGCCTAGAAGATCGTCCAGGAGCACGCCCAGGCCCAGGGGGTGCCCGTCTCCCGTTTCGGCGCTCGGACGGTTGAGGAACTCGGTCTCGTACCAGTCAGCGATCTCGTCGTATGCCGCTGTCGGTGCCATCTTGTCGCCCTCCTGCCCCGGTCGCCGACGGTCCGGTGGCCTCGTCCAAGTTCATTCCTGTCACGCCCCGCACCAGGCATTCAGGCTTCACCGACCATGTCCCGGGCGGTCGTTCCTGCAATGACTGCCCATACGAGCCGACTCTGCCCGGGATTCCGCCCGAGGCGGAACCTTTCGGCTCTGCCTCAACCTGCCGATTGCTCCATGCGACGGGGTTTCGTGCCCTTCTTCTCCGCAGCGAGGTCTAGGGCGGCAGCCCCAGGGATGGGACGGGTAGGGGCGGCAGGGGCGAGAAACCGCCCCTCAGCCGAGCAGGTCCAGGACCGTCGTCATCGACTTGTTCTGCAGCAGATAGTCCTCGGCCTCCTGAAGATGCACCCGCCACAACTCCTCCGCGGCCTCCACGCGACGCGCAGCGACCAAGTCGACAAGCGCGACATGGGCCCGGAAACCCCGCCGGTTGGCCCGGACGTTCTCGGGAGTCCCCGCATCAAGGTCGACATGCGACCAGTTCGCCTGATCGATGATGTGCCGGACCATCCCCGTCAGCACGCTCAGCGTCTCGTTCCCCGCAAGCTCCACCACCAGCGCATGGAACTCCATATGGGCGCGGATGAAGGCCGACGGGTCGTCCATCAGCAGCTCTGCCTCGGCGACCGCGGCGCGCAACCGCTCCACGTCCTCGTCCGTGCGCCGCCCGGCGAGCAGTCCGGCGCACGGCGCCTCCAGTACCGTACGGGCGTCGTAGACATCTTTCAGGGTCGTGCCCCGGTACTCCAGCACCACCCCGGCGTAACGAGCGGCGACCGTCTGCTCGGGAACGTGCACCCGGGCCCCGCCCCGCGCACCCCGCCGCACACTGATCAGCGACTCCGACTCCAGCACTCGGAACGCCTCGCGCAGCGTGGGCCGCGACACGGCGAACTCGGCCATCAGCGCTGTCTCGGCGGGCAGCGCCTCCCCCTCCGTCAACTCCCCGCGCACGATCTTGCGGCGCAGCTGTGCCGCCACCAGCTCGGCCATCTTGGGGACCCGTACCGGCGTGTTCGCCACGGTGTCCACCTCCGCCCTCACTCGGTCATTCGGTGGTCAGTGCCTCGCGTCCGGTACGAAGTACGGCAGCGTGATCTCGTCGGTGAAGGGGCGGAAGTCCACGCGTACGCGCAGGCCGATGACGACGTTGTCAGGGGTGCCGGCGTCCACGTGGGACAGCAGGGTGCCGCCGTCGTCCAGGTCGATCACGGCGAGCGCGAAGGGGGTGTCGAAGCCCGGGCCCGGCGCTCGGTGCACCACCGTCACCGAGTAGACCGTCCCCCGGCCCGCGCTCGGCTCGTAGCGCCAGTCCTGCGACATGCAGCGCGGACAGGCGGGTTCGGGCACGAAGAAGCGCAGGTCACAGGAAGGGCAGTACGGGACGACGAGTTCGCCGCGCCGGGCCGCCGCCCAGAACGGCTCCGACAACTCCGTCGGCATCGGAACAGGTCTGCCGGTCATCCGGTCCTCCCCAGCACGCTCATCTCGTAATGCTGCGCCCCGGACCCGGCGTTGCCGACGACGGCCAGCTCCGCGCCCGCGATCTGGTGCACGGCGGTGCCCCGCAACTGCCGTACCGCTTCGACGACTTTCAGTGTCATCTGCTGCGTGCCGTTCCACGCGTACGCCAGACAACCGCCGTCCGGGTTGACGGGATGCTTGCCGCCCACGGCGATGGCTCCGCTCGCGGCCAGCGGTCCGCCCTCGCCCTCGCCGCACAGTCCCAGGGCCTCCAACTGGCGGATGACTTCGAAGGAGTTGGGGTCGTAGAGGGAGAAGACGTCCACGTCGTGTGCGCCGATCCCGGCCATCGCGTACGCGCGCGTGGCGGCGTCGCGGCCGAGCATCCCCACCTCGCTGAGGAGCGCGGGATTGGCGTACGCGGCCTGGTGGTACTCCATCGCGCCGCCGAGCACGGCGATGGGCGGCTGCGGCAGGTCACGGGCCCGTTCGGCGGTGGTGACCACGAGCGCGGCGCCGCCCTCGCCGACGATGCAGCAGTCCAGCAGGTGGAAGGGGGTCGCGACCATGCGGGAGGCGAGCACGTCGTCGGCGGTGTACGGGCCGCGGCCGTACATCATCGCCTCGGGGTTGGTGGTGCCGTTGTTGCGGATGGTGGCGGCGACCTCGGCGAGTTGGCGGGAGGTCGTTCCGTACTCGTGCATGTGCCGGGCCGCCACCAGCGCGAACTGGGCGACGACATAGCTGCCCCAGACGTCGGCGAACTCCAGCGGTACGCCGGCGCCGACCGGCCCCGCACCACGCGAGACCAGCTTGCAGCCGCCGACCACGACGGTGTCCGCGTACCCGGCGCGCACGGCGGCCGCCGCCTTCAGCAGGCCCCGGGAGCCCGCGTTGTCCAGCATGGAGTCGCTGGTCCAGCGCAGGTCGCGGCCGAGCATCCGGGCCCAGGAGCTGCCCTCGCCCGGTACGCCGCCGGGGCCCGGCCAGTCGACCTGAGCCCCGTCGATGTCCGACGGCTTCAGACCGGCGTCCGCCACCGCGCCCCGTACCGCTTCGAGGGCGAGATCCATGGCGGTGCGGTCCGGAAGGGACAGCGCCTGTTCGGTGGCGTACACCCCCGCGATGACGGGCCGGCGATCGGTCACGGCCTCACCGTCCCGCGCCGAGCGTCTCGCCGCCGGGGTAACCGCCGCCGCCGAAGCGGGCATCGAGCGCGTCGTAGTCCTTGGCGTAGCCGCCGGTTCGGGGCAGGGCGTCGATGAACTCCACCGTCTTGGGCTTCTTGTACGAGGCGATCCGGGCCCGGCAGTGCTCGATGATCTCCTCGGCCGTCGCCTCAGCGCCGTCCCGCAGGACCACGACGGCCTTGACGTCCTGGGCCCAGCGCTCGTTCGGGACGCCGATGACGGCGGCCTCCTTGACGGCGGGATGCGACTCGATGCAGTTCTCGACCTCGGCAGGGAAGATGTTCTCGGCCGCGGACTTGAGCATCCGGGTCGTCGTACCGAGGAAGCTGATCGTGCCGTCCGCCTCCCGCCGCCCCAGATCCGTGGTGTGCCACCAGCCGAAGCGGAAGCGTTCCTCGTTGGTCTCGGGCCGGTTCCAGTAGCCGAGGTGCACGAGGTCCCCGCGTACGCAGATCTCGCCGGCCTCGCCGGTCTCGCACTCCCGGCCGCCGCTGTCCAGGATGCGTACGGAGGTGAAGGGCCCAGGACGCCCGGCGTTGCCGGTGCCGGTCCCGCCGTAGGCGCCGGTGACGGCGAACCCGGTCACCTCGGTCTGGCCGTACCCCCGGCCCTCGCCGCCGCCGTTGCGGGTGAAGCGGCTGGTGTCCGTGGGCACCATGCCCTCCCAGACCGGTGCGGCGACGCTCGCCCGCAGGCAGGACAGGTCGTGGCCGGCCTCGCGGTTGAGCGCGACGAGCTGCGCGATGGTCGGGGGCATCAGATACGCGTGCGTGCAGCGCTCGGCAGCGAGCACCGGGAGCAGTTCCTCGGCGATCACGCGACGGACGACGACGTTCTTGCCGCCGTGCACGAAGGCCGGGATGCCCCAGAACTGGTAGTTGCCGATGTGGAACATGGGCCCGGCGCCCAGGAAGGCGGTCTCCTGGCCGATGTCGCCCATCCAGGCGGCGCTCGCGCCCATCGCGAGCAGATTGCGGTGCGAGAGCATCGAGCCGGACTGCCGTCCGGTGATCGCCGCGGTGTAGATGACCAGGAGGGCGGAATCGGGGTCGACGTCAGCCTGGGGGTCCACGGGCGAACCGGAGGCCAGGAAGGACTCGTAGGAGTCCGCACCCTCGGCGCTCTCGACGTCATGGCGCAGCCACAACGCCCGGTGTTCGCTGCCCAGTTCGGCCCGTGCCTTGGCGACCGTGTCGCCGATCTCCTCGTCCTGCCAGACGATCACACGGGGGTCGAAGTCCTCGATCGCGTACGCCATCTCCGGGGCGGCCCAGCGCCAGTAACCCGGGCAGACCATGGCGCCGATCTTCGCGGCGGCACCGAGGAGCTCCCAGATCCGGAACGAGTTCTGCCCCAGCCACAGGATCCGGTCGCCAGGACCGACCCCGGCGCCGGTGAGCGCGTCGGCGAGCCGGTTGGTTCGCTCGTCCAACTCCGGCCAGATCAGCCGGACTTCGCCGTCGACCAGGGCGATCGCGTCGGGGTAGGAGCGGCGGTGCTCACGGATGAGGTCGCCGAACGTCAGGCGGCAGGCACGATTCACCAGGAACCTCCGAGGATGCCCTGTCCTTCGGGGCGGAGAGGAATCGGACTCCTGCGGAGCAGGGCGGGGGGCGGGGTTTCGCCCCCAGGGCGAAAGACCGCCCGCATGATCGGGTAAGCTGTGCGCTGTGCGTCGCGAGAACCAAGCGCGTACAGCGTGTTGAGCGAGAGCCAAGCCAACACAAACATCACCTGACTTTGCTGTACAAACCGGGCAGGTTCCGTCCCGGCTGGTGTTGAGGGAGTAAGACCTTTCAGGTCGCTGACCTGCGGGGCTTCCTGAGCCAGGAATCCCCCTGCTTCAGCTGGGGGAGGGTTCAATGAACTCACTCCAGAATGTGAGATTCCTGAGGTTCCGTCAGGCACGGCTGATTCCGACGCCCTTGACGCTGATGAACTCCTCAAGGCCGGCCCTGCCGCCCTCCCGCCCGAACCCGCTGATGCCCACGCCACCGAACGGCGTCGCGGGCGAAGTGATCGGGTTGGGGCCGGGGTTGACGTAGACCGTTCCGGCCTTGAGGCGCGGCACCAGTCGGTTGACCCGCGCGATGTCGCGGGACTGGATGTAGGCGGAGAGGCCGTACTCGGTGTCGTTGGCCAGCGCGAGGGCCTCCTCCTCCGTGTCGAAGGGGGTGATGGCGAGGACCGGGCCGAAGATCTCGCGCTGGGCCAGGTCGCTGCGGTTGTCTACGTCGGCGAACACGGTGGGGGTCACGAAGTAGCCGTCGGACTCGATGCGTTCGCCGCCGTACACCAGTCGGCCGGCCTCGTCGGCGATCGCTTTGTCGATCACGTTCTGGACGCGGTCGCGGGCGGCGGCGTTGACCAGCGGGCCGATGTACGTGGTCGGTGCGAGCGGGTCGCCGACGGGCAGGTGGGCCACGACTCCGGCGACGCGGGCGACGACCTCGTCGTAGATGGAACGCTCGACGAGCATCCGGGTGGGCAGCGCGCAGCCCTGACCGGTGTTGCTCATGGCGAAGGCGGCGCAGTACGGGACGACGCTGTCGAGGTCGGTGTCGGCGAAGAGCAGGTTGGCGGACTTGCCGCCCAGTTCGAACAGGACGGGCTTGAGGCTGCGGGCCGCGGTCTCCATGATGCGGCGCGCGGTGGCGGGCCCGCCGGTGAAGGAGATCTTGTCGATGCCGGGGTGGGAGACGAGGGCCTCGCCCGCGTCGCCGAGTCCGGTGACGACGTTGATGACGCCGTCGGGGATGCCCGCCTCGCGGGCGAGGTCCGCGAAGAGCAGTGCGGAGAACGGGGTGGACTCGGCCGGTTTGATGACCACGGTGTTCCCGGCGGCCAGCGAGGGCGGGACCTTCATCGCGAGCGAGAGCGCGGGTGAGTTCCAGGTGATGATGTGGCCGATGACGCCGTACGGCTCGGCGATGGTGTACTCGACGTTCTCGTGCGGGCTGTAGGCGGCGCCCACCATGCCTTCGATCTTGTCGGCCCAGCCGGCGTAGTACTCGGTCCAGTCGGCGACATGCGGTCCGACGTTCTCGGCCCAGCCGCCGATGCAGACGCCGTTCTCCAGTGGGCAGATCGCCGCGAAGTCCTCGATGTGGTCGCGGATCAGCTGCGCGAAGCGGGTGAGCAGCCGGCGCCGTTCGGCCGGGCGCATGGTGCCCCACACCTCGAAGGCCTGCCGGGCGGCGGCCACGGCCTGGTCCACCTCGGCGGGGCCCGCGAGCGGGATATGGGCCTGGACGAGGCCGGTGGCCGGATTGATGTGCTCGTAGCGGCCGCCGCTCGTGTCGGTGAGGTCCTTGCCGCCGATGACGAGCCGCGGTCGCGGCAGGTCCTGTTCGGCTCTGTCCTGGTGCAGCTTCACGTCAACCGTGACCACGGATGCCTCCTCGAACCCGTTCCGACGCCCTGCTCTTGCATGTCCTTACACTTCACTTCGCTTAAATAGATAACCTATTTATCGAAAGCGGGCAATGCTTCTGAGCCACCGGGAACAGCTCGCAGGCTCACAGCCCCAGCGAGCGCCCGATGATCTCCTGCATGATCTCCGAGGTCCCGCCGAACACCCGCTGGACCCGGCTGTCCCGCCAGATACGGGCGATCTCGTACTCGTTGACGTAGCCGTAGCCGCCGAAGAGCTGCATACAGCGGTCGATGGCCTGCCAGCCCATCTCGGTGGTCCAGTACTTGGCCGCGGCGGCCTCGTCGGCCGTCAGCTCGCCCTCGACCAGCGCCATGATGCAGCCGTCCAGATAGACCCGGGCGGCGTTCAGCTGGGCCCTGATGTCGGCGAGGGCGAAGCGGTTGGCCTGGAACTCTCCGATGGGCCGGCCGAAGGCGGTGCGGGTCTTGGCGTACTCCAGGGCCAGTTCGAAGGCCCGCTCGGCGGAGGCGAGCGCGGCGACCGCGATGGCCAGCCGCTCCGTCGGCAGGTTGCCCATCATGTGGTAGAAGCCGCGCCCCTCCTGCCCGATGAGGTTCTCGGCGGGGACCCGGACGCCGCGGAAGAAGAGTTCGGCGGTGTCCTGGGCCTTCATGCCGACCTTGTCGAGCTTGCGGCCGCGCTCGAAGCCGTGGGTTCCGCGCTCGACGACGATCAGGCTGATGCCCTTGTGCCCGGCGTCCGGGTCCGTCTTGCAGGCGACGATGACGAGGTCGGCGAGTATGCCGTTGGTGATGAAGGTCTTGGAGCCGTCGATCACCCAGGTGTCACCGTCCCGGCGGGCGGTGGTGCGGATGTTCTTGAGGTCGGATCCGGCTCCCGGCTCCGAGAGGGCGAGCGCGCAGATCGTCTCCCCGCTGATCACGCCGGGCAGCCAGCGCGCCTTCTGCTCGGGGGTGGTGAGGTGCATCAGATAGGGCGGGATGACATCGTTCTGCAGCCCGAGGCCGATGCCGACCGAGCTGGTGGCATGCATTTCCTCCGCCATGATGGCGTTGTAGCGGAAGTCCCACAGCCCCTGGCCGCCGTACTCCTCCGGGAACTGCCAGCCGATCAGCCCGGCTTTGCCCGCGGCGGCCCACGCCTCCCGGCTGACCTGGCCCTCGCGCTCCCACTGTTCGGCATACGGGGCGCATTCGCGCTGGTAGTACGTCCGGGCGGTGCCCCGGAACAGTTCGTGTTCCGCGGTGAAGATGGTACGGCGCATGCTCGGCTCCACTCGCATATCTCGCTTATTTAGCTGAAGTAGTTATACGATAGCGCTGTATCGACGCACAGGCGAGTACCGAGACGAGCGGAGCCGTAGGGGCGCTGCCGGTGTCGAGAGGACGAGCGCGCGGAGGCCCGAAGGGGTGAGCACGGTCGGCCTCTCGACACCGGCTCAGAGCGCCCCGGAGGCGAACCGAAAGATGCTGTGAGTGGAGGACGCGTGAGCGGACGGGACAAGGTGGCGCTCGTCACCGGAGCGGGACGCGGCATAGGCGAGGCGATCGCCGGCCGGCTCGCGGCACAAGGGGCCGCCGTCGCCGTCTGCGACCTGGACCCGCAGGCCGCCGACAAGGTCGCGGCCCAGCTCGCCGAGCGGTACGCCGTCCGCGCCACGGGCGTCGGCGCGGACATCTCCGACGGCACGGCCGTACGCGCCGCCGTCGAGCGGGTGAGCGCCGAACTCGGCCCGGTGGATGTCCTGGTCAACAACGCGGCCATCGATGTGCTCGGACGTTTCGTCGACAGCCGCGAGGAGGACTGGGACCGCATCATCGCCGTCAATCTGCGCGGCACGATCACCATGACCCGGGCCGTCCTGGACTCGATGATCGAGCGCGAGAACGGCCGGATCATCCACATCGCCTCCGACGCCGGCCGCGTCGGTTCCTCCGGCGAGGTGGTGTACTCCGCGACCAAGGGCGGTGTCATCGCCTTCGGCAAGGCACTGGCCCGCGAGGTCGCCCGGCACGGCATCACCATCAACAGCGTCTGTCCGGGACCGACCGAGACGGCGCTGCTCGGCCAGGTCGCCGAGTACAGCCAGAAGATGTACGAGGCGACCGCGCGGGCGATTCCGCTGCGCCGTATCGCCCAGCCCGCCGACATAGCCGGTGTGGTGGCCTTTCTCGCGTCCGACGACGCTGCTTACATGACCGGGCAGACGCTCTCGGTCAGCGGCGGCCTCACGATGGTCTGAGGTGATGAGCGTGCTGCGCGTCGAAGTACGCGACCGGGTGGCCGTGTTCACCCTCGACCGGCCGGAGCGGCTCAACGCCATCGGCTCCGAGACCGTCCGCCTGCTGAGGGACGCGCTGGCCGACGTACGCGAGGACGACAGCGTCCGGGCGCTGGTACTGGCCGGGGCGGGCCGGGCCTTCTCGGCCGGGGCCGACCTCGGTGAGATGGAGACGTTCACGACGCCCGGGCAGTTCCGCGCCTTCGTGGGCCGGCTGACCGACGCGTACGCCCTCCTGGAGAACTTCCCCAAACCCTCGGTGGCCGCGGTGCACGGCTTCGCCTTCGGTGGCGGTCTGGAACTCGCGCTGGCCTGCGATCTGCGGGTGGCGGAGCGCGGCGCTCGGCTCGGGCTGCCCGAGATGAAGCTCGGGGTGCTGCCGGGCGCGGGCGGCACACAGCGGCTGCCGCGGCTGGTGCCTCCGGCCATCGCCAAGCAGATGATCCTCACCGGCGAACCGATCGACGCCGAGCGGGCGTACGCGCTGGGCCTGGTCAACGAACTGGCCGAGCCCGGAGAGGCGCTCAAGGCCGCCGAGACGCTGGCCGCGCGGCTGGCCTCCGGTGCGCCGCTCGCGCTCGCCGCGGGCAAACGGCTGATCGACCACGGGCTCGGCATGGACCTTGAGACGGCGATCGCGTACGAGCGCGAGACCGTCTCGGTGCTGTTCTGCACCGAGGACCGGGCCGAGGGGCTGAAGGCCTTCCGTGAGCGGCGGCCCGGGGAGTTCCGGGGGGCGTAGCAAGCAATTTCCGAGATGTGCAGAACCGCTTGTGGAGGTGGGCCGTGCGGCCACTTGAGGGCTTTTCCGTGGTCGAGCTGGGCATGTGGGTGGCGGCTCCGGCCGCCGCCACCATGCTGGCCGACTGGGGCGCGGACGTGGTCAAGGTGGAGGCGCCGACCGGTGACCCGAACCGCTACACGCTGCGGCACGTGGGTCAGGACATCGACAGCGCACCGCCCTTCGAGACAGACAACCGGGGCAAGCGCAGCGTGGTTCTCGACCTGCGGTCCGAGGAGGGGAAGGACGCGCTGGAGCGGCTCCTTGAGCGCGCCGACGTGTTCGTCACCAACCTCCGGCCGGGTGCGCTGGAGCGCCTTGGCCTGGCTCCCGACGACATACGCGTCCGCCATCCCCGCCTGGTCATCGGCACGTTGACGGGGTACGGCTGGACCGGCGCCGAGCGCGACCGGGCCGGATACGACGTCTCCGCGTTCTGGGCGCGGCCCGGTATCGCCGCGATGCTGAACCCGGCGGGTGAGCCGCCACCCGGCATCCGGCCCGGTCTCGGCGACCGTACCGCCGCGGCCAACCTCGTCGCCGGGGTGCTGGCCGCGCTGCTGCGGCGGGCGCGTACGGGCGAGGGCGGCGTGGTGGACGTATCGCTGCTGCGTTCCGGGACGTACGCGAACGGCAACGACCTGGCGCTGCAGAACTTCTTCGGCAAGCGAGGTCGCACCCGGCCGCGTACCGAGCACGAGTCCCCGCTCTACAACTGCTACCAGGCGGCCGACGGACGCTGGTTCTGGCTGGTCGGTCTGGAGGGCAGCCGGCACTGGCCCGGAGTCATCAAGGCGCTCGGCCGGGACGACCTGGGGACGGACGAGCGGTTCGCGACGGGCAAGGCCAGGCGTGGCCACGTACGGGAGCTGATCGAGGTCTTCGACGAGGAGTTCGCGAAGCTGCCGCTGGCCGAGTGGGCGGAGCGTCTTGACGCGGAGGGCGTGTGGTGGGCGCCTGTGCAGACGCTGGCGGAGGTTTCGACGGATCCGCAGGCCGAGGCGGTGGGGGCGTTCGTCGAGCAGCCCGGCATGGGTGACGCGCCGCCGCTGCGGACGGTGGCCACGCCCGTCGGCTTCTGGGGTGTGGACGAGAAACCGCGGGCGGGCGCGCCGACGCTCGGTGAGCACACCGATGAAGTACTCGGCGAACTGAGCTGACTCAGCTGGCAAGCAGGCTAATTCAACTGATCCGGAGGTACGGCGTGGGCATCCTCGACGACAAGGTCGCGATCGTGACCGGCGGCGGGCGGGGCCTCGGCCGCGCGCACTGCCTGGCGCTCGCCGAGGCCGGGGCGGCCGTGGTGGTGAACGACCCCGGTGCCGGCGTGCACGGCGAGCAGACCGGCGACTCCCCCGCCAATGACGTGGTCGCCGAGATCACCAAGCTCGGCGGCCGGGCGATCGCCAACCACGGCTCGGTCACCGACTGGGCGGCGACCGAGGCGATGGTGGCGGACACCGTCGCGGAGTTCGGGCGGCTCGACATCGTCGTGAACAACGCGGGGATCGTGCGCGACCGCATGCTGTTCTCGATGAGCGAGGCCGAGTTCGACGCGGTGATCGCCGTCCATCTCAAGGGCACGTTCGCGCTGACGCGGCATGCGTGCGCGTACTGGCGGGAGGCGTCGAAGCGGGGCGAGCGCGTCGCCGGTCGCGTCATCAACACAACTTCCGGTACCGGGCTGTTCGGCAACCAGGGCCAGTCCAACTACGCCGCCGCGAAGGCCGGGATAGCCGGTCTCACGGTCGTCACGGCACTGGAGATGCGCCGCTACGGCGTCACCGCGAACGCCATCTCGCCGATCGCGACCACGCGGATGACGGAGGGGCTGACGGTCGGCACACCGCAGCCGACCACCAATGGCTTCGACCCGGGCGACCCCGCCAACGCCTCCGGCGTAGTCGTGTACCTGGCTTCCGACGCGGCGGCGTGGCTGACCGGCCAGGTGCTGCGCATCGAGGGCAACCGGCTCAACCGCCTGCAGGGCTGGACGGTGGCCGGTGTGCACCCCAGCCGGTCCGGTGAGGCCCTCACTCCCGAGGAACTCATCGAGGCCGTACCGCAGTTGTACGGCGCCGCTCCTGCGGGCCGGGCCACCGGAGTGGGCCAGTGAAGGCGCGGGGCGGCGACGTCGCGGCGCTGCTGCTGCGCGCGACGCTCGGCCCGATGCTGTTCGCGCACGGCTGGAACAAGGTCGCGGGACCGGGCGGTATCGAGGGCACCACGAGATGGTTCAAGTCGCTCGGGCTCGAACCCGCCCCCGTACACGCCCGTATGGCGGCCGGCACCGAGATGGCGGCGGGCGTCGGCCTCACCCTGGGCGCCGCGAACCCGCTCCCAGCCGCGGCGACCGTCGGTCTGATGGCCATGGCGGCCCGAACCGACCACCGGGGCAAGGGTTTCTTCGTCTTCAAGGGCGGCTGGGAGTACGTCGGTGTCGTCGGCGGAGCTGCCGTGGCACTGGCCGCGCTCGGCAACGGCCGGTACTCGGTCGACGGGCTGCTGGGGCGCGGGCGCGCGGGCGCGGGGCCCGCGTTGCTCGCCGCCGGGGTGGGCGCGGCGAGCGCGGCGGCGCTGCTCGCGGTGTGCTATCGGCCGGAAGAGAAGCCGGACGAGACGGACCAGTGAACAGCAACCAGATCCACAGAAGGAGGCGACATGGACGCGGCTGACTTCAGCACCGTGCTGTCCGAGGTCCGGCGCTTCGTCCGGGAACGCGTCGTGCCGCTGGAGGCGGAGATCGACGAGAAGGACGAGATGCCGGCGGACATCCGTGAGGCGGCGAAGAAGATGGGGCTGTACGGCTTCGCCCTGCCCGAGGAGTACGGCGGGCTCGGCCTGTCGATGTACGAGGAAGCCCAGTTGATGTTCGAGCTCGGCTACACGACGCCGTCGCTGCGCTCGATGTTCGGCACCAACAACGGCATCGCAGGGCATGTCCTCATGGTCGGCGGCACCGAGGAGCAGAAGGCGCACTGGCTGCCGCGGATCGCCTCCGGCGACGTACTGGCGTCCTTCGCGCTCACCGAGCCCGAGGCCGGATCGGACCCGTCGACGCTGACCACGAGGGCGCATCGGGATGGCGACGAATGGGTGATCAACGGCGCCAAGCGCTACATCACCAACGCCCCGCTCGCCGACGTCTTCATGGTCTTCGCCCGCACCGACCCCGACGCTCCGCGCACCCGCGGCATCTCCACCTTCCTGGTCCCGGCGGGTACGCCGGGCCTGACCGTGGCGCCCAAGGACCACAAGATGGGGCAGCTCGGCGCCTGGACGGCGGACGTCTACTTCGACGACGTACGCGTACCGGCCGATGCCCTGGTCGGTGGTGAGGAAGGCCTGAACCGTGGATTCGCCACGGCGATGGGCTGCCTCGCGCACGGGAGGGTGCACATCTCGGCCCTGTGCGTGGGCATGGCGGAGCGGCTGGTCGACGAGTCGGTGGAGTACGCCCGTACCCGTAAGCAGTCCGGGAAGCTCATCGGTTCCTTCCAGCTCATCCAGGGCCTGATCGCCGACTCGATGACCGACTACTACGCCGGCCGGGCCACGGTCCTGGAGGCGTCCCGGGGCTTCGACTCGGGCGAGGACACCAAGATCGGCCCATCCTGCACGAAGTACTTCGCGAGCGAGATGGTCTGGCGGGTCGCGGACCGCGCGGTGCAGATCCATGGCGGCGCGGGCTATATGCGCGGGGTCGCCGTAGAGCGCTTCTACCGGGACGCCCGGCTGTTCCGCATCTACGAGGGCACCAGCCAGATCCAGCAGGTCATCATCGCGAAGGCGCTGCTGGGCGAGGCCGCTCGCGGCTGAAACCCGGCTGCCTCACTGCCTCCTGGCGCGCAGCGGCATTCCCTCCCCGTTCACGCGCCGGAGTAGCGCTCCAACTGCTCCGGCGTACGTCCGTCCCCGCGGAGGATCATCGACCCTGTGCGCTCTGCACCGCTGCCACTCCGTCTCCTTACGCTTTCGTCTGACCACGGAGAGTGGCGAGCAGGTGCTGGTCTGTCGTATCGGCCCGTCGCCCTCTCTCGACGAAGGGGGAGGATCGTTATGCACGCGTGTGCTTCATCGGTCATGGCGGGGTTCGGGGTGGCTCTTCCTGCGGTTGCCCACCGTCAGGAAGAGGTCGTCGACTATCTGCTGGAGAGGGATACGAAGAGCGGGCTCGCGCGGCGGATCGCCGCGAACTCCGGCATCTCACGCCGCCACCTGGCGGTGAGCCCGTTGCACGAAGACATCACGCACTGGTCCACGGCCGCGCGGATGCGCCGCTATCAGGAGGAGGCCCTACCGCTGGGCAAGGACGCCGTCGCCTCGGCCCTGAACCGCACCTGCACCGACCCGGCCGATGTGGGACTGCTGTGCGTGGCGTCCTCGACCGGCTACGCGGCACCCGGTCTCGACACCCGTCTTGCTCGGGACGTAGGCATGTCACCGGCCGTCGAGCGGCTCCTTGTGGGGCACATGGGATGCCTCGCGGCGCTGCCGGCGCTGGCGGCCTGCTCCAACTTCGTACGCAGTCACCAGCGGCCGGCCGTGCTGCTGAACGCGGAACTGTCGTCGCTGCACCTGCAGCCGCCACCGTGGGACGGCCAACAGCTGGTGGTGCACGCCCTGTTCGGCGACGCGGTCACGGCCACCGTCATTCAGCCGGGCCCGTCGGCAGAGCGCGAACGCGGCCTGGAGGTGGTGGACATCGTCGCGCACACGGACACCGAGCACGAGGACTACATGTCGCTGGTCCTGGGCGACCACGGGTTGCGGATGGGCCTGTCCCCGCACGTGCCCGACGTGCTCGAACGCCTGGTGCCGGACGGGGTGGGCGGGCTGCTGGCGCGTCACTCGCTCAGCCTCGCCGACGTGCGGTGGTGGGCGGTGCACCCTGGGGGCAGCCGTATCGTCGACGCCGTCGAAAGCAGCCTCGGCCTCACGCCTGATGCCGTCGCCGCTTCCCGGTACGTGCTGCGCGAGCACGGCAACTGCGCCTCGGCCAGCCTGCCTCTGGTGATGGAGGAACTGCAGCGCCGCACACCTCTGGCCGCCGGGCAGTACGGCGTGGCCATGGCCTTCGGACCGGGCCTGACCTTCTACGCCGCGTTGCTCCTCGGCGTCTGACCGTTCGTCCTCCTAGGGGGCACCACCGCCGGTCGATTGCGGTGGTGCCCCCGCCCCGCGCCCTGTCCCCGACATCCCCACGTCCCCGCCCACGCAGTCGCGGAATCCGAGTGAGGCCTCAGGGAGCCGCCATGCCCGACCCCACCGCCGAAACCCCGACCGACGTCCACACCAACCAACCACCACCCGAACCTCCACCCGGGCCGCGGGCCGGCCGCTCCCGGCTCGCCGCCCTCGCCCGGCGTCTGGTCCGCCACCGCATTCCGGTGCTGCTGGCCGTCCTCGTCGTGGCGGCGGTCGCCGTCCCCTTCGCCGGAGGCGTCTCCGACCGGTTGTCCAGCGGCGGCTTCACCGATCCGGCAGCCGAGTCCGCCGAGGCCGAGGAGTTACTCGCCGACCGCTTCGGCACCGGTGTCCCCAACCTGGTGCTGCTCGCCCGCGCCCCCGGATCGGTCGACGACCCGGCGGCGGCCGCCGCCGGGCGGGACCTCACCGGGCGAGTTGCCCGGCTGCCCGGAGTGCTGTCTGCCGGGTCGTACTGGACGACGCCGGACGCCACAGCGCTGAAGGCCCGGGACGGGCGCTCGGCGCTGGTCCTCGTCCGGCTGGACGGCGGCGAGAACGAGATCCGGGCCACCGCCGAGCGCCTGGTCCCGCGGTTGACAGGACGTCAGGGGATGCTGCGGGTCTCGGCCACCGGGTCCGCGCAGGTGGCTGTGGAGATGCAGCGGCACAGCGAGGAAGACCTCCTCCAGGCCGAGGCATTCGCCGCCCCCGTCGTCCTGCTCATCCTGCTGCTCGTGTTCGGCAGCGCGGTGGCGGCGGCCCTGCCCCTGCTCGTCGGACTGCTCGCCGTCCTCGGCACGTTCCTGGTGCTGCGGGTGCTGTCCACCGTGACCTCGGTGTCCGTGTTCGCCACCAACATCACCACCGCGCTCGGGCTCGGACTGGCCATCGACTACAGCCTGTTCATCGTCACCCGCTACCGGGAGGAACTCGCCCGGGGCCACAGCACCACGGAGGCGGTCGCCGAGAGCGTCAGGACCGCCGGGCGCACCGTGCTGTTCTCCGCGCTGACGGTCGCGCTGTCCCTGACCGCCCTGCTGGTCTTTCCGCTGTACTTCCTGCGTTCCCTCGCCTGTGCCGGTGTGGCGGTAGTCGCGCTGGCGGCTCTGGCCGCCCTGGTGGTGCTGCCAGCCGCTCTCGCCGTGCTTGGGCCGCGCATCGACGCGCTCGACATCCGGCCGCCGCTGCGACGGCTGTTCCGGCGCACGGCACGGCGTGACCGGGACCCGGGCCCGCGGGCCACGAGCGAGGAGCGGGGGTTCTGGCACCGCCTCGCCACCCGGGTCATGCGGCGTCCCGTTCTGTACGGCGCAGCCGTCGTCGCCGTACTCGTCGTGCTCGGGCTGCCCTTCGGCCGGGCGTCGTTCGGCCTGGCCGACGACCGCGTGCTGCCCGCCGACGCGGCCGCGCACCGCACGGCACAGCTGCTGCGGGAACAGTTCGCGAGCCGCGAGTCCGCGGCACTGCCCGTCGTACTGCCGACGGTCGACGCCACCGACTCCGCAGAGCGGATCGACGCCTACGCCGCCCGCCTCTCGGGACTGCCGGACGTCGCCCGCGTCGACGCCGCCACCGGCTCCTACGAGCGGGGACGGCGAGTCGCCCCCGCCGGTTCGGCCTCCGGCCGGTTCGCCGCTCCCGGTGCCACCTGGCTGTCGGTGGTCCCGTCCGTCGAGCCGTACTCCTCCGCCGGAACGAAACTCGTGCAGCGGCTCCGGACGGCCGACCGGGCGCCCGGGTCGGTGCTCGTCGGCGGTGAGGCCGCGCAGCTCACCGATACCCGGGACGCCCTCGCCTCCCGGACCCCCGAGGCCGCGCTCATCATCGGCGGGACAACCCTGGTACTCCTCCTGCTGTTCACCGGGAGCCTGCTGATCCCGGTCAAGGCGGTCGTGCTCAACCTGCTGAGCCTGACCGCGACCTTCGGCGCCATGGTGTACGTCTTCCAGGAGGGCCATCTGCGGGCGCTCGTCGGCGACTTCACCGTCACGGGCATGGTGGACATCAGCATCCCGGTGCTGATGTTCTGCGTCGCTTTCGGCCTGTCCATGGACTACGAGGTGTTCCTGCTCTCCCGTATCAAGGAGGTGTACGCCGAGACCGGCGACAACACCCGCGCCGTCGCCGTCGGGCTGGAACGCACCGGACGTCTGGTCAGCGCGGCGGCCGCGCTCGTCGCCGTCGTCATGATCGCCCTGGCCACTTCGGGGCTCACGGTCCTGAAGCTGCTCGGTGTGGGGCTCGCACTCGCCGTCCTCATGGACGCCACGTTGGTGCGCGGCATTCTCGTACCGGCCGTGATGCGGCTCGCGGGGCGGGCCAACTGGTGGGCGCCCGCCTTGCTCCACCGTCTGCACACCCGGCTGGAGCCACCACCAGGAGGCACAGGGGACCCCTCCGTCATATCCCGAGCCGGTCCAGCAGCCGCTCGTGGTACACCGCCGGGCCGCCGAACAGGAGTTGGGAGGACTTGGCGCGCCGGAAATACAGATGGGCGGGGTGCTCCCAGGTGAAGCCGATGCCGCCGTGGACCTGGATGTTCTCCATGGCCGTGAACATGTACGCCCGTGAGCAGGCCACATGCGCCACGCCTGCGGCGACGGGGAAGTCCGGGGAGCCCTCGGCGGCGAGCCGTGCGGCCTCGCGGGAGGCGGCCTCGGCCAGTTCGACCTGGACGAGCATGTCGGCGCACTTGTGCTTGACCGCCTGGAAGGAGCCGATGGGCCGGCCGAACTGGTGGCGGGTGCGGGCGTATTCGGCCGCCGTCTCCAGGCAGCGGCGGGCTCCGCCGGACTGTTCGGCGGCGAGGGCGACCGAGGCGAAGTCCAGGACCTTGGCCATGATCCGTCCGCCGGCTCCGTCCGGGCCGACGAGTGTCGCGGGGACGGCGTCCAGCGTTAGCCGGGCCATCGCCCGGGTGGCGTCCAGGGTTTCCATGGACCCGGCGGTCAGGCCGGGCGCAGTGCCGTCGACGGCGAAGAGCGAGGGACCGCCGACGGTACGGGCGACGACCAGGACCAGGTCGGCCGTCGTACCGTCGATGACGAAGCTCTTGCGGCCGCTCAGTCTCCAACCGCCCTCCCCGTCGCGCACCGCACGCGCGGAGATCAGGGCCGGGTCCCAGGAGCCGCTGTTCTCGGCGACGGCCAGCGTGGCCGTGGTCCCTCCCGCGGCGATACCGGGAAGATGGCGCGCGCAGGCTTCCGCATCACCCGAAGCCAGCAGGGCCTGGGCCGCCAGGACGACCGTCGCGAAGAACGGCGCGCACAGCAGGGCGCGGCCCATCTCCTCCAGGACGACGCCGAGTTCGACGGGACCGAAGCCGTCACCGCCGTACTCCTCGGGGATCGCCAGGCCCGGCAGCCGCAGCTGCTCGGTCAACTGGGCCCACACGGCGGGGTCGTACCGTGGCTCGCTCTCCATGAGTTTGCGGACGGCTTCCTCGGGCGACTTCGCTTCGAGGAAGTCCCGTACGGCGGACCGCAGTTCGTTCAGTGCGCTCTCGTCGGCGGCGCCAACGCTCATGCCACACCTCCCAGTTCACGGAACGGCGACTTGGTGTCGATGCCCGGTTCCTTGGGCAGACCGAGGACGCGTTCCGCGAGGATGTTCTTCATGATCTCCTCGGTGCCGCCGAGGATCCTCAACGCCGGGGTGGCCAGCAGGAGTTCGGTCCAGGCGTACGTGCCCCACTGACCGGTGTCGGCGATGGCGCGCGGGCCGAGGACGTCCGAGACGAAGTGCGCGGCCTTGGTGAGGTTCTGGCCGTAGAGCAGCTTGGACACGGACATCTCGGGGCCGGGGGCGACGCCCGCGTGCAGCTTGCGCAGGGCGCGGGCGTTGAGGTGTTCGGTGGCGAGGACGTCGACGAGCAGTTCGGCGAGCCGGCCGCGCAGGGCCCGGTCGTCCCAGGTCCAGGTGGCGCGCATCAGCGCGGAGAGCCGGTCGGGCGACAGTGCGGCGGCCACCGGTCCGGCGCCCTCGCTGCCCACTGTGGCGCGCTCGTTCATCAGGGTGGTCAGAGCGACGGTCCAGCCGCCGTCCACCTCGCCGAGCCGGTGGTCGTCGGGGATACGGACGTCGGTGAGGAACACCTCGTTGAAGTCCGCGCCGCCGGTCATCTGCCGCAGCGGGCGGACCTCCACGCCGGGCGTGTCCATGGGGACGAGGAAGGCGGTGATGCCGCGGTGCTTGGGCGCGTCCGGGTTCGTACGGGTCAGTGCAAGGCCGATCTGGCTGCGCTGGGCGACCGAGGTCCACACCTTCTGGCCGTTCAGCACCCAGTTCTCGCCGTCGCGGACGGCACGGGTCGTCACGCTCGCCAGGTCGGATCCGGCGCCGGGCTCGCTGAACAGCTGGCAGGCGATGGCGTCCCCGCGGTACATCGCGGGCAGCCAGCGGTCCTTCAGCGGCTGCGGGGCGTGGGCGAGGATCGTCGGGCCGATCATGCCCAGGCCGATCACGCTGAGCGTGCCGGTGTCGGCGACGTCGTACTCGGACTCGATCGCGTCGTAGAGGAGATCGTGTACGGGGGTGAGTCCGCGTCCGCCGTACTCGGGCGGGCCGGTGATCCAGCCGAAGCCGTTCTCGTAACGGATCCGCTGCCACTCCCGCGCCCGCTGCACCTGCCCCCGCTCCTCCTCGGGCGGGAGCGCGCTGAAGTACGCCATCGAGTCGTCGCCCTCGCCCCAGGTGAAGGCGGTGCGGTCGGGGGCCTTGGCCACATGGGCGTCGAGGAAGCGGCGTACCTCGGCGGCGAAGGCCTGCATGTCGTGTTCCATTTCGGACTCCGCGGTCAGGTGGACAGGATGGTCACCGCCGACACGCCGGGCGCGCCGTACAGGTGGGTGTAGCCGACGCGGGGCGTGCCGGGGATCTGCCGGGTGCCTGCGGTGCCGCGCAGCTGGAGCACGATCTCGTGGATCTGGCGCAGTCCGGAGGCGCCGATGGGCTCGCCGTTGCCGAGCAGTCCGCCGTCGGTGTTGACGGGGAGCCGTCCGCCGATCTCGGTGGCGCCCTCGGCGATGAGGCGTTCCTGCTCGCCGTCCTTGCAGAGCCCGTTCTCGGCCATGTGGATGATCTCGGATCCGGCGTCGGTGTCCTGGAGTTGGGCGATGTCGACGTCCTCGGGCCCGATGCCCGCCTGCTCGTACGCGGCCCGGGAGGCGTCCACGGTCGGACTCGCCACCGGCTCCCCCACCGGCACGGACGGGCTCTGCACCTCGAAGGCGCCGAAGCGGCGGCTGCGCAGGGCGGTGGCCCGGACCCGTATGGGCGTCGAGGTGGTGTATTTGTGGGCCTGGTCGGCCCGGCACATGACGACGGCGGCGGCGCCCTCGTCCGGTCCGCAGTACATGAACTGCCGCAGTGGGTAGTTGAGGACCGGTGAGGCGAGGATTTCCTCGACTGTGAGCGGCGTGCGGCGCCAGGCGTTCTCGTTGCCTGCGGCGTTGCCGAAGTTCTTGGCCGCCACGCGTGCGAGCGTCTCGTGGGAGATGCCGTGGTCGTGCATATAGCGGTTGATCTTCATGCCGAAGAAGTGGGTGGTGAGGAAGAGCCCGGTCTGCCCGTACCAGGAGGGGATTCCGGCGACGGACGGGTCGGCGGCGAAGGCGCCGCGCGGGTGCTTGTCCATTCCGATGGCGATGGTCAGGTCGTGCTCGCCGGTCTCGATGGCGCGGGCGGCCATCGCCACCGCCGTACCGGCCGTGGCGCAGCCGTTGAAGACGCCGCGCAGCGGTACGCCGGTGAGGCCGAGGCGGCCGACGATCGCGTCCGGGTTGGCGACCTCGAAGCTGCCGATGTAACCGGCCTGGATCTGGGGCCAGTTGACGCCCGCGTCGGTGAGCGCCATGCGTACGGCGTCCGCGCCCATGTCCATCGCGGGCTTGCCCGGGAAGCGGCCGAAGGGGTGCAGTCCCGTTCCGATGATGACCGCTTCCGTCATGACTTCTCCTCGGGCTCGTCGGCCGGGGCGAACGCGAAGGTCAGGACCTCGGTGCCGTCGGCGTCCGTGGTGTAGGGCACGAGCGTGAGCCGCATCCGCTGCCCGATGCTCAGCTTCTCCGGGTCGGGTTCGGTGAGTCGGGCCTCGACCAGGACCTCGCCGGGGAGTTCGACGTATCCGACGGCGTACGGCTCGAAGGTGGCGGCCGTGTCGGCTCCGTCGTACGGCGGTGAGGGTGGGCGGAAGCCCTGGGTGGTGAAGGTCCACAGCGTGCCGCTGTCCGACAGGAGCCGCTCCTCGGCGTCCGGGCTGCCGCACCGTACGCAGTGGGTGTCGGTGGGGAAGCTGACCAGTCCGCATGCCGTGCACTCGGTGCCGATGAGCCGGGGCTGTGCGGTGGGTGGCCAGGTGAACAGGCCGTCGGCCACAGGCTTTTGCTGCATCATGTCGTGCCCCTCACGCCGTGCCGTTGCGGTTGCCCAGGGCGTCGGCGTTCGGTGCCGCCTTGGCCACGAGGTTCGGGACGACCGAGGACAGCTCCTCGGGTGTCCACCGGGACTCGGCACTCGCGCCGGGGCCGTTGACCCAGCCCTCCAAGACAGTGATGCGGTTGCCCATCACGCCGAAGACCCGGCCGGTGACCTCGCGGGAGGCCGCCGAGCCCAGCCACACGACCAGCGGTGAGATGGCCTCCGGGGTCAGGTCCTGGGTCGCGGCGGCCCGTTTCATCATCTCGATGTCCTCGGTCAGCCGGGTCAGGGCGGTCGGCGCGATGGCGTTGACCGTCACTCCGTACCGGGCGAGTTCGGCGGCGGCGATGATGGTGAGACTCGCGAGACCGGCCTTCGCCGAGCCGTAGTTCGACTGGCCGGGGTTGCCGAAGATGCCGGACGGGGACGTCGTGTTGATCACCCGGGCGTCGTTCTGCTGCCCGGCCTTGGCGCGTTCGCGCCAGTACGCCGCCGCGTGGTGCAGGGTGGCGAAGCCGCCCTTGAGGTGGACGGCGAGCACGCTGTCCCAGTCCTGTTCGGTCATCGAGACGATCATCCGGTCGCGGAGGATGCCCGCGTTGTTGACCAGTACGTCCAGGCCGCCGAAGGTGTCGACGGCCTGCTGGACGAGCCGGGCGGCACCGTCCCAGGACGAGATGTCGTCGGTGTTGGCCACCGCCTCGCCGCCGGCCGCGGTGATCTCGTCCACCACGGTCTGGGCGGGACCGGCCGAGGCTCCCGCGCCGTCGCGCGAGCCGCCCAGGTCGTTGACCACGACCTTCGCGCCCTGCGCGGCGAACGCCAGCGCATGGGCCCGGCCGATCCCGTTGCCGGCCCCGGTGACGACCACGACCCGGCCGTCGACCACTCCTTGCGACATCCCAACTCCTACGCTCTACGCTCCGCTTGGAAGGACAGTTAGAACCTGCGGGCCGGTGGGGGCTGGTCGCGCAGTTCCCCGCGCCCCTATCGGGGCCTGCGGCCCCTCAAGCAGGCGCGGTCAGCGCACCGGCACTCACCAAGACGCCCTAGTTGATCTCTGCGAGCAGCACCCGCGGGTCCTCGCTGCCGCACCCGCACCGGCCGGTGACCACCTGGCCCGCAAGGCCCAGAGGCGTTTCCGGAAGGCCGGACCCGCGCCCCTCCCCCGCCGCGATGAACAGCCCTCCGTCCTGCTCACCGACCCGCCACTCGGCGCCGTTGATGTGCGCTCCGGACCTCTCGGGACACTCCAGCGCGAGGGCCGGACCCACCGTCGTCATCAGGGCGGCGGGCACACCGGCCCGGCGCAGCAGCGGTACGGCGGCCGGGCGGGCCAGTACGACCTGCGTGGCCCGGAACATCTCGCCGATGTCGGCGCCGCCGCTGAGTCCCTCCAGGGTCTCGGCGGACAGGCCGATCACCGCGTGAGGCTTCAGTTCCCGGTGGAAGACCGCGGTACGGCGGTGGTCCCAGCCCATCGCCTCGGCGATGCCGTACGTCACCTTCAGCGCGCGCAGCGCCCCGATGACCGAGCGGCCCCAGAAGCCCTCGAATCCGGAGGCGGTCAGCAACGCCCGCTGCCCAGCGGCCAGTTGGTGGCCGCGCAGCGCTTCGGCGACCCAGGCGGTGTCGCGGTCGATCTCCGCCCAGGTCAGCTCGGTTTCCTGGATGCCGTCCGCGGTGGGGAAACGCACGATGTAGGCGAGGTCGGGCCGGTCGAGCTCGCGGGCCCTGGCCAGGGTGTCGGCGCGTGCCATCAGCTCTTCACCACCCTCGGGAACTTGGCGACGCTGGTCATGGTCTGCAACAGCTCCTCCTCGGTGCGCAGATCGAGCACCGGCTCGACACCGGTCCGCTCGTGCACGGCCTTGCCGAGCCGCCCCGCCAGGGCCTCGACATCGCCGGTGAGTGCGGGGTCGTAGCCGACGCGCAGCCGTAGTTCGTCGACCTCGCGTGCCGCTCGTACGATCTGGAAGACGCCCGCCACCGTCTCGGGCTGGTCCTCCACCGCCTGCCAGATGTCCCGCAGGACCACGGAACGCCCCTGGACGAGGGTCTCGTCGCCGCGTCGGCCTGCCACCCACATCCGGGCGTGGGTGCGTCCGCAGCCGCAGGTGTCCCGGGACAGCCGTACGAGGTCCTCGCTGCGGTAACGGATCAGCGGCGCGGCCCGGTTGTCGAGGTCGGTGGCGACCAGTTCGCCGACGGTGCCCTCCGCGACCTCTCGCGACCCGGATTCGTCGATGTCCAGGCACTCGGCGAAGACGGTGTCCTCCCAGAGGTGGAAGCCGTCGTGTTCCCGGCACTCCCATGCGGTGCCGGTGTCGGCCGCGCTGGTGTACTCGTAGACGTCGATACCCCAGTCGTCGCGGATCCGGTCACGCATCCTGCGGCTGAGCGGCTGGCCGGCGCACGAGGCGCCCTTGAGCGAGGAGAACGCCTCCTTGAGGTCCACCTTGTCGGCCAGGTGCTCCAGCTCCACCATCTGCGGATACAGCATCTGCAGGTAGGCGGGGCGGTAGGTGCGGACGGCCTCGACGACCTCGTGCATCTTGCCGAGCCAGGTGTCCACCTCGACGACCACCGCGCCGAGCGCCTGGTAGCCGGGGTCCATGAGATTGCGGAAGGTGCCGGGCGGGCTGAGCACCACGTCCCCGGGCCGCAGTCCCAGCTCCCACAGGTCACGCACCTGTGCGGTGATCAGGGGCGGTGCGTCCTCCCAGATCTCGGCGAAGAACTCCGGGTCGCCGGTGGTGCCCGAGCTGGAGGACACGGAGGTCAGCTCCTCGGGCGGGACGCAGAGCAGTCCGCCGAAGGGGTCCTTGGTGCGGGCGCGGTAGGCGCGCACCATGTCCTTGGTGATGAAGGGGATGCGTTCCTGGAAGTCCTCCAGGGAGCGGATGTCCCGCGGGTGGACCCCGTGCTCGTCCCAGAGTTCGCGGTAGAAGGCCGAGTTGCCATAGGCGTACTCGACCAGCTCCAGGACCCGCTCCTGCTGCCTCGCACGGAGCTGATCGCGGGGCATCGTCTCCACCTGTGGCTCGAAGTACCTGTCACCGGCCATGGCGCCTCCTCGCAGCCTCGTTCGGCTGCCCAGATCTTCCAGCTATCAGCGTAATGAGTCAACTAATTCGACGGAATCAGCCAGAGATCCGGCCGACGTCGGGTCAACTCTCGCGTCAGCCCGAACTATATAGTTAACTATTAGCACTCATTCAGCCAGAGTGGAGGTATCGCGTTGAAGATCGTTGTCTGCGTGAAGCATGTGCCCGATGCCACGGCGGACCGGGCGTTCACCGAGGACGGCACCACCGACCGGGACGCGGTCGACTCCGTCCTGTCGGAACTCGACGAGTACGCCGTCGAACAGGCCCTGCGCATCATCGAATCGGGTGTCGACGCCGAGGTCACGTATCTCACCGTCGGCCCGGACGACGCGAAGGACGCCCTGCGGAAGGCGCTCGCGATGGGCGGCGACCGCGGAGTTCATGTGAGCGACGACGACATCCGGGGCAGTGACGCACTCGGCACCTCGCTCGTACTGGCCAAGGCGATCGAGCGGCACGGCTTCGACCTGGTCGTCTGCGGGATGGCCTCGACCGACGGCTCGATGGGGGTCGTCCCGGCGATGCTGGCCGAACGGCTCGGCGTCCCGGCCGTCACCCATCTCGACGAGCTCGCGGTCTCGGTCGAGGACGGCTCGGTGACCGGCCGCCGCGAGGGCGAGTCCGCGACCGTACGCGTCCAGGGCACGCTGCCGGCCGTGGTGTCGGTGACCGACCGGTCCGGCGACGCCCGCTACCCGTCCTTCAAAGGGATCATGGCGGCGAAGAAGAAGCCCGTGGAGAACCTTGATCTGGCCGATCTGGACATCGAGCCCGAGTGGAGCGGCCGGTCCGCCGCCCGGTCGGCGGTCAACAGCACGGCCAAGCGACCGCCGCGTACCAAGGGAGAGATCGTCCCGGACGAGGGGGCGGGCGGCGTCGGGCTGGCCACGTTCCTCACCACCAAGAAGTTCGTCTGACCCAAACCGCCAGGCTCACCCTTCGGCGGGCCTCCCACGCAAGGAGTAATGCACCGTGGCCGAGATCCTCGTCCTCGTCGACCATGTCGACGCCGCCGTACGCAAGCCGACCCTCGAACTCCTCACCCTGGCACGCCGCTTGGGCGAGCCCTCGGCCGTCTTCCTCGGGGCGGGCGCGGACACGGCGACCGACATCCTCGGCACCTACGGCGCCCAGAAGGTGTACGTAGTGGACGCCCCGGAGGTCGGAGAGCACCTGGTCACTCCGGCCGTCGACGCCCTCGCGCAGATCGCCGCGAGCAGCGGGCCGGCCGCCGTGCTGCTGCCGTCGAGCCTCGACGGCAAGGAGACCGCCGCGCGGCTCGCGGTGCGTCTGGAGTCGGGGTTGATCACCGACGCCGTCGACATCACGGCGGACGAAGACGGGCGGCCCGTCACCGAGCAGTCCGTGTTCGCGGCGACGTACCAGGTCACGGCCCATGTCACCGAGGGCGTCCCGGTCATCACGGTCAAGCCGAACGCCACCGCCCCCGAACCCGCACCGGCCATCCCCGTCGTGGAGAAGGTGGACGTCACCTTCGGCCCCGCCGCCACCGCCACGCGCATCCTGTCGCGCACGCCACGCGTCGGCGGCGACCGCCCCGAGCTGACCGAGGCCGACATCGTGGTCTCCGGGGGCCGGGGCGTGAACGGCGCCGAGAACTTCGCCGTCATCGAGCGGCTCGCGGACACGCTCGGCGCGGCCGTCGGCGCCTCTCGGGCCGCGGTGGACGCCGGCTGGTATCCGCACAGCCACCAGGTCGGCCAGACGGGCACCCAGGTCTCCCCGCAGCTCTACATCGCCGCCGGGATCTCCGGGGCGATCCAGCACCGGGCGGGCATGCAGACCTCGAAAACCATCATCGCCGTCAACAAGGACGCGGACGCCCCGATCTTCGAGCTCGCCGACTACGGCGTCGTGGGCGACCTCTTCAAGGTGCTTCCGCAGTTGGCCGAGGAGATCGACAGGCGGCGCGGCTGAGGCTTCCCGTAGCCCGGTACAGCATCTAAAGTAGCTAACTAATTGCATCCATTGACCCGAAGGAGCGCCATGACGAAGATCTGGGTCAACTCGGGAGACTCCCATGTGATGGAGCCCGACGACCTGTGGACCGAGGCCCTGCCGCCGCGTCTCGCCGAGCGGGCGCCACGCAGTGAGCGCGGCGAGAAGTACGAGGTGCTCTACATCGACGGCGAGCGCATCGACCGCCAGCTCAACGACTTCATGGACGCCATGCGCCCGCCGGGTGCCCGGGATCTCGACGTACGGCTGAAGGACCTCGACCAGGAGGGCGTCTGGAGCCAACTGGCCTTCCCCTCCATGGGGTTCTGGCTGGTCTCGATCACCGAGCCGGAGCTGGCCCGGGAGACCGTACGGGCCTGGAACGACTGGGCGCACTCCGAGATCCTCGGCAAGAACAAGCGCGTCATCACACCCGCCTGTGTGTCCACGGCGGACATCGACGACGCGGTCGCCGAGGTCGAGCGCGTGGCGGAGCTCGGCTTCAAGTCGGTCTTCCTGCCGTGCTCCACGCGGCCCGGCGAGGAGTACGCGCTGGACCGCTGGGAGCCGCTGTGGACCGCCGCCGAGCGGGCCGGAGTGGTGCTCGCCTTCCACATCGGCACCGGCGGCGAGAACGTCGTCTTCCGCGGTCCCGGCGGCGCGGTCGTCAACTACATGGAGACGACCTACCCGGGCATGCGCGTGGTGGCCCACATGGTCGCGGGCGGCGCCCTGGACCGCCACCCCGACCTGAAGATCCTCATCGCCGAGGGCGGCGCCGGGTGGGTGCCGGCGATCGGCGACCGGATGGACGAGGCCTACCGCCAGCACGGCATGTTCGTACGGCCGAAGCTGAGCCGGCTGCCGAGCGAGATCATCCGTCAGCAGGTGTACGCCTCCTTCCAGCACGACAAGAGCTCCGTGGAGGTGGTGGAGGCGACGGGCTACTACAACGTGATGTGGGGCGACGACTACCCCCACCTCGAGGGCACGTACGGCCACACCCAGTCGACGCTGCACGAACTCTTCGAGGGCGTGGACGACAAGATCCGTGAGCGGGTCACCCGCGGTACCTTCAACGAACTCTTCAGCCCGCCGGAGCAGACTCCCGAAGAGGCCGCCGTCTGAATCGCGCCATTCGCTGAAACCCCGTCCGCTGACCCCCGTCCGCGAGGAGGCGCGAAGAAGCGCTCATGACCCGCCATCCCGAATCTCCCGAATATCCCGAGGATCTGGAACAGCCCGGGCTCGTACGGACCGGCCGGTCGACGTTCATCCGTCCCATCCGGCCGGACGACGCCGACCGGCTGGTCGACTTCGTCGGCCGGCTGTCGCGGGCGACTCTGGCGTTCCGTTCCCTCGGCCCGGTGGTCCGGGCCCGGGACGAGGTGATCCGGCGCGGCGCGCACGTCGACTACCTCAACGAGCTGGCCCTCGTCGCCCTGGCCGGTGACGAGATCGTCGGCCTGGTCCGCTATCTGCGCGACGCCGAACGGCCGGACCACGCCGAGGTGACGTTCACGATCCGCGACGACCACCAGAGCGAGGGCTTCGGGCGGCTGCTGCTCGAGCACATCGCCGCGGCGGCGCGGGACCGTGGGATCCGGGTCCTGGAAGCGGACCTGCTCACCGACAACGTACGCATGATCAATGTGTTCCTCGGCTCCGGCTACCGGGTCGAGACCGGCCCGCCCGGCCAGATCCTGCACTTCGACATCGCCATCGACCCGCAGGCCGAGGCGGTGGCCCGGGCCGAACGGCGTGAGCACACGGCCGTACGGCGCTCGCTGCGCCCCTTGCTCGAACCGCGGTCCGTCGCCGTCGTCGGCGCCAACCGCAGCCCGCTGACCATCGGCCACGAGATCGTGGCCAACCTGCTGCGCGGCGGCTTCCCCGGCAGCGTCTTCCCCGTCAACCCGCACGCCGACGAGATCGCCGGGGCGCGGGCCTATCCCAGCATCCGGGAGCTGCCCGAGCCTCCGGATCTGGTGCTGGTCGCCGTACGGGCCGAGGCCGTTCCCGGAGTCGTACGGGAGTGTGCGGAGGCCGGCGTCAAGGCGGTGGTCGTCGTCTCCACGGGCTTCGGCGAGACGGGTCCCGCGGGGCGCGCGGCCGAGCTGGAGCTGGCCCGGTTCGCGCGGGCCTCCGGGATGCGGCTGGTGGGCCCGAACTGCATGGGCGTGGTCAACACCAGCTCCGGGGCACGGCTGGCCGCGACCTTCTCGCCCGCCCTGCCCGCGCCCGGCCGGGTCGCGATGTCCAGCCAGTCCGGGCCGCTGGGACTCACGGTCCTTGACCTGGCGCGGCGGCTGCGCCTCGGCTTCTCCGGTTTCGTGTCGGTCGGGCACTCCGTCGACGTGTCCACCAACGACCTGCTCCAGTGGTGGGACGAGGACCCCGGCACCTCGGTGATCCTGCTGCACGTCGAGCACTTCGGGGATCCGCGCCGGTTCGCCCGTATCGCCCGCCGGGTCGCGCCGCGCAAGCCGATCGTCGCGGTCCATCCGGGGCACGCGGACTCGGCCGTCGACTCGCTGTTCGCGCAGTCCGGGGTGATCCGTACGCGGAGCCTCCAGGAGCTGTTCGACGTCGCCCTGCTGCTGTCCCATCAGCCTCCCCCGCTCGGCAACCGGGTCGCCGTGCTCACCAACGCGGGCGGTCCGGCCGCGCTGACCGTCGGGGCCTGCGCGGCGAGCCGGCTACGGGTCGCCACGCTCGGCGACCGCACCCGCCAGACCCTCCGCTCGGCGCTCGCGCCCCAGGCGGAGGTCGCCAACCCGGTCGACCTGACGCCGACGGCCACCGCCGCGCACTACCGGCAGGCGCTGGACGCCGTACTCGCCGACGACGAAGTGGACGCCGCGATCGTGCTGTTCATGCCTCCGCTGGCGGACAAGGCGGACGAGGTGGCGTCGGCGATCCTCGACGCGGCGTCGGCCCAGCCGTCGAAACCGGTGGTGACCAGTTTCCTGGGCGGCGCAGGCGTCGCCGATCTGCTGCGCCGGGGCGAACTGGTCGTACCGACCTACGCGTTCCCCGAGTCGGCCGCCGCCTCGCTCGGTCATGCGGCGGCGTACGAGGCGTGGCGGAGCCGTCCGGCCGGTTTCGTACCGGACCTCGACGGCATCGACACGGAGCGTGCGCGGGCGCTGCTCGCCGGGCTGTCCGCGGGACCGGTTCCGGCGTCCGTGGCCCGGGAGTTGCTGGGGTGCTACGGGATCGACGTACACACCGAGGCACCTGCCGACGTACGCACCGAGCCGTCCGGCTCCGGCCGGGACGCGTTCCTGCGCGTCGAGGCCGATCCGGTCTTCGGGCCGGTGGTCGCTTTCGGGCTCACCGGCGACTACGCCGACCTCATGGCGGACGTCGCGTACCGCGTCACTCCGCTCAGCGACCGCGACGCGCGCGAGATGATCCGCTCGCTGCGGGCGGCGCCGCTGCTGGACGGCCGGGTGGGCGGGCTCGGCGTTGATCTGGCGGCGTTGGAGGAGACCGTGCTGCGGATCTCCGCGATGGTCGAGGACCTCCCGGAGATCGAGTCGATGGACCTGCGGCCGGTACGGCTGGCGCCTCCCGGGGAAGGGGTCTCCGTCACCCGGGCGGAGATCCGGCTGTGCGAGCCGAAGAGCCGTGAGGCGGTCTGAGTCATGAAGGTGGGCATCTACTTCGATCTGCGCAACCCGCCGCCCTGGCAACGGAGTTGGTCCCGGGTCTACGGCTTCGCCCTCGAGATGTGCGAGGAGGCGGACCGGCTGGGGCTCGACTCGGTCTGGTTCTCCGAGCACCACGGCTTCGAGGACGGCTACCTCCCGCAGCCGCTCACCATGGCCGCCGCCGCTGCCGCGCGCACCCGCCGGGTACGGCTGGGCACGGCCGTGATCCCCGCGCCGTTGCACGCGACGCCCGAGATCGCCGAGCAGGCCGCGCTCGTGGACATCCTGAGCGAGGGACGGCTCGATCTCGGCCTCGGCACGGGGTATCGCGTACCCGAATACCGGCTGTACGGGGCGGATCTCGGCAAGCGGTACTCCACCACCGACCGGCGGGTCCGCGAGATCCGCGAGCTGTGGGCCTCGTCCTCGGTCACCCCGGGTCCGGTCCAGGATCCGCTGCCGATCTGGCTCGGCTACCAGGGTCCGCAGGGGGCCCGGCGGGCGGGCCGGCTGGGTACGGGGCTGCTGTCGCTGAATCCCGCGCTGCTCGCGCCGTATCGGGAGGGGCTCGCGGAGGGCGGGCACGAGGGGTCGGTGGCGCGGATGCAGGGTTCGTTCACCAGCTTCGTCACCGAGGATCCGGACGGTGACTGGCCGGTGGTGCGCCAGCATTTGGCGTACCAGTGGGACAGCTATCGCCGGTACATGGTGGAGGGGACCGATCAGCCGGTTCCCCGCCCCATCGATCCGGAGAAGTGGCGGGAGAGCGGGCTGCGCGCGAGTGGGTTCGCCCAGTTCCTCTACGGCACGCCGGAGATGATGGCCACGGCCGTCAAGGAGTACGTGGCCGGGTTGCCGGTCGAGGGGGTGTTCCTGTGGGCTTCACTGGCCGGGATGCCCGAGGAGATGGTCGCCCGGCAGGTTCAGCTGATCGCCGGGAAGCTGCGGCCGCTGTTGGCCGACATCTGAGGGAGTGCACATATGCCGACGCCGAACGCCCAGTGGGCCGGATCGGACTTCCAGGAGCCGCCGCGTACGACGGGCGGGGTCGCGTTGTGCGGGGCCTGTCGCGCGGCCGGGGCGTGTCGTCTTGGCGTGGACAAGGAACGGCTGGGCGAGGACGGCGTGGCGTGGTTCGAACTGGCCTGCCCGCGGTCCCAGGAAGGCGGGCCGAACGTTGCGCACGGCGGCTGGACGGCGGCCGTCATGGACGAGTGCCTGGGCCATCTCCCCTTGCTGAACCGGGTGTTGAGCGTGACGGCCGAACTGACGGTGAGCTTCGTGAAGCCGGTGCCGGTGGAACGACCAGTTCAGGTACGGGCCTGGGTCGAGCGGCGGGAGGGTTCGCGCTGGTACATCGCCGGCGAGATGGCACTGCTGCCGGGCGGCGCGGTGCTCGCGCGAGCGTCGGGGATCTGGGTTACGCGGGATCCGGGGCACTTCGCACGGCACGAGGCGTGGTTGGCGGACCAGTAGCTCCGCCGGCTGGCTCCGCTGGAGGGGCGGTCTGGAAAATGCGGGCCGTCTGGAAACTGCGGGTTGTTCGTGGCTGGTCGCTCCCCCACTCTCGGCTTCTCCCCCCTATGCGGGCGTCGGATGGACCAGGCGGCCGTGGAAGATGACGGAGGCCGCCTGCTTGAGGCGGCGGACGCGGATGCTGACCTCGTAGGCGTCGATGCCGTCGACGGCGGCGAAGCGGGTGGTGAGGTAGCCGTAGAAGTCCTCCGCGTCGCGGCAGATGACGATGGCCATCAGGTTGTGGCGGCCGCTGATGGCACCGACGAAGGCGACCTCGGCATGGCGGGCGAGTTCCTCTCCGACGCGTTCGAGGTGAGCAGGCGCGACGCGCAGCCACACCGTGGCGTTGAGGCGGTAGCCGAGGCGTTCGTGCAGCAGGTCCACGTCGTAGGAGAGCGCGCCGGAGGACTCCAGGGCCTCCATGCGGCGGGCGACACGGGCGTTGCTCCAGCCGGTGAGTTCGGCGAGCCGGGTGTGGGTCGTGCGGCCATCCTCGGCGAGCACGCCGAGGAGTGGGGCGTCCTCGGCGGTGGGCGGGAGGAGTGGTCCGGCGGGGGGCGGGGGCCGGTCGCCGGTGAGCTGCCGTATCCGCTCGGGAGTGAGCCCGGCGCCATAGCCGGTCCAGTCGGTGGTGCCGGAAGCGCCGCGGAAGCGGAACGAGTGGATGAGCAGGTCGATGTCCACGTCCAGGACGGAGGCCGCCCTGGGCAGTTGCCGCAGCAGGACGTCGTCGCGCTGCGCGTCGAGCGCCGAGTCGACCGGTGAGCGGATCACGCAGTTGATCTCCGAGCCGCCGGAGGCGAGATTGGCGTAGGCGACGTCGGGCCGCCGAACGAGGGAGTCGGCGATCGATCCGACGCTGTCGGGGCGGCAGCGGATGCGGGCGATCCACTGCGCCTGCCCGTACGCGGCCGGGTTGACCAGGCCCACCACGCGGAGCACCCCGTCGCGACGCAGGGCGTGGTAGCGGCGGGCGGCCGTCTGCTCCGACACGCCCACCACCTCGCCGATGCGCCGGAACGGGGCGCGAGGTGCGCATTGCAGCGCATGGAGGATTTTTCTGTCAATCTCGTCCAGCATGTCGGGAGTATGTCATCAAAGGGCGCTCAGGTAGAGGTTTGTATTCGATTCCGGCCTCTGCCTTAGGGATCAGCGGCCGATGAGGCGGATGCTGGGGCGCGGTCTCTGAGCAGGAAGAACGTGGCTCCCACGGCCCGCACGCATGCCCATCTCACCGACCGACCGCGGCGCCGCCGCCGCACACGAGAAACCGGAGAAATCCGTGAGCGCCACCACCACGGCGATCAAACCGACGGACCGGCGTACGGCCACGATCGTCATGGCGTGTCTCGGCGTGTTCATCGCCTATCTGCCGATCACCACGGTCGCCGTCAGCCTGCCCGCGATCCAGCGGGCGCTGAACGCTTCGACCGCCCAACTCACCTGGGTCCAGGCAGCGTTCGTCCTGCCTGTGGCCGCTTTGATCCTCACCGCCGGGGTCTTCGGCGATGTCCACGGCCGCAAGAAGGTCTTCCAGGCGGGCCTCGCCTGCTGCGCCGTGGGGGCCGCCATCGCCCTGTGCGCGCAGAACATCCAGACCCTGTGCATCGGCCAGGCCGTGACCGGTCTGGGCTCGGCCGCGCTGTTGCCCACCACCCTCGCGCTGATCAGCCACGCGGTCCCCGACCACAGGGAACGCGGCAAGTTCATCGGCATATGGGCCATGGCCCTCCTCGCGGCCCTGGCCTTCGGCCCGGTCATCGCCGGGGTCATCCTCGATCACGCCGCCTGGCGCTGGATCTACCTGGCGCCCATCCCCGTCTCGCTCGCCGCGATGGTGGCCGCCGTCCCGCTGCTGACCGACTCGCGCGCCCCGCACCAGCGCAGGCTCGACTGGCCCGGCCAGATCATTGCCGCGGTGGGGATCACCGCCCTGGTCTACGGCGTGATCGAGGGCGGCGCCCAGTCCTTCACCGACGCCAAGGTGGTCGTCGCCCTGACGGTGGGCGTCGCCGGTCTGATCGTCTTCGTCGTGGCAGAACGGCGCAGCGCGAGCCCCATGCTGGACATGGCGTTGTTCCGCAGCGCGGGCTTCGCCGCCACCGCCCTCATCGCTCTGATCACGTTCCTCGGACTGATCGGCTTCTTCTTCGTGCTCAGCCTGTACTTCGGCATGGTGCAGCAGCTCGACACGCTGGAGGCGGGCGCCCGGCTGTGCCTCGTGCCCGCGGCCGCCATGGTCGCCTCCTTCCCTGCCGGACGGCTTGGCCACCGTGTCTCCGCCCGAGTCATGATCACCGCCGGTCTGCTGCTGATCGCCGGATCACTACTGGCCCAGACCACCCTCGACGCCGACTCCTCCTACGGCTCCATCGCCTGGCGGCTGATCATGCTGGGCCTGGGCATGGGCATGGTCACCACGCCGATGACCGCGACCTCCATCGCCTCCGTGCCGCACCACATGGCGGGCATGGCCTCGGCCGGCAACAACGCCTTCCGCCAGGTCGGCGGGGCGCTCGGCCCGGCGATCCTCGGCACCCTGCTCACCACCCGGGCCGTCGGCGCGCTGCCCGGCCACCTCGCCGACGCCGGCGTGACGGGGACGGAGCAGCGGGCCATCGTCTCCACTGCGGACGCGGGGGGCCTGGGCGCGGTCGCCGGCATGGACCTCGGCGCCGACGCCGGCCGGGTCTACGACGCCCTCAGCGACTCCCTGCTCGACGGGATGCGCCTGGGCCTGAGCGTCTCCGCGGGCCTGGTCCTGCTCGCCGCCGCCTGCGCGGTCGCCCTGCTCCGCCGCCCCCGGCGGACGGCCGCCGTTCAGGCCGGGACGCCGGCCTGAACGGGGCCGCCGCGCCCCTTCGGTCTCCTCCGTGGAGGCTCCCGGCAGCAGGCGGTGCCCGGACGCCGGAGCACGAGGACCGGCTGGGGTGGTCCCGGCGGATTGCCGCGTACAGATCGGCCTTGGATTTCGGCAGGCGCATCGGTGCCCCAGAGGGAGAAGCACAGCCATCGTCCCACCACAAAGCCCCAACTGCCCTTAAAACTCAGCGACATCGCTTTCGCCGACACGACGGTGCCATCCGCACCGAACGACAAACGACATCACGACTCACCGACAGAGCCACCCACACGGCCTGACCCCGACGATCCAGTCCCTTCCCTCTCAACTCCCTTCATCAGGAGCAGTCATGACGCACGACTACAGTTCCCTGTTCATCGACGGCCAGTGGGCCGCCCCGCACTCCGCCGACGTCAACACCGTCATCAACGCCACCACCGAGCAGGCCATGGGCCGGACCCCGGTCGGCGACAGCGCGGACGTGGACGCCGCCGTCGCCGCCGCCCGCCGGGCCTTCGACGGCACCGGCTGGTCCGACCTGGAGCCGGACGCCCGGGCGGACGCCCTGGAGCGGTTCGCCAACGAACTCGAGAAGCGCTCCACCCTCATCGCCGAGACCGTCACCGCCGAAAACGGCATGCCCATCTGGCTCTCGATTCCGGCCAACGCGTTGGCAGGAGCCGGGCTCCTGCGCTACTACGCGGGCCTGATCCGCAAGTTCCCGCTGGAGGAGGTGCGGCCTTTGGGCGACCTGCAGGGCGAGGTTCTGGTACGGCGTGAGCCGCTGGGCGTGGTGGCCGCCCTGGTGCCGTGGAACTATCCGCAGGCCCTGGCCATGATGAAGATCGCTCCCGC